>NZ_JBITXP010000005.1:67703-329847 GCF_044544765.1 Streptomyces sp. NPDC053513
CTCACCCCCCCCCCCCCCCCCGCCCGCCCCCCCCCCCCCCCGCCCCCGCCGCGCCGGGCGCCGGCCGGCCCCCCCCCCCCCCCCCCCCCCCCCCCCCACCCCCGCGTCCGGTCCCGGCTCAGCCGAGGACGGCGAGCGCGTCGATCTCGATGAGGAGGCCGGGCGGGAGGCCGACGTAGACCGTGGTGCGGGCGGCGGCGGGTGCCTTGAGGTTCTGCTCCCCGAAGTACTCGTCGTAGATCTCGTTCATCTCGGCGAAGTGGTCCACGTCGGTGAGGTAGACGCGCAGCATCATCACGTCGTCCCAGCTCGCGCCGCCCTCCTCCAGGATCGCCTTGACGTTGGCGAAGGTCTGCAGGGTCTGCTCGCGCAGGGTCGGTCCCGCGACCTCCGGGGCCCGGCCCTCGACGGCGGGCAGGAAGCCGACCTGGCCGGCGACCTGGAGGATGTTCCCCTTCCGCACGCCGTGCGAGAACCTCGCGGGCGGGGCGGCGTGGGTGGCGGGGGTGATCGCGGTCTTCTCGCTCATGCGGTGTCCTTCGTAGCGGGTTTTCCGGAGTACTCGCGGCTGATGGCGTCCGCGGTGCCGCGCACCTCCGGGAGGAGGGTGAGGAGTTCCTCGGCGGTGACGACCACGTTGGGCGCCGAGACCGACAGGGCGGCGACGACCCGCCCGTCCGGGCCCCGGACGGGTGCGCCGACGCAGTTGATGGACTCCTCGTGGCCGCCGAGATCGGTGGCCCACCCCTGTTCGCGCACGGTCGCCAGCTCCTTGAGGAAGGCGGCGGCGTTCGGCGTCGAACGGGGCGTGTACGGGGGGTAGTCGAGCTTCGCGGCGACGGCGCGCCGCTCCGGCTCGGGCAGATCGGCGAGGAGCAGCTTGGCCACGGCGGCGACGGTGATCGCGACGGGCTTGCCGATGCGCGAGTACATGCGGACCGGGTAGCGGCTCTCCACCTTGTCGATGTAGACGACCTCGCCCTCCTCGTACACGGCGAGGTGGACCGTGTGCCCGGTCCGTTCGTTGAGGGCGAGGAGGTACGGGTGGGCGATCTCGCGGACGTCGAGGTTCTCGACGGCCTCCTGGGCGAGCGCGAAGAGACGGGCGCCGAGGCGGTAGCGCTGGTCCTGCTGCCGGTGGACGAGGCCGTGCTCGTGGAGGGTGCGCAGCAGCCGCAGGGCCGTGGACTTGTGGACGCCGAGCCGCTCGGCGACCTGCCCGAGGTCGGCGGGCCCCTGGGCGAGCAGCGGCAGGATGCTGAGCGCCCGGTCGACGGTCTGGCTCATGGCGTACGTACCTCCTGGTCGTCCCCCGTCCAGCCGGGGCCGAGGTGAAGTGTCCCCCAGGCGGCCTCGTCGAGCGCGGCCAGCCGGTCGGCACGGGCCCGGTGGGGCGGCCGCGCCAGGTCGCCGGGGGCGGTGAGCGCGGCGGCGGCCATGAGGTGCCCGTGCCGGAGCCGGGTCCGCATGTCGAGGCCGCGGAGGGTGGCGGAGAGGAACCCGGCGGCGAAGGCGTCGCCGGCGCCGACGGGAGAGACGACGGTGACGCGGGGGGCGGGGGCGCGGGTGACGGTGTCGGGGGCGGGGTGGGCGGGGCCGGTGGGTGCGGGGAGGCCGGGCACGGGTGCGGCAAGGCCGGGCGCGGGCGCATCGGGGGCTGGGCCGCTGCGCGGGGCCTTTCCCCACCCCTCCCCTTCCCGAACCGGGGCTCCGCCCCGGGCCCCGTGCCTCAGACGCCGGCGGGCCTGAGGTTTCCGCCCGCCGGGCGGAAATTCGGCCCGCCCGGCGTTCGAGAGCGCGAAAGAAGCCGCGCGGCGCTCGAACGCCACCGCCTCCTCCCCTCCCCGCTTCACCACGAGCACCGCCGGCTCCGCCAGCACCGCCCGGATCGCGTCCGGCTCCGCCGCACCCCACAGCGCCGCCGCCTCGTCCGCGCCCACGAAGACGACGTCCGCCCGGCGTGCGAGCTCCAGCAGCACGGCGGAGGCGCCGCCGTCCCGCCACAGCCCCGGCCGGTGGTTCACGTCGAACGAGACGAGCGGCCGTCCGGGCCGCGGCGCGGTGAGGTCCCGCATCAGCGCCAGGCAGTCCGCGGACAGCGCGGCGGTGATGCCGGTGAGGTGGAGGATCCGGGCGCCGGCGACGGAGTCGTACGGGACGGTGGCGGGCGACATCGCGGAGGCGGCGGAACCTGCCCGGTAGTAGACGACCTCGTGGGCGTCGGTCGCCCGGTCCTCGTCGGTGCGGAAGTAGACGCCGGTCGGCCGGTGCGGGTCGCGGCCGACGGCGTCGACGTCGACCCCGTACCCCGCGATCGTGTCGACGAGGTGGTCGCCGAAGCCGTCGCGGCCGACGCGGCCGACCCAGCGGGCGCGGTGTCCGGCGGCGGCGAGGGCGCAGGCGACGTTGGACTCGGCGCCGCCGACCGCGCGGGTGAAGGAGGGGACGTCGGCGAGGCGGCCGGCCCGGGAGGGCAGGAAGGCGACCATGGACTCGCCGAGGCAGACGACATCGGTGCCGACGCCGCTTGAGGCCGCGACCAGGGGCTCGGGCTCGGAAGCAGACACGGGCACGGGCGCGGGCTCGGACGCAGACGCGGGCGCAGCCCCAGACAGGGACACGGGCTCGGACGCAGACGCGGGCACTGGCCCCGACGCAGACGCGGGCACGGGCCCGGCCGTGGCCCCGGGCCCGGACGCCGATCCGTTCACGATCGGGCTCCCTCCGCCTCCTACGGGTCCATTGACCCGGCCTCGGCCCGGATGTTAGACAGCCGTGAGCACCATGCGCAATGAGCGTTGCACATTCCGCAACGCCCACAACGAGGAGGCCTCATGCCCGACCTGGCGAACGAGCGCGTCGACCACCGTTTCAAGGCCCTGCCCCCGGACGCCGAGGGCCTGACCGTCGGTGAGCTCTCCGCCCAGCGGCGCGACCTCTTCACCGGCGGCTACACCACCCCGGTCCTCGCCCTCTCCGCCGAGTCCGTCGAGCACAACCTGCGCCTCCTGGAGACCTACGCCGAGCGCCACGGCCTCGCCTTCGCCCCGCACGGCAAGACCTCCATGGCCCCGCAGCTCTTCGACCGGCAGCTGGAGCACGGCGCCTGGGGCATCACCGCCGCCGTCCCCCACCAGGCCCGCGTCTACCGCGCGCACGGCGTCGCCCGGATCTTCCTGGCCAACGAGGTCGTCGACCCGGTCGCCCTGCGCTGGCTCGCCGCCGAGCTGGACGCCGACCCGGAGTTCCGCCTGATCTGCTACGTCGACTCCGTGCGCGGCGTCGAGCTGATGGACGAGGCCCTGCGCGCGGCCGGCGCGACCCGCCCCGTGGACGTGGTCGTCGAGCTCGCCGCCGGGGCGACCGGGCGTACGGGCGTGCGGACGGAGACGGAGTGCGCGGCCGTCGCCGACGCGGTCGCGGCCGTCCCCACCCTGCGGCTCGTCGGCGTCGCCGGCTACGAGGGCACGATGCCCGGGGCCGACGCCGACTCGGTGCGCGCCTGGCTGCACCGGCTCGTCGGGCTCGCGGCCGACTTCGACAAGGCCGGCCGTTTCGACCCCGCCGTCGGCGAGATCGTGGTGAGCGCGGGCGGCAGCGAGTGGTTCGACACGGTCGCCGAGGTCTTCGCCGAGATCCCCGACCTCTCCCTCCCCGTCCTGAAGCTGCTGCGCTCCGGCGCGTACGTCTCGCACGACGACGGCCAGTACCGCGACCGCACCCCCTTCAACCGGGTTCCCGAGGAGGGCGCGCTGCACCCCGCGTTCCGGCTCTGGTCGCAGGTCGTCTCCCGCCCCACCGCCGAGCAGGCCTTCACCAACGCGGGCAAGCGGGACGCCGCCCACGATCTGCACCTTCCCGAGGCGCAGGTGGTCCGTGACGCCCGCACGGGTGAGATCCGCGCCGCGGAGGGCATCACCGTGACGGGCCTCTCCGACCAGCACGCCTGGCTCCGCACCGACCCGGGTGCGGACCTGGAGGTCGGCGACTGGGTGGGGATGGGCCTGTCGCACCCCTGCACGATCTTCGACAAGTGGCAGCTGATCCCGCTCGTCGAGGCGGACGGCACGGTGGTCGACCACATCCGCACGTTCTTCTAGCTCGACCACATCCGCATGTTCTTCCAGCAGCGAGGGAGCGCCGGGGTGATGGATCTCGTCTTCCGCGACGCGGAGGTCGTCGACGGCAGCGGCGGCGACTCCTACCGGGCCGACGTCGGGATCGAGGACGGCCGGATCGTCTCGATCGTCAAGGAGGCCGCGGCGGCCGGCTGCCAGCGCCCGACCGCCCGCCGGGTCCTGGACGCCGAGGGGCTCGTCCTCTCCCCCGGCTTCATCGACATGCACGCCCACAGCGACCTCGCGCTGCTCCGCGACCCGGACCACAGCGCGAAGGCCGCGCAGGGCGTGACCCTGGAGGTCCTGGGCCAGGACGGACTGTCGTACGCCCCCGTCGACGACCGCACGCTCGCGGAGGTCCGCCGGGCGATCACCGGCTGGAACGGCGGTGCGCCCGGGGACACGACCGTCGACTTCGACTGGCGCACGGTCGGCGAGTACCTGGACCGGCTGGACGCCGGGATCGCCGTGAACGCCGCGTACCTCGTCCCCCAGGGCACGGTCCGGATGTACGCGATGGGCTGGGAGGACCGCCCGGCGACGGCGGCCGAGCTCGACCGCATGCGGCGGCTCGTGGCCGAGGGCATGGAACAGGGCGCGGTCGGCATGTCCTCCGGCCTCACCTACACCCCCGGGATGTACGCGCCGGACTCCGAGCTCACCGAGCTGTGCCGGGTCGTGGCGCGGTACGGCGGCTACTACTGCCCGCACCACCGCTCGTACGGCGCGGGGGCGCTCCGCGCGTACGAGGAGATGGTGACGCTCGCCCGCGAGGCCGGCTGCGCCCTCCACCTGGCCCACGCCACCATGAACTTCGACGTGAACGAGGGCCGCGCCCCGGAGCTCCTGGCCCTCCTCGACGCGGCCCTCGACGCGGGCGCCGACATCAGCCTCGACACGTACCCGTACACCCCCGGCAGCACGACCCTGCTCGCGCTGCTCCCGAGCTGGGCGGGCGAGGGCGGCCCCGACGCGACCCTGGACCGCCTCCGCGACCCGGCCGCGGCCGAGCGGATCCGGCACCACCTGGAGGAACTCGGCTCGGACGGCTGCCACGGGGTGCCGGTCGACTGGTCGACGATCGAGATCGCGGGCGTCACGGACCCGGCCCTGGCGGGACGGGTGGGCAGCCGGGTGGCCGACTGGCCCACGGCCCGCCGCCTCCTCGTGGAGGACCGCCTGGGCACGACGATCCTCCAGCACGTGGGCCACGAGGAGAACGTCCGGACGATCATGCGCCACCGGGTGCACACGGGCGGTTCGGACGGCATCCTCCACGGCCTCAAGCCGCATCCGCGCGCGTACGGCACGTTCCCGGAGTACCTGGGGCGGTACGTGCGCGAGCTGGGCGTCCTCTCCCTGGAGGAGTGCGTCGCCCACCTCACCTCCCGCCCGGCCGCCCGCCTCCGCCTCCCGGACCGGGGTCTGGTGAAGGAGGGCAACGTGGCGGACCTGGTCCTCTTCGACCCGACGACGATCGCCTCGGGCGCGACGTACGAGAACCCCCGAACCCTGCCCGTGGGCATCCCCCACGTCCTGATCGACGGCAGGTTCGTGATGGAGGACGGCAAGCGGACGGACGTCCTGGCGGGAAGGTCGATCCGCAGGACCCTCTGACCCCGCTGCGCCCGAGCCCCTACCGCCCGGCGGCCACAGGAGCGGCATCCTCCGAGGCGCCGCTCCCCCACGGCTCCCGCCGCACCCACGAGAGCCCCGCCAGCAGCACCGCCCCCGCCAGCGCGAACCCGTACCAGGGGGTGTGGCCCGACGGCTGGGTCTCGTACACAAGCGCCGTCGAAGCGACCGCCAGCACCTGCCCCACCCGCCCCCGCCAGGCGACCGCCGCGACGACGGCCGTCCCCCACAGCAGGTACCAGGGCTGGACCATCGGCGAGAGCACGACGAGCGCGACCAGCGAGAGCCCGAGCCCGAGGACGGGATCGAGACGGCCCCGGTACGCGCGCCAGGCCAGCGCCGCGATGACCGCGAGGGCGAGGGCGAGGCCCAGCTTCTGCACGACGGCCTTGACCGGGTCCGGGTCGCCGAGGAGCAGCCCGAGCCCCAGCCCCAGGTCGCTCGTCACGGACAGCGGCGTGTGGATGGCCGCGGCCACGCCCTGCGTCCGCAGCCACCCGAAGCCGGTCCCGGCGAGGACCGACGCCCCCGCCGCCACCGCCCCCGCGACGGCCCCGGGCAGAACGAGGCCCTTCACCAGCCCCCGTACACCGCCCCCGCGCGCCACCATCACCCCGATGAAGAGCAGGGCCACGGCCGCCGGGGACTTCACCATCACGGCGAGGCCGACGAGGACGGAGCCGAGGACCCACCGTCCGCGCGTGGCGAGCAGGACGCCGCCGAGCATGAGGCCGATCATCAGGCCGTCGTTGTGCATGCCGCCGACGACGTGGACCAGGAACAACGGGTTGAGGGCGGCCAGCCAGAGGGCACCCCCACCGCCGCCGAACCCGCGCACCGCCCACACGATCAGCGCGAGCGCGCCGAGGGCGATCAGCCGCATCCCGAGGACGGCGGGCACGATCGCCCCGCCGGTCGCCTTCGCGACGGCCGCGGCGAGGAGCAGGAAGGCGGGCCCGTACGGCGCGGGGGTGTCGGTCCAGTTCCCGCCGACGCTGGCGGCCGCGTCGGCCCCGAGGTCGCCGGGGGCGAGGACGGAGGGCCCGGCCCCGTACACGTCGTGACCCGACAGGACCATCGCGCCCTGGGCGATGTAGCTGTAGACGTCGGCGCTGTGCAGCGGCGGGGCGAGGAGCAGCGGCGCGGTCCAGCAGGCGAGGGTGGCGAGGACCCCGTCCCGCAGGCCGCGGGCGAGGAGGACGCCGTAGCGCCACCAGGCGGCGACGAGCAGGGTCAGGCCGAGGTACGCGAGGACGGCTCCGGCGACGGTGAGCGCGGAGCCGTGCGGCTGCCACAGCGGCCCGCCGCCGAGGACCGGAAGGGTGCCGGCCGCGTAGCCGCCGACGGCGACGGCGAGCGAACCGCCCGCACCCAGCCACCGGCATCCGGAGGCACTGAAGGACCACATGACGTGCCAACCTATCCGAGCGCGCGAAGCCCCGCCCCGAGCGCACGCCCCCCGGCACCACCGCACCCCCCGGTGCCTCCCCCCGCCTCCGGTCCCCGCCGTACGCCCCGCCCTGCGTCCTACTTCGGGCGCCTGCTCCCGCCCCGTCCCTTACCGGGCTTCTCCGTCCTTCCGGCAGCCGAGGTGGTGACGGACGGCCCTGCCGTCGGCGAGGCGTCCGGGGCGGTGGTCGCGGACCCGGACGGAGCAGCGCCGGCCGTCGTCTTCACGGAGGGCGCGGGCGCGCTCGTACGGACGCCGGGCACGGACGTGGCGCCGCCTCCGGAGGAGCCGGAGGCCGCGGCTCCCGCCGCCCCCGAGGTGTCCGACGTCCCGTCGGACGGGTCGGCCTGGATCATCGAGGGCGGCCCGTCCGCCCCGTCGTCGACGGGGGACCGCGTGCCGCCGCTCTTGCCGAGGCCCCCGGCGAGCAGCGCGGCGGCGAGCCCGAGGACGGTGACGCCGCCCCCGGCGATCAGCCACACCGGCCCGCGGGCCCGGCGCGCGGGGGCGTGACGGCGGCGGCCGCGCCGGGGCCCGGCGGTTCCGGGCGCTCCGGCGGCTCCGGCGGCTCCGGGGTCGTGGTGGTCCATGGCCCGGATTGTAGGGAGCACGACATCGCCGATGCGATCCGGGTCACAGTCCGCCGCGCCCGGTCCGGTTGTCCGACGTGTCCCAAAACACTCGGCGTCCCGGCCGCCCCCGCCGTAAGCTCTCGTCATGCAGGTGATCCAGTCCACGAAGCTCGCCAACGTCTGTTACGAAATCCGGGGTCCGGTGCTCGAAGAGGCGATGCGGCTTGAGGCTGCGGGTCATCGCATCCTCAAGCTGAACACGGGCAATCCGGCCGCTTTCGGCTTCGAGTGTCCGCCCGCGATCCTGGAGGACGTGCTCCGGAACCTCTCCGAGGCGCACGGCTACGGCGACGCGAAGGGGCTGCTCTCGGCCCGCCGGGCGGTGATGAGCCACTACGAGACCAAGGGCATCCCGCTCTCCGTCGAGGACATCTACCTCGGGAACGGCGTCTCGGAGCTGATCCAGATGTCGATGCAGGCACTGCTCGACGACGGCGACGAGGTCCTCGTCCCGGCCCCGGACTATCCGCTGTGGACGGCCTCGGTCTCGCTCGCGGGCGGTACGGCGGTGCACTACCGCTGCGACGAGCAGGCGGACTGGATGCCGGACCTCGCGGACATCGAGCGGAAGATCACCGACCGCACCAAGGCGATCGTGATCATCAACCCGAACAACCCGACGGGCGCCGTCTACGACGACGAGATGCTCCGCTCGCTGACGGAGATCGCCCGCCGGCACAACCTGGTCGTCTGCTCGGACGAGATCTACGACAAGATCCTCTACGACGGCACCACGCACACGCCGACCGCCGCGATCGCCCCCGACCTCCTCGTCCTCACCTTCAACGGGATGAGCAAGAACTACCGGGTGGCCGGTTTCCGCTCCGGCTGGCTGGCGGTCTGCGGTCCGAAGCACCACGCGTCCTCGTACATCGAGGGCCTCACGATCCTCGCCAACATGCGCCTGTGCGCGAACATGCCGGCGCAGCACGCGGTGGCCGCCGCCCTCCAGGGCCGGCAGTCGATCGAGGACCTGGTGCTGCCGGGCGGGCGGCTGCTCGAACAGCGGGACACGGCGTACGAGCTGCTGACGCAGATCCCGGGCGTGACGTGCGTGAAGCCGAAGGGCGCGCTGTACCTCTTCCCGCGTCTCGACCCGAACGTCTACAAGATCAAGGACGACCGGCAGATGGTCCTGGACCTGCTGCGGGCCGAGAAGATCATGGTCGTGCACGGGACGGGCTTCAACTGGCACGAGCCCGATCACTTCCGGATCGTCACGCTGCCGGCGGCCGCGGACCTGGCGGACGCGGTGACCCGGATCGGCCGGTTCCTGGACGGGTACAGCCAGCCCTGACCCCGGACGGAGCCCCGACCCCGGCGGGAGCCCCGCTTGCGGGCGGAGCCCCGTCCTCCGGCCGCCACCCCGTCCCGAACTCCGGACGCGGCTCAACTTTAGATTGAATCCAAGCTAGGATGGCCTTCAGAGAATCTCAGGAGGCCGTCCCCATGTACGAACCGATCCGCACCAAGTCGGTCCACCGGATGGCCGACGACGCCCAGGACACGTACCCGCACCGCTCCCGCGAGGAGGAGCTGGACATCCAGCTCGCCGGACACCTCGCCGCCCTGCTCGCCGTCACCGACGAGCTGGGCGACACGGAGGCCGGCGAGCTGATCGCCCGGCAGGTGGCGCGGCTGCGCGGCGCACCGCCCGCCCGGCACGCCGGACTGAGCGGTTCGCCCGCGCGGGACCTGCACCGCAAGGCCCACGCCCTCGCGGGCCGCGCCCTGGTCGTCGCCGCCTCCCGGGCCGACACGGCCGCCGCGATCCTCGCCGCCGAGCGCATGGACGCGCACACCGCGGCGCTGGCCGGGGACACCCTGGTCACCGCCCCCTGACGGCCCCGGTCCGCGTGGCACGAACCACGCGGACCGGGCGCCACCCAACCGGCGCGCCCGCACCGACGGCCCGAGCCGACGGGCGGCTCACGGGCCGGCCGTCGCCACCGGCTCGGTCGACTCGAACACGGCGTCGAAGACGACGCACCGCGGCACGCCCCCGCCGTACGCCTTCGCACCCGTGACCGCCGTCCGGCCGACCGCCCCGACCGCGAGGTCCCCGACGGTTCCGGTCCCCCGGTCGACGGCCTTCTCCCGCTCGTCCTGGAACTCCACCGTCACCGTGTAGGTGCCCCGGCGGGCCGCCCGGCTGGTGACCGAAAGCTCCGCCACCGGCCGTCCGGTGGCCGGATCGAGGGCGCACCGCGCCACCGTCACGTCCTGGTCCGGGAACCGCATGCCCTCGTGGACCTTCCCCGAGGTGTAGATGTACGCGGCGAGTCCGCCGACCGGCACCAGCACGAACAGTGCGCCCATCGCCACCAGCAACACGACCACCCCACGCGGCACCCTGCCACCCCCTTCACACAGGGGCCTCACAGTACCCCCCGCTCCGGTTCGCTAACGGGACCGCTCCTTCACTCCCCGTACACCCGACTCCCCCTGGAATGTGGGTTTCCGCGAGCACGCTGCCCGCGTGAGACGCATCCTGGGAATCGTCCTGGCCGTCCTGCTCCTCGGCGGCGTGGCGGCCGTCCTCGTGGCGGGCGGCGACAAGGACACGGGCACGGCAACGAAGACCGTGCGAGGAGTCATCGGATCGGAGAAGGCCGAGTTCTTCGCCGATCCGCAGGTGGTGAAGGCCCTGGCCGCCAAGGGCTTCACCGTGGGGACCGAGACCTCCGGGTCCTGGGACATGGAGGAACTGCCCCTCGACGGCTACGACTTCGCCTTCCCGTCCTCCAAGGGACCGGCCGACGAACTGCGCGCGAAGGCGCAGAAGCAGGCGAAGGACAAGGCGGCGAGCGCTCCGCTGCGGCCCTTCTACTCGCCCCTCGTGGTCGTCGCGCACAGCGGCGCCGCCAAGGTCCTCGCCGACAACGGCCTGGCGACCCTCGGTCCGCGCGGCACGAGCGGCACCCTGAAGATGGACGCCTACCTCGCGGCGGCCCGCGCCGACCGGACCTGGCAGCAGCTCAAGGGCGCCGCCGGGCACGCCGAGCTGAGCGGCACCCTCTTCATCACCTCCACCGACCCGGTCGCCTCCAACTCCGGCGCCCTGTACCTCGCCGCCGCGAGTTACGTCGCCGACGGCGGGCGGGTCGCGGGCGACGAGGCGGCCGTCACCCGCACGGCCCCGCTCCTGCGCAAGCTGGTCCAGGTGCAGGGCGCCCAGCAGTCCGGTTCGGACGCGCCCTTCCGGGACTTCATCAGCGGCGTCGGCAACCCGCTCGTGCTCGTGTACGAGTCGCAGGTCGCCTCCCAGCTGCTCGCCGGGCGGCCCATGGGCGACCTCGTCGTCCTCTACCCGGACACCACGGTCAACAGCGACCACACCCTCGTACCGCTCACCGAGAACGGCCGGAGGCTCGGTGAACTCCTCTCCACCGACCCCGAGTTGCGCAAGCTCGCGGTCCGCCACGGCTTCCGTCCGCAGGGCGCGGCGAGCGAGTTCACCACCGCGACCGACGGCCACACCGAATACCTCAACCAGACGCTGACCGGCGTCCGCCAGGCGCCCGTGCCCACCAGCAAGGTGCTGCACGAGATGGCGCTGCGGGCCCGCGACCAGGGGGACACCGCATGACCACGCCCGCCGACCCGAGAAGAACGACCGACCCCGGAAGAACGACCGACCCGAGAACGATGACCCTGACCCCGCCCGAGCAGGACGCCCCGCTCGTCCTCACCCCGCCCGAGCCCGTACCCGCCGTCCGCGCCGAGCAGGCCTCCGGCCTGGTGCCGCTGGACGAGTCGGTCCGTACGGAGATGGCCCGCCGGGCCGAGGAGTACGTCGGCTCGCTGTCCGGCCTCGACCCGCGCTCCCCGGAGTTCGCCGGCCGGATCGGCGAGATCGCCGCGCTCGGCTCGGGCGAGATGCGCTCCGCCGCGCAGCAGTCGAACCGGATGCTGGACCGCACGATCCGCTCCCTCGGCGACGGCGCGGGAGGCCGCGACGCGCAGGCCCGGGTCGGCTCCTCCCTCGTCGAACTCCGGCGCACGGTCGAGGACCTGGACCCCCGTGACACCCCGGCCAAGGGCCTCAAGGGGCTGCTCTCGAAGCTCCCGGGCGGCAACAGGCTGCGCGACCACGTCGCCAAGTACGCCTCCTCGCAGGCCACGCTGAACCGGATCGTCGACTCGCTGCTCGGCGGCAAGGACGAACTGCGCCGCGACAACGCCGCGTTGCAGACCGAGCGGGCCCGGCTGTGGGAGACCATGGGCAGGCTCCAGGAGTACGCGGTGCTCACCGACGCGCTCGACGCGGCCGTGGAGGAGCGCATCGCCGGCACGCCGGACCCCGCCCAGGCGGACGCGCTGCGCGCCGACGTCCTCTTCCCGGTCCGGCAGAAGCACCAGGACCTGCTGACCCAGCTCGCCGTCTGCGCGCAGGGGTACCTGGCGATGGACATGGTCCGCCGGAACAACGACGAGCTGATCAAGGGCGTGGACCGGGCGGCGACGACGACCCTGTCCGCGCTGCGGATCGCGGTCATGCTCTCCGCCGCGCTCGAGAACCAGCGGAAGGTCACCGAGCAGGTGACCGCGCTGCGCTCGACGACCGAGGAGCTCGTCCGGCGCAACGCCGAGATGCTGGAGCGGCAGGCCGGGGAGATCCAGGTCCTGGCGGCGGACCCGGCGGTGGGCGCGGAGACGCTCCGTACGGCCTTCCAGCAGATCTACCGGACGCTCGACGCGATCGACACGTACAAGGTGCGGGCCACGGAGTCGATGGCGGCGACCGTCGAGTCGCTCACGGCCGAACTCCGGGAGGCGAGCGCCCACCTGGACCGCAGCCGCCGCACCGGCGCCCTCGAAGGCGGTCTCGGATGAACCACGGCACCACCCGCCCGCCCGCGGACCGGACCGCCCCGAGGGCGGCCCGCCGCGTCACCGCCCGGCTGCGCCGCACGGCCGCCGACACCGTCGCCCGCCTCGCGGGCGACCGGAGCGACCGGAGCGGCTCCCCCGCCACGGCCACCACGCGCGCCGCCCGTGGCACGACCACCGCACCCACGGCCCACGGCACGACCGCCGCACCCACGCCCCGCCGCGCGGCCACCGCCGTCCTCGCCCTCGCGCTCCTCGCCACCGCCTGCTCCGGCAGTGGTGACGGTGGCGGTGACCGCCCCGACGGGCACGGCATGGAGTACAAGGCGGGCACCCTCCGGGTCCTCGCCTCCTCCGAGCTGGCCGACATGGGCCCGGTCCTCGACGAGGCCGCCAAGGCGACCGGGGTCACCGTCCGCCCCACCTACGCCGGCACCCTGGACGCCGTCGAGCGCATCGCGTCCGGCGAGGCGGACAAGGGCTACGACGCGGTGTGGCTGTCCTCCGACGACTACCTCCGGCTGCGCCCGGACACGGCGAGGAAGATCACCGACGAGACCCCGATCATGACCTCGCCGGTGGCGCTCGGGGTGCGGCCCGCCACCGTCGCCCGGCTCGGCTGGAACCCGGCGAAGGTGACCTGGTCGCAGCTGCACCGGGCGGTCGCCGACGGGAAGCTGACGTACGGCATGACGGACCCGAAGCGCTCCAACTCCGGTTTCTCCGCGCTCGTCTCGGTCGCCTCGGGGCTCTCCGGCGCCCAGTCGGCCCTCACCGAGCAGGACGTCACCGAGGCCACCCCGCGCCTGAAGGAGTTCTTCACGGGCCAGAAACTGACCTCGGGCTCCTCCGGCTGGCTGGCCACGGCCTACGCCCGCCGCACCGACGTCGACGCGCTGGTGAACTACGAGTCCGTGCTGCTGTCGGCGCCCGAGAAACTGACCGTGATCCGACCGTCCGACGGCGTGGTGACCGCCGACTACCCGTTCACCCTGCTCACCTCCGCCCGCCCCGAGGCGAAGGCGGCGGCGGACCGGCTCACCACGTACCTGCGCACCCCGGACGTCCAGCGGCGGATCACCGAGACGACCCTGCGCCGCCCGGTGGTCGCCGGGGTCCGCCCTGCCTCGGCGCTCGCCCGGGACCAGCGCCGCGAGCTGCCGTTCCCGGGCAGCCGGGCGGTCGCCGACGGTCTGCTCGACGCGTACGACAACACCCTGCGCCGGCCGTCCCGCACGGTCTACGTGCTCGACACCTCGGGCTCCATGGGCGGGGAGCGGCTCGACCGGCTGAAGTCCGCGCTCGCCGAGCTGACCGGCGACTTCCGGGACCGGGAGGAGGTGACCCTGATGCCCTTCGGCTCCTCGGTGAAGCAGGGCGAGGTCCGTACGCACACGGTCGACCCGGCCTCGCCGAAGGCCGCGCTGGACGCGATCCGCGCCGACTCCCGGCGGCTCTCGGCCTCCGGCGGCACGGCCGTCTACTCCAGCCTCCAGGAGGCGTACCGGTTCCTGGGCAAGGCCCCCTCCGACACCTTCACCTCGGTCGTCCTGATGACGGACGGGGAGAACACCGACGGCGACCCGGCGTCGGCCTTCGACGCCTTCTACCGCTCCCTGCCGGCCGAGCAGCAGCGCACCCCGGTCTTCCCGATCCTCTTCGGGGACTCCGACCGCGGCGAGCTCGACCACATCGCGGCCCTGACCGGCGGAAAGCTCTTCGACGCCACGCAGGGCTCGCTCGACGGCGCCTTCGAGGAGATCCGTGGGTACCAGTAGCCGCCTCCTCGGGTACGTCGAGTCCCGCAAGAACCTCACCGGCAGCGCCTGCGGTCTGGCCGGTGTCGGGATCGCCCTCACCGGCGCGGCGGGCGGGCTCTGGCCGCTGGTGGTCGCGGGGCTGTACGCGGCGGGGGCCCTGATCGCCCCGCCCGAGCGCCCCGGCACCCCGCACTTCCCGGACGCGGACGAGCAACTCGACGCCCTGCGCGCCGACTTCGCGACCTTGCGGGAGTACCTCGCCGAGGTGGAGCTGCCGTCCGCCGCGCGGGACCGCCTCACCGAACTGGACGCCCTGGTCGAGGCGCTGCTCGAACCGGGGTGGGTGAGCGACCCGGAGCACCTGCACGTCCTCGCCCGCGCGGTGCGGCAGGACGTCCCGGAGGCCGTCGACACCTTCGTACGGACGCGGTGGTGGTCGCGGGTCGCCCCGGGCGCGGAGCCGCCCGAGCGCCATCTCGTACGTCAGTTGTCCCTGTTGCGCGGGGAGATGTCCGAGATCGCCGTCGCCCTCCGGCAGGCGGAGGCGATCCGTCAGGAGATTCACACCCGGTATCTGGAGGAGCGCGGCCAGTGATCGGTTATGTTCCGCGCATGACATTTTCTGAGCGCACCACGTCCCGCCGCACGGTCCTGACGGCCTTCGCCGCCGCCGCTGCCGCGGGCACCCCCCTCGTCGGACAGCTGGCCGCCGCCGCCCCGGCGTTCGCCGAGGCCGACCCGGGCGAGTACCCCTCGAACACCGCGCTGTACAGCGACCCGGCCCGCGTCGAGGGCACCGCGTACAGCCGCCGCTACCGCCGCCACGAGAAGTCCGACCTGAAGCAGGGCGAGAAGTACGACTTCCCGCGCACGGCGATCCTCGCCCTGCACGGCGGCGGAATCGAGATCGGCACCAGCGAGCTCGCCCTGGGCATCGCCGGCTACAGCCCGAGCGACGCCGCCGGCGCGCCGGTCCTGCCGACCACGTACGACTACTGGATGTTCGAGGGCCTGCTCTCCAGCGGAAACACGGCGCTGCACGTCACTTCGAGGAACTGTGACGACCACGTCGCCCTGTCCCTCGCCAGGAGCCACCTCAACGTGCTGTCGCTGCACGGCTGCAAGTACGACCAGCTGGGCATGCCCGAGCCCACGATCTGGCCGCCGAGCACCGACCCGCGGCTGGCCGTCGTCGGCGGTCTCAACCCGGCGTTCCGCACGGCCCTGGTGAGCGAGCTCACCAAGGCGGGCTTCCCGGCGATCGACGCCTTCGACCCCAAGTACGGCACGAGGCTCAACGACTTCAACGGCAGCCACGTCACCAACCCGTGCAACCTCACGATGCTCGGCAAGGGCGCCCAGATCGAGATGACCACGGAGCTGCGCCAGAGCTTCTTCGACGACTACTCGTCCCGTTCCGCCCGTGCGGCCACCTGGAACGGCGAGTTCGTGAAGTTCCGTGACGCCTGTCGTCGTGCCATCGCGACCGTCGAGGCCGGCCAGCCGATCCTGTAGCCGGACGTGCGCCGGCCCCCGGAGCCTGAGGGGGCTCCGGGGGCCGGTTGCGTCGTGATGGACCGTCGTGACCCCACTGGTCAGGGCGGTGTTTCGGGGCAGCCCACCACGAGTTCGGGGGGGACTAGCCGAGGCGCTTCACGAGCGCGTGGTACTGGTCCCACAGCTCCTTCGGCGTGTGGTCGCCGAAGGTGTTCAGGTGGTCGGGGACGAGGGCGGCCTCTTCGCGCCACACGTCACGGTCGACCTTGAGGAGGAACTCCAGGTCCTCGGCCGGCAGGTCCAGGCCCTCGGTGTCGAGGGACTCGGCGGTCGGCAGGATGCCGATCGGGGTCTCGACGCCCTCGGCCTTGCCGTCGAGGCGCTCGACGATCCACTTCAGGACGCGGCTGTTCTCGCCGAAGCCGGGCCAGACGAACTTGCCGGCGTCGTTCTTGCGGAACCAGTTCACGTAGTAGATCTTCGGCAGCTTCGCCTGGTCCGCGTTCGCGCCGACCTTGACCCAGTGGGCCATGTAGTCGCCCATGTTGTAGCCGCAGAAGGGCAGCATGGCGAAGGGGTCGCGGCGCAGCTCGCCGACCTTGCCCTCGGCGGCGGCGGTCTTCTCGGAGGCGACGTTCGCGCCGAGGAAGACGCCGTGGTTCCAGTCGAAGGACTCGGTGACCAGCGGGACGGCGGAGGCGCGGCGGCCGCCGAAGAGGATCGCGGAGATCGGGACGCCCTTGGGGTCCTCCCACTCGGGGGCGATCGTCGGGCACTGGCCGGCCGGGACGGTGAAGCGGGCGTTCGGGTGGGCGGCCGGGGTCTCGGACTCCGGCGTCCAGTCGTTGCCCTTCCAGTCCGTGAGGTGCGCGGGGGCCGTCTCGGTCATGCCCTCCCACCACACGTCGCCGTCGTCGGTGAGCGCGACGTTCGTGAAGACGGAGTTGCCCCACAGGGTCTTCATGGCGTTGGCGTTGGTGTGCTCGCCGGTGCCGGGCGCGACGCCGAAGAAGCCGGCCTCGGGGTTGATCGCGTAGAGGCGGCCGTCCTCGCCGAAGCGCATCCAGGCGATGTCGTCGCCGATGGTCTCGACCGTCCAGCCGGAGATCGTGGGCTCCAGCATCGCGAGGTTGGTCTTGCCGCAGGCCGACGGGAAGGCGGCGGCGACGTACTTGGCCTCGCCCTGCGGCGGGGTCAGCTTGAGGATGAGCATGTGCTCGGCGAGCCAGCCCTCGTCACGCGCCATGACGGAGGCGATGCGCAGCGCGTAGCACTTCTTGCCGAGCAGGGCGTTGCCGCCGTAGCCCGAGCCGTACGACCAGATCTCGCGGGTCTCGGGGAAGTGCGAGATGTACTTGGTGGTGTTGCAGGGCCACGGCACGTCCTCCTGGCCCTCCTCCAGGGGGGCGCCGAGGGTGTGGACGGCCTTGACGAAGAAGCCGTCGGTGCCGAGCTCGTCGAGGACGGCCTGTCCCATGCGGGTCATGGTGCGCATGGAGACGGCGACGTACGCGGAGTCGGTGATCTCGACGCCGATGGCGGAGAGCGGGGAGCCGACGGGGCCCATGCAGAAGGGCACGACGTACATGGTGCGGCCGCGCATGGAGCCGCGGAAGATGCCCTTCTCACCGGCGAAGACGTCCTTCATCTCCGCGGGGGCCTTCCAGTGGTTGGTCGGGCCCGCGTCCTCCTCCTTCTCGGAGCAGATGAAGGTCCGGTCCTCGACGCGCGCGACGTCGGACGGGTCGGAGGCGGCGTAGTAGGAGTTCGGGCGCTTGACCGGGTCGAGCTTCTTGAAGGTCCCCTTGGCGACGAGCTCCTCGCACAGGCGCTCGTACTCGGCCTCGGATCCGTCGCACCAGACGATGTTGTCCGGCTGGGTGATCTCTGCGATCTCGTTCACCCAGGAGACGAGCTCCTGGTGCTGGGTCGGGACGTCGGTGGGAGCCGCGTTGTCGCGCGCCACGATTGCTCCTTGAAGAGGGGTTTTTTGATGTATGCCCCGTGGGGGCCGCGACCCGGATGCTTCGTAGCTGCTCATCCGGTGCCGACCGCACTCATTTGATCATCCGATGGATACGCCCATATGTCCAGGGGGGTGCACATGTGAGCATCGCCACTCATATCCGCTACCTACGGGTGCGTAGCTAAGATTCCGTCTCATGACTGCTGCCACGCCGGAAGCGACCCCGATCGAGCACGCCCTGCCGCTCCCGACGAAGCCCCGGCTCAGGGGATGGCTGCACGCGGGCATGTTCCCCGCCGTGGTCGTCGCCGGCCTCGTCCTCGTCGCGCTCTCCGACTCGCCCCGCGCCCGCATCGCCTGCGGGATCTACGTCCTCACCGCCTGCCTGCTCTTCGGCATCAGCGCGCTGTACCACCGCGGCGACTGGGGCCCGCGCGGCGAGGCCGTGCTCCGGCGCCTCGACCACGCCAACATCTTCCTGATCATCGCGGGCACCTACACCCCGCTCACCCTGCTGCTGCTCCCCGACTCCACGGCGAAGCCGCTCATGTGGGCGGTCTGGGTCGCGGCCGCCGCCGGCATCGCCTTCCGCGTCTTCTGGGTCGGCGCCCCTCGCTGGCTGTACACGCCCTGCTACATCGCGATGGGCTGGGCCGCCGTCTTCTTCCTGCCCGACTTCATGCGCGCGGGCGGCATCGCGGTCCTCGTCCTCGTCATCGTCGGCGGCCTGCTCTACAGCGCGGGCGGCGTCATCTACGGCATCAAGCGCCCGAACCCCTCACCGCGCTGGTTCGGCTTCCACGAGGTCTTCCACTCGCTGACCCTGGCGGCCTTCATCGTCCACTACGTCGGCATCTCGCTGGTGGCGTACCAGCACGCCTGACCCGGGACAATGGCCCCCATGAGCCTGCGCGAACGGAAGAAGGCGAAGACCCGCGCGGCGATCCGGAAGGCCGCCTACCGGCTCGCCGCCGAGCAGGGCTGGGACGCCGCCACCACCGAGCGCATCGCCGAGGCCGCCGAGGTCTCCCCCTCCACCGTCGTGCGCTACTTCCCGGTCCGGGAGGACATCCTCCTCACCGCCGAGAACGACGAGGAGCTCGAAGCCCGGCTGCGCGCCCGCCCCGCCGGCGAGGACCCCCTCGCCTCGCTCCGGGCGGTCGTCCTCGAAGCCGTCCGCACCGCCCTCGACGAGGAGCCCGAGGAGACCCGGCTGCGCGCCCGGCTCATGGCGGAGATCCCCGCCGTCCGCGCCCGGCTCACCGAGACCACCGCGGTCACCGGCCGCCGCCTCGCCGGCGCGATCGCCGACCGCACCGGCCGGGACGCGGACGACCTGGAGGTACGGGTCTTCACGGCGGCCGCCCTCGGCGCCCTGCGCGAGGCGACCGTCTACTGGGCCGAGCACGACGGGGCCGACGACCTCGTCGCCCTCCTCGACCGCGCGGTCGACGCCCTCAGGGGCGGCCCGGCGCTCCCAGCGCGGCCCTGACGATCCGCGCCGACTCCGGATTGTCCGCGCACTCCCACACTCCGTGCGGGCAGTAGTCGGTGACGGTCTGGTACACGGGCCGGTGCGTCGCGAACCAGTCCAGCATCCCCCGCACGTAGGCCGGGTTGTCCCCGTTCCTGAAGAGCCCCCACTCCGGGTACGAGACGGGCTTGCCGTGCGCCGCCGCGAAGCGCACCTGGTACGCGAGCCCGTACTCCTCGTCCACCTGCTCCTCGAAGGAGAGCCCGGCGGGCTGGTCGTAGGCGTCCATCCCGACGATGTCCACCACGTCGTCGCCCGGGTAGCAGTGCGGCCAGGGGATCGCGTCGAGCCCCCGGCTCGGCGTGAAGTCGAAGCGGAACCGCTGCCCCGGCACGTCCCGCAGCACCCCCACCACCCTCCGCCAGTACGCCTTCCAGGCCGTCGGGTCCGGCCCGCAGCGATGGCCGTACGTGGTGCCGTTCATCTCCCAGCCGAGCACCAGGACCGCGTCGCCGAGCCCGTGCTCCACGAGCCGCTCCCCCAGGGTCCGGAAGTGCCCGTCGTACGCCCCGTCGACGCCCCGCCGCAGCCCGGCCCGCACCTCGCGGTCCGGGAGGCCGGCCTCGTTGCGGTCGAGCATCGGCACGTTCAGCACGAAGAGGCGCCCCGGCCGCTCGGCCTTCCAGCGCGCCCAGGGCCCGAAGAGCGCCGGATGCCCCTCGATGTTGGACCAGCGGTCACCCGGCAGATAGGTGTGGCCGACGCTCAGGGAGTCGCCGCCGAGCCAGGCCTGCACCTGCGCGATCCGCCGCACCCCGGCCTCGTCGGAGCCGGTGAAGAACCCCGACGGGACGCCCGGCAGCGGCTGTTGCTCCGGCGCGGTCCCCGTCCCGGCGTGCCTGCTGCCCGGCCCGAACCGGCCGGGCAGCAGGAGGAGCACGACAACGGCCGCGAGCAGCACGGTCAGTGCGGCCCGCGGCCAGGTGAACCAGGTGGGGAGGCGGTTCACGTCAGCTCGTCCAGAAGTCCCACCAGCGGGTCAGGATCAGCATCCCGATGATCCCGATGTGCAGGACCGGCAGGGCGAAGGCGAACTCGCCGAGGAAGGTCCGCAGTCCCGCCGGGGCGGGCAGCAGACGCTCCCGGACGTTGTGCGCGGTGACGTACCAGAACATGGTGATGGTGGCGGTCCAGGCCAGACAGCACCACAGGCAGAGCGCGTTGATCTCGTACAGCGACTGGTACATCAGCCAGGTGCAGAAGCCGACGCCGAAGAGCATCCCGGCGTTGAGGCCGAGCCAGAACCAGCCCCGGTAGCGGGCCCCGGCGAGCAGCCCGGCACCGACAGCGACGACGACGGCGTACGTGACGAGGCCGAGCATCGGGTTCGGGAAGCCGAACACCGCCGCCTGCTCGCTCTTCATGATGTTGCCGCAGGACACGACCGGGTTCAGGCTGCACCCGGGCTGGAAGCCGGGGTCCTCCAGGAGCAGGAACTTGTCGATCGTGATCACCCAGCCGGCGAGCGCGCCCGCGGCTCCGGTGACGACCAGCAGCCAGGCCAGGGCCCGGCTCGCGCCGACCGGCCCGCCGGTCTCCGGCGCGGCCTCGTCCCGCCGCTGGCCCGGCACCCCGCCCCGTACGTTCACCGTCGCCATGACGCGGCTCCTTCCGCTCAGCCCTGGATGCGGCGGACCGGCAGCAGGACGTGGGCGCAGTCGGCGAGCATCTCCTCGTCCGAGACGAAGGCCCGCAGCCGCGCCTCGTCGACGGGCTGTCCGGGCACGCCCTCGGACCAGGGGCGTACGGAGCAGAGGAGGTAGACCTTGCCCTGGGCGTGGGCGGCCGCCTCCCACTCCTCGGGCACCGGGCACTGGACCTTCAGGAAGGGCAGGGTGAGCACGGCGGAACCGCCCTCGACGAGCAGCGTGGCGTTGATCCCGGCGTCCTTCTCCAGATCGAAGAGCCGGTCGCCGACCGAGAGGTTCATCGACTCCAGGGTCGCGCGCATCGCCTGCTGACCGGCCTCCGGGCCGTCCCGGCCGTCACCGAGCGAATACGCCATCAGGAACGGCGTGCCCGCCGCATCGGCGGAGGGCTCGCTGGCCCACGGAATCACCGTGAGAGTCCCCAGCGGAGAGGCGCTGCGCGCCGAGGAAACGACGTGGGAAGTGGTCATGCAACCGGATGCTAATGCTCCAACCATCCTTCCCCCGTGCCGCTTTCACCCGAACGGCCGACATTCACGCCGCTGGCATTTCCGCCGCAACGAACCCGGGTTTTCATCGTTGTGCCCCTGAGGGCATAAGCCGACCACCAGGAGATCACTGATGATCGTCCCGCGCCGCGTCGCACTGCGGTCCCTGTTCGCCCTTGCCGTCACCGCCTTCACGGGCGGGGCGCTCGGCCGTGTCGCGAGCCGGCCGGAATCGGGGGGAACGCGCGATCCGCACGCCTTCGACGAGATGTACCGGGGCCGTCGCCTCCTGGGCTTCTCCGGCCCCGGCGGCGAGCCGACGGTCCTCGTCGACGGCCGGCCGCTGCATCTGATGCGCTGCGCCGACGGCGGCTACGTCACCCCGATCGACCACTACGAGTCCTGCCCGACGCCCCTGGCGGCCACCCGCGCGGCCGTGGACGAACTGGGCACCGCCCGGCTCTCCCCCCTCGCGGGCGCCCACGGCGTCCCCACCGACCCGACGGGAGGGAGCCCGCGTGGTGTACACGCGTAAGAACCAGCGCGATCTGACCGGCGCCGAGCGCCGCAAGTTCGTCGCCGCCGTCCTGGAGCTCAAGCGCACCGGTGCGTACGACCGCTTCGTCCGCACCCACATCGACCACTACACGGCCGACGGGGAGGGCCGGCTCCGGACCGCCCACATGACGCCGAGCTTCCTGCCCTGGCACCGCAAGTTCCTGCTGGAGTTCGAGACGGCCCTGCGCCGGATCGACCCGACGGTCTCCGTCCCGTACTGGGACTGGACCCGGGACAACTCCCCCGCCTCCTCGATCTGGCGCGAGGACTTCATGGGCGGCAACGGCCGCCGGGCCGACCTCCAGGTGATGACGGGTCCCTTCGCGCACTCCACCGGGCGGTGGACGATCACCCAGTCGATGACCGACACCCGCTATCTGACCAGGGACTTCGGCCGCCCCCGCGACCCGATCACGCTCCCCACCGCCGCCCAGCTCGACGAGGTGATGCGCGAGCGGGTGTACGACGCCGCGCCCTGGAACTCGACGAGCGCCACCGGCTTCCGCAACGCCCTGGAGGGCTGGGCGCCCGGCCGGGGCAACGACCGGTTCCGGATCCACAACCGGGTGCACCGCTGGGTGGGCGGCCTGATGCTCGGCGGCGGCTCCGTGAACGACCCGGTCTTCTGGCTGCACCACTCCTTCGTCGACCTGATCTGGTCCCGCTGGCAGCAGCGGAACCCCGGCGCCGCCTATCTGCCGGCGGAGCCGCCGCCCCTGGGCGACGCGCAGTACCGCAAGGTCGTCGCCCGGCACGAGCCGATGGCGCCCTGGGGCGTGACCCCGGTGTCGATGTTCGACCACAGCCGGATCTACCGGTACGCGTGAGCCCCGCACGCGGATGTCCCCCCGGCCGTCGCGGCCGGGGGGACATCCGCGTGGAGCGGGGGGGATCAGCCGCCGTAGCCGCCGTCACCGTTGCCGTGACCGCCGTTGCCGTCGACGTTGGCGCAGGTGTTGCCGAACGCCGGGTTCAGCAGACCGATGATGTTGACGGTGTTGCCGCAGAGGTTGATCGGGACGTGGATCGGGACCTGGACGGCGTTGCCGGAGGCGACACCGGGCGAGTGGGCGGCGACGGCCCCGGCGCCGGCGTCGGCGACGGCCAGGCCGGCTCCGCTGAGGGCAACGGCACCCGTACCGGCGAGAACGGCGGCAGCCTTCGCGATGCGAGACATCAAGAACTCCTTGAGTGGAAAGCGACCGCAGGAATCACGGCCGTCACTTCCGTTCAACGCCGGTCACCGGAGGGGGTCACGGGCATTGGGCCGAAAGGGAAGAAGGAAAACCGGAAAATGGCCCGCGAGTCGAATGCCGTCCGCCGCCGGATACGACGGGACGCCTTCGACCCGCGGGCCGTGGCCATGCGACAAGCCTTCTCTTGCAACGACCGACGACCCTTGGGGTGGCGGGGAAGAATCGTGTCTTCACCCGCCCGGTCAACAGTCGTACGAATGAACGGGTGCGTGAAGGTCTCAGCCCGCGTCCGGCGCCAGACCCAGCTGCGGGTCGAGGGCTCCGCTGAGCACCGGGGTGAGCAGCCCGAGCTGAGGCTTCGCCAGGCCCGGCAGCCCGGCGAGCCCGTTGCCGCGCGGAGCCTCCACCGGGTTGCCGACGACGGCGCCCGGGGTGGCCGCCTTCATCTCCGAGTGCGGGCTGCTGAGCAGGGCGCGACCGGGCTCGCTGCCCTTGAGGAGCTCGGGCAGCGGCGCGTCGACGACGGTCTCCGGCAGGGTGCCGGCCAGCGGGACGCTGGGCAGGGTGACGTCCGGGAGCGCGCCGACGCCCTTCTGGAAACCGGTGGGCGCGCCGGGCATCGGGACGGGAACGCCGGTCGCCACGGTCGGCGCGTCCATCGGCAGGACCGGCTCCAGGCCCTGCAGCGGGACGATCACCGGAGCCTCGACGGCGGCGGCGGGAGAGACCAGGGCGGCGGAGGCGAACGCGGTCATGAGGAGCCCCATGCCGGCGTGAGAACGCAGAGTCATGTGAGGAGAACGAGCCCCTCGGCCGAAACGTCGCGGGACTAACCCGTGTGCAGCAACGCGCAGGGCCCTCACCGGTGAAGGCGAGGGCCCTGGTTGACGCGGTGCCGGCGGGCGGGGTCAGTGCCGGCGGGCGAGCCGTCCGCCGCGGAGGTAGACGACGCCACCGCCGATGACCAGCGCGGCACTGATCGCGGCCGCACCCATGAGCGCGGGGTCCATACCGGTCCCGGGCAGCTCCCCACAATCGTGGTGGGGGCCCTGCTCACAGGTGGGGTGATCGGTCGGGTGGCCGGTCGGGTGGTCAGTGGGGTGATCGGTCGGGTGGCCGGTCGGGTGGCCCGTGGGGTGCCCGGTGGGGTGTCCCGTCGGGTGTCCCGTCGGGTGACCCGTGGGGTGCCCGGTGGGGTGACCGGTGGGGTGACCCGTGGGGTGGCCGGTCGGGTGACCCGTGGGGTGCCCGGTGGGGTGGCCGGTCGGGTGACCCGTCGGATGACCCGTGGGGTGACCCGTCGGATGACCAGTCGGGTGACCCGTCGGATGACCCGTCGGATGACCCGTGGGGTGGCCGGTCGGGTGACCCGTCGGATGACCCGTGGGGTGACCCGTGGGGTGGCCGGTCGGATGTCCCGTCGGGTGGCCGGTCGGGTGGCCCGTGGGGTGCCCGGTGGGGTGTCCCGTCGGGTGGCCGGTCGGGTGACCCGTGGGGTGCCCGGTGGGGTGTCCCGTCGGGTGGCCAGTCGGGTGACCCGTGGGGTGCCCGGTGGGGTGACCCGTCGGATGACCCGTCGGATGACCCGTGGGGTGACCGGTCGGGTGACCCGTCGGCCCCGGCCCCTCGCCGTAGCCGCCCGGTTCGTCGCCGTAGCCGTCGGAGTCCTCCGCGTGGGCGCAGAGGTCTCCGACGGCCGCAGCGGCGACGCCGCCGAGCTCCAGGTTGCCGCAGACGTCCGCCGGCAGGGTGGACCGGACGTGGCCGGCCGTGCCGGAGCCGGGCCTGTCGCCCGTATGGGTGTGGGAGTTCGCGGCCAGGGCGAAGCCCCCGCTCAGCGACAGGATGCCGGTCGCTGCCGCCGCGGTGAGTACTTTCCTGCTGATGATGGACCGCATACCGCTCTTCCTCTGGAGAAAGGGAGAGACCGGCGAGGATCCCCCCTCGCTCCGACCGGCCTGATCCGCACCGACGTTCACGTGGGATCGGCCAGAGGGTATGGGTCGGCGCCCGGCGCACAGCCGGGGCCACACGGCAGCTGATCAGAAAATCATTCGATCAGCCGACCGTGAGGAACAGCGGCTCTCAGGACCGCCGCAAGTGCCCGTGGGGCAGGTGTCGATGAGGTGACGTCAGCCACCGAGCGGGAGGCCACCCAGCAGCGAGCCGCCCTTGGTGGCGTTGTTCAGCTGGTCCGCCGCCTTCGTGACGGTCTGGACCGGGGAGCCGTCCGTGGTGCTGCTCAGCATGTCGCTCTTGAGCCCGTTGGCGGCGATCGCTTCGAGGCCACCGTTCAGGCTGGTGGGGGTCAGCGCCTCCGCGGCCATGGCGGGCGCGGCGGCGCCCAGGGCCATCAGCGAACCGGCGACGACTGCGGCGACCTTGGTGGGCTTCATGGAGTGAATCCTTCCTCTGTGCTTTCAAGTCACGTTCTGTACAGGGTTCTTGGCCGAATCCGGTACATCGTTCTGCTTCTGTAACGAGGAGTGAGCGCGCCGGAAACTCCGGGAGGAAGGATTTCTCGGTACTGCACCCGATCGATGCGGGCCGGTGCTATTTGCCGATCGCGCACGCCCGTACCGGCCCGGCGGAGGCCGGGCCGGTACGGGGTGGGGGGTGCTACCCGGCGGGCAGCGGGAGCTCGACCGGCAGCTCGGGCACCGCGGGCAGCTCGGGCACCGCGGCCGGAGACTCGACGGGCGGCTCGACCGGCAGCTCGGGCGCGGTGACGGGCAGCTGGGGCGCGGTGGCCGGGACCTCGGGCGCGGTGGCCGGCGCCTCGGGCGCGATGCCCGGGAGTGCCGGGAGCTTGGGCAGTGCGCCGAGCACGGTGCCGAGGGCCAGGTCGACCAGCGAGGTCAGCGTGGAGGTGACCTGCGGCACGAGTCCGCCGGCTCCGGAGGTGACGGTGGCGAGCAGGCCGGCGATCGCCTTCTGGACGCTCGTGAGGGCGTCGGACACGACGTCCGTCGGCGCGGCCGGGAGATCGAGGGCGGGGGTGTCCGGGAGAGGCGCGTGCACGGCCCGGTCGGCCGGGGAGGACGGGGGATGTTCGTCGGCGAAGGCGGTGCCCGCCGCGCCGAGGGTGAGGGCGGCGGATATCGCCAGGGCGGTGAGGCGGCGTGTGGCCAGGGGACGCATATGTGTTCCTTTTCCTTATGCGTCGGACAACTGCTCTCTCACGGTGCCTGCGGGTATAGCCCTCCGCAACCGCGGAACTACGGAGCGCCACGCCCCCGTTCGGGTGAATCCGCCCCCGGACCCTGCCCCCGGAGGGGCGTACGCCGTTGCACCGGGCGGCGCACGAGGGTGCGCCCGAACGAGTACCGGACCAGTGGCGGCAAGGAAAAAGCCGGTGCGCCCACCCAGGCGGGGGGCGCACCGGCTTCGGAAGGACCGATCAGGCGTGCCAGATCAGGCGTTGATGCAGGTGTTGCCGAAGGCCGGGTTCAGCGCGCCGATGACGCTGACGGTGTTGCCGCAGAGGTTGATCGGAACGTGGACCGGGACCTGGACGACGTTGCCGGAGAGGACACCGGGGGACTTCACGGCGGCGGCCTCGGCGCCGGCGTCGGCGGCGGCGACACCGGCGGCACCGGCGACGGTGGCGGCGGCGGTGGCGGTCAGGGCAACGGCCTTGGCGATACGGGACATGGGGAGGCGCTCCTCGGTCGATTTCATCCAACTCGGACTGCGCGGGCTGTTCGGCCCGACTCCTTCAACAACGCCCCGGCTTTTCATCGGTTGCTCTCCCGAACGGGTGACGTTCAACAGATCTTTGGGCCATAAGAGGGCCATTGGAGGGACTGGGCGTGGAATGGCGCAACACGCTCAACGAGGAACCGGCGGCCTGGATACGGGAGTTAGCGTTTCCGGGCATCTAATGCTTACTATCGCTCCGCATCGGGGTTATAACGTTCCCGAACGTTGCTTCCGGGCCCGCCGCGCGTTCATCCATTTCGTGCGGACGACACCTTCCTCTCCCCCGGCCTACTCGGGTCTTCCCTCCCTTCTCTCATCAAAGCGGAGAACCTGTATGCGGAATTCAGCGGTTCTTGCTGTGCGTCGCAGCGTGTTGTGCGCCTTGTCGTGTGCGGCCCTGACCGCCGCGCTGCCCGGCGCCTCCGCAGCCGCGCCCCGGCCCCGGGAGGCGGCCCGCGTCCCGTTCGCCGCCCGCCACCAGGCCGTCCAGCACGGGGGGATCGTGCGCGCCGCCAACACCTCGGTGAAGGGTGCGAAGGGCACCGAGTCGGTCAACGACGGGGCCTCGATCCGGTACGTCGACGTGGACGACGACCCCCACACGTACAACTCCAGCCGCGCCGAGCTCGCGGTGCCGGCGGGTGCCCGCGTCACCTGGGCCCGGCTCTACTGGGGCGGGAACCTGCGGGTGGGCGAGCAGAAGCCGCCGAAGGACGACGGCCGCGTCCTGATCGCCGAGCCCGGGGGGCGGTACAAGGCGCTGTTCGCCGACTCCGTGATCGGCCACCGCACGGCCGACGGCGCCGACGCCTTCCAGGCCTCCGCCGACGTCACGGAGCTGGTCCGCCGCTCGCACCCGGGGCTGTGGACCGTCGCGCAGGTCAATGTGGCGATGGGCCGTTCCCCGGTGGGCGGCTGGGGCGGGTGGACGCTCGTCGCCGCGTACGAGAAGGCCTCGGAACCGCTGCGCAGGATCAGTGTCTGGGACGGTTTCCAAACGATCGGTCCGCGCGCCGGGGAGCTGCGCGTACCGGTCGACGGAAACCGTTTCCCCAAGGACACCCGGGGTCGTCTCGGGCTGATCGCCTATGACGGTGACCGCGGGACTTCCGGGGATTACCTGACGGTGGAAACGAGCCGTTCGAAGAGCACCCGTCTCTCCGATTCCGCCAATTCCGCGGACGACGTGCTGAACTCCACCGTGACCGAATTCGGCGCCGGTCGTACCGTACGCCGACCGGATCGTACGAACACCCTCGGATACGACTCCGACGTGTTCGACCTGCGGGGAGCGCTGCGCGCCGGGGGCGACCGGGTCCACGTCCGGGTCGGCAGCCGGAAGGACACCGTCTGGCTCGGCGCGGTCTTCCTCCAGGCGGACGTCCGGCGCTGACGTGCTGTCACCATCCGACACGGGCCTCGGGTCCGTCACCGTCCTGCACGCGGTCCAGCCCGGCGACGGCGGGGTCGCCCGCGTCGTCGTCGACCTGGTCCGCGCCCAGCGCGCCGCCGGCCTGCGGGTCGCGGTCGCCTGCCCGCCCGGCACCCGGCTCTCCGCCGACGTCCGCGCCGAGGGCGCCGAGACCCACGACTGGCGGGCCGGCCGCGACCCCGGCCCCGCCGTCCTCCGTGAGACGCGGGAGCTGGCCCGGATCGTCCGTACGGTCCGGCCCGGACTCGTCCACGCGCACAGCGCCAAGGCCGGTCTGTGCGCCCGACTCGCCGTCCGGGGAAGGATCCCGACGGTGTACCAGCCGCACGCCTGGTCCTTCGAGGCGGTCGAGGGGAGGACCGCCGCGGTCGCCCGGCGCTGGGAGCGGTTCGGCGCCCGCTGGGCGGACCGGATCCTCTGCGTGAGCGAGGCCGAGCGCCGTACCGGCGAGGCGGCCGGGATCGCGGCGGACTGGTCGGTCGTCCACAACGGCGTGGACACGGCCCGGTTCGCCACCGACGGGCCGCCCCGCGACGCGGCGCCCACGGTCGTCTGCGTGGGCCGGCTCTGCCGGCAGAAGGGGCAGGACGTCCTGCTCGCCGCCTGGCCCGCCGTCCTCGCGGACGTGCCCGGGGCCCGGCTCGTCCTGGTCGGCGACGGCCCGGACGCCGAGGCGCTGCGGGCCGCCGCCGGCCCGTCGGTGCGGTTCACGGGGGCCGTCGAGGACCCGGTGCCCTGGTACCGGGCCGCCGACGTGGTCGTCCTGCCGTCCCGCTGGGAGGGCATGGCCCTCGCGCCCCTGGAGTCCATGGCCGCCGGCCGGCCGGTCGTCGTCAGCGACGTGGACGGCGCGCGCGAGAGCCTCCCGCCCGCCCACGAGCCCCACTGCCTGGTCCCGCCCGAGGACCCGGCCGCGCTCGCCGCCGCTCTGGGCCGCCTCCTCGGCCGGCCGGAGCTGCGGCACCGCCTGGGCCGCGAGGCCCACGAACACGTACTCAGCAGATTCGATGTCCGGCGCACCGGCGCGGCCGTCGCGGACCTCTACCGCGAGCTGGCCGGAGTGCGGGGGGCCGAGCACAGAGAGCCGATTGCGCAGTGACCACGGAAAGCACCAGCGTTCCCTCCTCGCCGGGCCCCTGGCCCGCGGCGGGCCAGACCTTCGGCCTCGCCTCCCTCGCGCCGCGCCGCGGGACGCCCGACCGGCTCGCGCTGCCGCGCCACCGGCGCGAGCGGCCGCGGTCCGGCGTGGCGGCGCTCGTGGCCGTCGACGCCCTGGCCGTCCTCGCCGCCGCGTCGGTGCTGAGCGCGGCGCACCACGACGTCCGGCTCGTGCTGCCGGTCGTGGCGGTCGTCCTCGTCCTCGACGGACACGCCGGGCTCTACCGGCCGGCCGCGCACACCCGGGCCCTCGACGAGCTGCCCGCGCTGGCCTCCCGCGCCGGATTCGCCTGGTGCCTGGCGGCGGCCGCGGTCGCCGCGTACTCCCCCTCCCTGGCGATCGGACCGCTGCGGCTCGGCGCCGCCTACGGCACGCACGTCGCCCTGGTGTGCCTGGTCCGCTCCGTGCTGCTCGGGCGGCGGCGCCGGATCGCGCGGAAGCGGCCCCGCTCGGCGCTCGTCATCGGCGGGACGGGGGCCGCGCGCCGGTTCGCGGCGGCGGCCGCCCAGCACCCCGAGTACGGGGTGCGGCCGGTGGGGATCGTCGGCGTGCCGGAGCAGGGCGGCGCTTCCCGGACGGCCGGGGAGGCCGGGCTGCCGGTGCTCACCACGACCGAGGAGATCCACCGGGCTGTCATCCAGAACACCGTGCGCGACGTCTTGTTCCTCGACGACGACCCGGGGCTGGTGTCGCTCTTCCAGCAGTACGGCTGCGCCACCTGGCGGGTCGGCGGCCGGCACCAGGACGGGCCGATGGGCGCGCACCTGTGGGGGTACGCCTGGCACCGGATCGTCCCGCTGCGCGAGCGGCGCGGGCGGGCCGCGAAGCGGGCCCTCGACATCGTGCTGGCCGCCCCCGCGCTCGCGCTCGCGCTGCCGGTGCTGCTGCTGTGCGCGCTGGCGGTGCGGCTCTCGGACGGTCCCGGGGTGCTCTTCCGGCAGGAGCGGGTGGGCCAGCACGGGCGCCACTTCACACTGCTCAAGTTCCGTACGCTGCGCCCCTCCGACGACACCGAGTCGGCGACCCGCTGGAACGTGGCGGGCGACCGGCGGATGAGCGCGGCCGGGAGCTTCCTGCGGAAGACCTCCCTGGACGAGCTGCCGCAGCTGTGGAACGTGCTGCGCGGCGACATGAGCCTGGTCGGCCCGCGGCCCGAACGGCCTTACTTCGTCGCCCAGTTCAGCAAGATCCACGCGGGGTACGCGGCCCGCCACCGGATGCCCGTGGGGCTCACCGGTCTTGCGCAGGTGCACGGGCTGCGCGGCGACACCTCGATCGAGGACCGCTGCCGCTTCGACAACCACTACATCGACCACTGGTCGCTCTGGCAGGACGTCTGCATCCTGCTGCGCACGGCGGCCGGGCTCGTCCGGCCCACGGGGAGCTGAGGATGGCCACGGCCGTGACGGCGCCGCACTCCGGTGCGGACGTACGGGACCTGGCCCGTCGGGTCGGGGCGCTGTCCCCGGTCCTCGCCGTGGTCGCGCTGCTGCTCGTCCCGGGCGGCGGCGGCACGCAGGGCGGCACCGGAGGGACGGGGACGGTCGCGGACGCGGCCTCCGGGCTCCTCGTCCTGATCTGTCTGGTGCGGGTGCTGCGCGGCGGGGCCCGGCCGCTGACCCGGGCGGCGGCCGTCGTCCTCGGCCTGCCGGTGCTCGGGATCTGCCTGGCCGCGATCACCTCGAACGACCCGGCGGCGAGCCTGCCGGGCGTCGCCCGTTACCTGCAGGTCTTCGTCCTCGTCCCGGCGGCGGTGCTCCTGACGATCCGCGACCGGCGGGACTTCGCCGTGGTCGCCTGGGGCCTGGTCGCGTTCGCGCTGCTCCAGGGCGCGGTCGGCGTCGTCCAGTACCTGACGGGCACGGGCGCCTCGTACCAGGGCGAGGACATCCGGGCCGTCGGCACCTTCGGGGCCACCGACGTGATGGGCATGGCGACGGTCGTGGCGTACGGGCTGGTCGTCGTCACCGGGATCGCGCTCGGCAGCGGCCCCGGCCGCGTCCGCACGGTCGCGACGGTCTGCGCGGGGCTCCTCTTCGTCCCGCTGGTGCTGTCGTTCAGCCGGGGCGCGTGGATCGCGACCGTGCTCACCTGCGCGGTCCAGCTGCTGCTCGCCGGGGTCCGGCGGGCGGTGCGGGTGGCGCTCGCGGCGGCCGCGCTCGGGGTGGTCCTGGTCGGCGGCCTCGGGATCGGTTCGGAGATGGTGGAGGAGCGGGTCGCCAGCATCACGCAGGTGACGGCCGCGCCGGACCAGTCGGTGACGGACCGGTACACGATGTGGGCGGCGGCCGGGCGGATGTGGCGCGCGGAGCCGGTCACGGGCGTCGGCCTCAAGGGCTTCCCCCGGTACCGCGACTCGAACGCCTCCCTCGCGCTCTCCTCCGGCAGCGACACGGCCGGCGCGGGCGCCGCCTTCGCGCGCCAGCCGCTGCTCTCCCCGCACAACATGTACCTCCTGGTGCTGAGCGAGCAGGGTCTGGTGGGTCTCCTCGCCCTGACCGGGAGCTGGGTGGCGCTGCTCGTCGGCGCGCTGCGGCGGCAGCGGCTCGGCGCGGACCGCGCGCTCGTCGCGACGGGCCTGCTCGTCTGGCAGCTCGTCGACTTCTTCTACGCGGACATCGGCGGCCCCTCGACGGTCCTGATGTCGGTGGTGTTCGGCCTGGCGGCCTGGTGGTCGCTGGCGGAGGTGAGGCGTGCGTGACCCGTGGGCCGGGGAACCGGAGCCCACGGACGCGCCGTGGGCGGCCGGGCCGCGCCCGGCGCCCCGGCCGCCCTGCGGCACCCCGCTGACCGACCCCTGGCAGGCCTCGCCTCCGGGCCCCACGGACTCCCTGTGGGCCCCGGAGGCCGTCGTGCTGCCGGGGGCGGGCACCGCGGCCGCTTCGGTCACGGGCGGGGCCGGTTCCACCGGGCTGCTCGCCGGGGCCCGGCGCGTGGCCCGCCGCCCCGGTGACACGGGCCCGGGGCGGCCCGTAAGGCCTCCGGTGTCCGCGCGGGTGCCGGGCGGCCCGGCCCGTCCGCGCGGTCGCCGGGCGCACGCACGCACGCGCGTGGCCCGTGCCGGGGCCCCCGGGGGCGGCGGGTTCCTGGCGAGGGCGGCGGCCGTGACGGCGGGGCTGACCGCGGCCGGGGCGGTCCTCGGGCTCGTGCGGGACCAGATCATGGCCGGGTACTTCGGGGCGGGGGCCGGGACGGACGCGTTCCTGGTGGCGTGGACGGTGCCCGAGTTCGCCTCGACGCTGCTCATCGAGGACGCGATGGCGCTGATCCTGGTGCCCGCGTTCTCCCGCGCCCTGGCCCGCCGTTCGGCCGGCCTGCCCGGCGACCCGGTGCGCGAGCTGGTGCGCGGGACGCTCCCCCGGATCGTCCTCGCCCTCGGGCTCGCCGCCGTCGTCCTGATCGTCGCGGCCCCGCTGCTCGTGGCCGCGCTCGCGCCGGGGTTGCCCGACCCGGGGCTCGCCGTCGACTGCACGCGGCTCACCGGGACCTGCGTGCTGTCCTTCGCCCTGGTGGGGTACTGCTCGGCGGCGCTGCGGGCGCACGGCCGGTTCCTGCCGCCGGCGGCGATCTACGTGGCGTACAACACGGGGATCATCGGCACGATCCTGGTGCTGCGCGAGCCGTGGGGGGTGCGGTCCGCCGCCGCGGGGGTCGCCGTCGGCGGGGTCCTGATGGTCCTCGTACAGGCCCCCTCGCTGCTGCGCGCGCTGCGGGCGCCCGGGCGGACCCCCCGGCCGAAGGCGCCGCCCGCCCCCACCGGCGAGGGCCGCGTCCTGGTCCTCGGCCTGATCGCGCCCGTCGTCGCGTTCTCGCTGTGCCGCCAGTCCCAGACCCTGATCGAGCGGTTCCTCGCCTCGCCGCTGCCCGCCGGCGCCATCTCGCACCTGAACTACGCGCAGAAGGTCGCGCAGATGCCGATGATCCTCTCCCTGATGCTGTGCACGGTCAGCTTCCCGGTGGTGGCCCGCGCGCTCGCCGCCGGCGACCCGGAGGCGGCCCGCCGCCGGGTCGAGCGGGATCTGCTGCTCGCCGCGGTCGTCGTGCTCGTCGGCTCCTCGACGGTCATCGCCGCCGCCCCCCGGATCGTGGAACTGCTCTTCGAGCGGGGCGAGTTCACCGCCGCCGACACCACCGCCACCGCCGCCGTCATGCGGGTGTACGCGCTCGGTCTGCTGGGCCAGACGATGGTCGGCGCCCTCGTCCGCTGCTACTTCTCCGCCGCCCGCCCGCTCTGGTACCCGGCCGCCGCCATGGCCGCCGGGCTCGCCACGACCGCCGCCGCCGGCGTTCCCGGCGCCCACTACTGGGGCGCGGTCGGCATCGCCGCCGCCAACGCCCTCGGCATCACCCTCAGCGCCGTCCTGCTGCTGCGGGGCGCGCACCGCCAGGCCGTGCCGGTCCACGTCGACCGGCTCGGCGAGGGACTGCTCCGGCTCGCCACCGCGAGCGCCTGGGCCACCGGCGCCGGCTGGCTCTGCCAGCTGGCGATCGGCTCCGCCGTCCTCGCCGTCGCCGTCGCCGGCCTGGTCGTCGCCGGCGTCTTCCTGCTGTTCATCGCCTGCGCCGCCAAGGCGCCCGAGATCCCGCCCCTGCCCCGCTCCGCCTTCCGGAGGACCCCCCATGCCCGCCGCCACCGCGCCGCGCCGTCCGCTGCCGAAGCCGCCCCTGTGGAAGCCGCCCCTGTGGGTGGCGATGTACCACTCGATCACGGACACCGCTGACGATCCGTACCGGGTGACCGTCTCCCCCGTGCGCTTCGCCCGGCAGCTGCACTGGCTCGGCGACCGGGGGCTGCGCGGGGTGTCGGTGCGGGAGCTGCTCGCCGCCACCGTCGAGGGGCGCGCCGAGGGGCTCGTGGGCCTGACCTTCGACGACGGGTACGCGGACTTCCTCGACTCGGCGCTGCCGCTGCTGCGCCGGCACGGGTTCACGGCGACGGTGTACGTCCTGCCGGGCCGCCTGGGCGGCGAGAACGGCTGGGACGCGGACGGGCCGCGCAAACCGCTGCTCGACGAGGACGGCATCCGGCGGATCGCCGACGCCGGCATGGAGGTCGGCTCGCACGGCCTGCGGCACGTCCCGCTGACCGAGGCCGACGACACGACGCTCGCGGCCGAGACCCGGCACAGCCGTGAGCTCCTGGAGGAGATCACTGGCCGGCCGGTGGACGGTTTCTGCTATCCGTACGGACGGGTCGACCCGCGCGTGATCCGCGCCGTGCGCAAGGCCGGCTACCGCTACGGCAGCGCGATCGACCCGGGCCCGCACACCGGCACGTACGCCCTGCCCCGCGTCCACATCGGCGAGCAGGACACCTCCTGGCGGCTCGCCGCCAAGCGGGTCCTGCACCCGCTGCGCCGCCGCCACCCCGTCGACCTGCTCCCCGTCCCGTACGGCCCGGCCCCGGTCGGTGCGCCGTGAAGGTCCTGCACGTCATCACCGGGCTCGGCATCGGCGGCGCCGAGCAGCAGCTCCGGCTGCTGCTCCGGCATCTGCCGGTGAGCGGCGGGGTGGTCACGCTCACCAACCCGGGCGCGGTCGCCGCGGGCATCGAGGCCGACGGCACGCCCGTCACCCACCTCGGCATGGCCGGGAACCGGGACCTCGGGGCGCTGCCCCGGCTCGCCCGGATCGTCCGGCAGGGCCGCTACGACCTCGTCCACACGCACCTGTACCGGGCGTGCGTGTACGGCAGGGCGGCGGCGAGGCTCGCCGGGGTGCGCCGGGTCATCGCCACCGAGCACTCGCTCGGCGAGACCCAGATCGAGGGCCGGCCGCTCTCCGCGGGCACCCGCGCGCTCTACCTGGCGTCCGAGCGGCTCGGCACCTCCACGGTCGCCGTCTCGCCCAGCGTCGCCCGCCGGCTCGCGGACTGGGGCGTGCCGCCGGACCGCGTCCGGGTGGTGCCGAACGGCATCGAGACCGACCGGTTCGCCTTCGACGCGCGCGGCCGGCACCTCGCCCGGGGCGTGCTCGGCATCCCCCGGGACGCGTACGTCGTCGGCGGCGTCGGGCGGCTCACGCCCGGGAAGCGGTTCGACCGGCTGGTCCGGGCGGTGGCCTCGGTGCCGGAGGCCCGGCTGCTCCTCGTCGGCGAGGGCGAGCACCGCGCGGAGCTGCTGCGGATCGCCCGGGAGTGCGGGGCCGCCGACCGGGTCCTCCTCGCCGGGGCCTGCGAGGACCCGCCGGGCCCCGGGGCGCTCGGTCCCTCGCTACCCGAACTCCTCTCCGCCATGGACGTGTTCGTGTCCACCTCCCCCGACGAGGCCTTCGGGCTCGCGATCGTCGAGGCGCTCGCGGCGGGCCTTCCCGTGCTGTACGCGGCCTGCCCGGCGATCGACGACCTGTCCCCGGACGCGGCACCGGGCGCACGCCGGATCGGCGGCTCCGTGCCCGAGCTGATCTCCGCGCTGCGCGGCGTCCTGGACGCCCGGCCCGCCCGGCTCCCGCTGCCGGCGGCCGCCCGCCACTACGACATCGCGCACAGCGCACGGCAGTTGATGTCCCTCTACGACCAGGCCGTCCACGGCATCCCCTCCCCCGCGAAGTGAGAGAACCCGTCCGATGAACACCACCCCACCCCGTGCCCTCCTCCCCGCCGGCCTGCGGTCCCCCGGCCGTTGGGCGGTGCTGCCCGCCGCCGTCCTCGCCGGGGCGGCCCTCGGCGGCGGCTACGGAGCCGTGAAGGCCCCGGAGTACGCGGCGACGAGCTACGTCATCGTCGTGCCGGCCGAGAAGGCCGACCCGGCGGCGGCGGTCGGCTTCGCCCAGGCGTACGGGCGGGTCGCCACCGACATCGCGGTGACCGGCGACGCCCAGGTGTGGGCCGGGGTCACCGCCGACACCCTGCGGAAGAACGTGCAGGCCGAGACCTCCCCGGACGCGCCGATGATCTCGATCACCGCACGTTCGGCGAAGCCCGCCCAGGCGGTCTCGATGGCCGACGGGGTGGCCCGCGCGCTCGTCCTCGACAGCTCGCACGTGGCGGGCAGCACGGGCGTGAAGGTGGTCCAGTTCTCCCGCGCGACCAAGCCCGTCTCGCCCGTCTCGCCCTCCGCGCCGCTCTCCGCGCTCGTCGGCGGCTGCGCGGGCGGTCTCCTCGGCGGCCTGGTCCTCCTGGTCCGCCCGAGGCGTCCCGCCGCGCGCGGCGAGGCCCGGCACTCCCGGCAGGCGACCGCCCCGGCCGCGTCCGCGGCGGTGCCCGCCCCGACGGCCGCCGCGCACCAGCCGGAGGCGGTGTGAGCGCGGGAACCGTGGTCGACCGGCGAGCCCTGCGGAGCGAGATCTGCCGTGAGGAGGAGGAGTTCGGGCGGCTTTCGGCCGAGTGGACGGCACTGTACGGGCGTTGCTCCTCCGCCACCCCCTTCCAGTCCCACTCCTGGCTGCACTCCTGGTGGCTCTCGTACGGCCGGCCCGGTGCGCTGCGGGTGGTGCTCGTACGACGGGAGAGCGGCGAACTCGTCGCCGCCGCGCCCCTGATGCGGGGCCGCGGGCCGCTGCCCGTCCTCACCCAGCTCGGCGGCAGCATCACCGACTTCACGGACGTCCTCCTCGACGACGCCTGCCCGGAGGCGGCGCCCGCCCTCGCCGGGGCCGTCGCGCGGGCCGCCCGGGGCGCGGTCGTCGACCTGCGGGAGGTCCGGCCCGGGGCGGCCAGCGAACGCGTCTTCGCCCACTGGCGCGGCCCGCGCCGCCGGCTGCCCGACTCGCTCTGCCTGGAGCTGCCCGCCGTCCCCATGGAGGGGCTCCTCGAACGGATCCCGTCCGGGAAGGCCCAGCGGGTCCGCGCCAAGCTGCGGAAGCTGGACGCGCTCGGCATCGACGCGCGCGTGGTGTCCGGCGAGGAGGTCCCCGCCGCCCTCGACCGGCTCCTGAGGCTCCACCGGCTCCAGTGGCAGGGCCGGGGCGTGACCGCCGAGCACACCAGCGAGCGGTTCGCCCAGCACCTCGCCCGTGCCGTGCGGCCCATGGTCGAGCGCGGCGACGCGATGGTCACCGAGTTCCGGCTCGCCGGGGACGTGGTCGCCGCCGACCTGACCCTGATGTCCCCGCGGCTCGCGGGCGGCTACCTGTACGGCGCCGACCCGGCGCTGCGCGCCCGCAAGGTCGACGTGGCGACGATGCTGCTCCGGCACGGGGCGCGCGAGACCAGCGCGGGCGGGCGGGCCACGCTGAGCATGCTGCGGGGCAGCGAGTCGTACAAGCAGCACTGGCGGCCCGAGCCGGTGCGCAACCGCCGCCTGCTCCTCGCCGGGCGCGGTACGGCCCCGCTCCTGTGGCTGCGCGCGGGCGCGGCGGACGCCCGCCGCTGGGCGGCCCGGCAGGCGCGGGAACGGGCTTGGGTGGGGCGGCTGCTCGGCCGCGGCGGCGGTGGCGGATGATCTCCGCCACCGCCGGCGTGACGGGCGTCAGAAGGGCCAGACCCCCGTCAGGGTGTCCTTCCAGTCGAAGTCGACCTCGTCCTTCCAGTGCTCCTCGGGGACGCAGACGGTCCCACCGAGCCAGTGCTCCACCCACGAACCGAGGTCCACGGTCCAACAGCCGGGCTCGGGCTTCGGTTCAGGCTCGGGCTTCGGTTCCGGCTTGGGCTCAGGCTTCGGTTCCGGCTTGGGCTCAGGCTTCGGTTCCGGCTTGGGCTCAGGCTTCGGTTCCGGCTTGGGCTCAGGCTTGGGTTCCGGCTTCGGTTCGGGCTTCGGTTCCGGCTTCGGCTCGGGCTTCGGCTCGGGCTTCGGCTCAGGCTTGGGTTCCGGCTTCGGCTCGGGCTTCGGCTCGGGCTTCGGCTCGGGCTTCGGCTCGGGCTTCGGTTCCGGGATCGTCGGGTCGACCGGGTCCGTCGGGAGTTGCGGTTCCGTGCCGTACAGCATCTGGCGGAACACCAGCGACGACCGCGGGTTGTCGTCGCACTGCCAGACGCCGTGCGGGCAGTAGTCGGTGATCGTGTGGTACAGCGGCTTGTGCTGCCTCATCCATTCCAGCATGCGCCGCATGTATTCCGGGTTGTCGCCGTTCCGGAAGAGCCCCCATTCGGGATAGGAGATCCGCTTCCCGTGCTCGGCGGCGAAATCGACCTGCTTCTGGAGCCCGTACGGTTCGCTGACGTGCCGGTCGAAACTGCTTCCGGACGGCTGGTCGTACGAATCCATGCCGATGATGTCGACGACGTCGTCGCCCGGGTAGCACTCGGTCCACGGAATCGCGTCGAGGCCGCGGCTCGGATTGAAGTCGAACCGGAACTTCTGGCCCGGCACGGAACGCATCGCGGTGACGATCCGGTTCCAGTACTTCTTCCACGCCGTGGGGTCGGGGGCGCACCGATGGCTGTAGGTGGTGCCGTTCATCTCCCAGCCGAGGACGAGGACGGTGTCCCTGGCGCCCTGTTCGACGAGGCGTTCGGCGAGGGTCGTGAAGTGGTGGTCGTAGTACCCGGCGGCGCCGAGCTGGAGCTGGCGGCGGACCTCGCGGTCGGAGAGGCGGGCCTCGTTGCGCTCCAGCATGGGCACGTTGAGGACGAGCATGCGGTTGACGCGCTCGTTGCGCCAGTCGGCCCAGGCCTCCAGGAAGCCGGGGGTCCCCTCGATGTTCGACCAGAGGTCGCCCGGGAGGTAGGTGTGGGCGACGCGGAGCTCGTGGCCGCCGAGCCACCGTTCGAGCTGCCTGATGCGGGTGACGCCGAGCCTGCCCGAGTCGAGGAAGGCGCCCATGGCGCCGGTGGCGGCCGGCCCGGGGTCCGTCGTCGCGGATTCGGCGGCGTGGGCGGGGGCGGAGAGCGCGACTGAGCCCGAAGCGAGGAGACCGGCGGTGAACACCCCCAGCCACGTTCTCGATCTTCTCCGGTATGCAGATGCCATGGCCACTCCTTCGCGTAGTACGCCATTTGATGATCCGTCAATCCGATCTTCCGAAAGTATTCCTAATGGGCCGACCGTGAACTCGGCTTCCCTTGATCAGTAGTCCATTAGAGGATTTCATCGCCCAGTTGGGGCACCGAGATGAAGGGCATGCCGTGCCGCGCCGTCAGCGTTTCGACACCAGCGTCCCCGCCGTCCTCGTACGGCTCGACCGGAATCCCTTCCATCACGGCACCCTCGGCGCCGCGCGTTCGCTGGGGCGGGCGGGAATTCCGGTCCACGCCGTCATCGAATCGAGCACCAGTCCGGTCGCCCGTTCCCGTCATCTCCGCTCGGTCCGCGTCCGCCCCGGGACCGACTCCGCCGCCGAGCTCGCCTCGCTCCTGACCCGCGTCGCGGACGAGATCACTGACGACCCGTCACATCCCGTCCTCGCCGTGCCCCTGGACGACGTCAGCGCCCTCGCCCTGGCCCGCCGCCGCTCCTCGCTCGCCCCGCGCCTCCTGCTGCCCGAGCAGACCGAGGAGCAGCTCCTGAAGGTCGCGGACAAGGCGGAGCTCGCCGAGACCTGTGCGGGCCTGGGCCTGCCCCACCCCCGCACCGAGCTCCCCGAGGACGCCGACGAGGCCGCCGCCATGGCCTGGTCGCTCGGCCTTCCGGTGGTCGCCAAATGGAGCCGCCCCTGGCTGCTCCCGGCCGGCGGCGGGCTGCGGAGCACCTCGATCGTGCGCTCCCCGGCCGAGGTGCGGGAGCTGTACGCCCGCACCCCGGAGGCCGGCAGCCGGCTGCTGCTCCAGGAGCTGCTGCCGGCGGGCCGGGACCTCGACTGGTTCTTCCACGGGTACGTGGACTCCACGGGCCGCTGCGCGCCGGGGGCGACCGGGCGCAAGGAGCGCTCCTGGCCGGACGGCGCCGGGCTCACGGCCTCCGGCCGCTGGACGGTGAACCCGACCGTCGAACGGACGGCCCGCGACCTCCTCGACGCGCTGGGCTACCGGGGCGTGTGCGACCTCGACTTCCGGCTGAACAGGGCGACCGGCGCGTACCACCTGCTCGACTTCAACCCCCGGCCCGGCGCCCAGTTCCGGCTCTTCACCGACCCGGACGGCCTGGACGTGGTCCGGGCGCTGCACCTGGACCTCACCGGCCGCCCCGTACCGCCGCACTCCCCCGTGTACGGCCGCCGGTTCCTGGTCGAGAACTACGCGGCGCTCTCGCTGCTCGCCTCCCCGCGCCGCCGGTACGCCCCCGAGCCCGGCGCGGGCCGGGGCCGGACCGAGTGCGCCTGGTTCGCGGCCGACGATCCGGCGCCCGCGCTCGCGATGGGCGGCGCCTGGCTGGCGCACCTGCTGCGCAAGGCCCTCGCCGCGCTCCGCCGGGCGCTCGCGTCCCGCCGTACGCCCCCGGCCGTCACCGCGGCCGCGCCTCCGGCCCGCACCTCCGTCGACCAGCTCACCCCCCGATGAACGCGGAAGGCACGATGTCGAAGTCGATGTACGACCTGGTGGTGGTCGGGGCCGGACCCTACGGCCTCTCCGTGGCCGCCCACGCCGCCGTCCACGGACTGCGCCTGAGGACCTTCGGTCGCTCGATGGAGTCCTGGCACGCCATGCCCTCCGGGATGTTCCTGAAGTCGGAGCCCTGGGCCTCCCACCTCTCCGACCCGGAGGGGACGTACGGCCTCGACGCCTACGCGGCGGCCAGGGGCGTCCGCGCCGAGCACGGCGTGCCCCTCCCGGTGGACTTCTTCGCCGCGTACGGCGACTGGTTCGCCCGGCAGGCCGTCCCCGCCCTCGACGAGCGGTTCATCGGCTCGGTCGCGCCCGCCGCCGGGGGCTTCGAGCTGCGCACCGAGGACGGCGAGTCGCTGCGCGCCCGGACGGTGGCGCTCGCCGTCGGGGTCCTGCCGTTCATCGAGCTCCCCGAGCCCCTGCGGGGACTGCCCCGGCGGTACGTCACCCACTCCAGCCACCACGGCGAGCTCGACGGCTTCGCCGGCCGGGACGTCACCGTCGTCGGGGCCGGCCAGGCGGCCCTGGAGACCGCCGCGCTCCTCACCGAGCGGGGCGCCGCCGCCGTACGGATCGTCGCCCGGGCCGACCGGCTGCGCTGGAACGCCCTGCCGCCGGCCCTCGACCGCGGCCTGTGGCCCTCGCTGCGCGCCCCGCACACGGGGCTCGGCTGCGGCTGGCGGAACAGGCTGTACGCGGACACCCCCGGGATCTTCCGGAGGCTGCCGGCCGCCACCCGGGAGCGGATCTTCGAGCAGGCGCTCGGCCCGGCGGGCGCCTGGTGGCTCCGCGAGCGGTTCGCGGCGGTCGGCGACGTCCGCCTCGGGCACCGCGTCACCTCGGCGACGGCGACCGGGGACGGGCGGCTCCGGCTCGACGTGGCGGGCCCGGAGGGGGCGACCGTCCTGGAGACGGACCACGTGATCGCGGCCACCGGCTTCACCCCGAGCCTCGACCGGGCCGGGGTCCTCTCCCCCGCGCTGCGCGGGGCGCTGCGCAGGGTCGGCGCGGGCGGCGCCCCGGAGGTCGGCGGCCTCTTCGAGTCCTCCTGGCCGGGCCTCTTCCTCGCCGGTCTGCTCACGGCCCCCTCGTACGGCCCGTCGATGCGGTTCGTCCTCGGCGCCGAGTACACGGCGGGACGCCTGGTGAGGGGGGTCCGGCAGCGGTTGCGGGCGGGCGCCGGCGCCCCGGGCCGGCCGCGTACGGGCGGGAGGGCGCGGGTCCCGGCGTGACTGTCGGGGTGTCCATCGGCGTGACCACCGGCGTGACGGAGGGCCGGCCCCGGGAGCGGACGCTCTCCGGAACCGGCCCTCCGTGCCCGCGGGCGCCGGAACTCAGGCGTTGATGCAGGTGTTGCCGGCGGCCGGGTTCAGCAGGCCGATGATGTTCACGCTGTTGCCGCAGACGTTGATCGGCACGTGGATCGGGACCTGGACGACGTTCCCGGAGAGGACACCCGGCGAACCGATGGCGTAGCCCTCGGCCTCCGCGTCGGCGAAGGCGGGCGACGCCACACCCATGGCCAGGACGATTCCGGCGACGACGGCCGCGGCCTTCTTGCAGTTCATTTCGTCTGAGTCCTTTCCTCGGCGGAATGAATTTCCGCTGCACACGACACAACGAACATGCCGCACAAAGGAAACAGAAATAACACCGACACCTTCTCTTTCACTCCATTGCCCGCACGGGACAGGGCCGGAGGGAACGCGTTCGTTCCCTCCGGCCCTGTCGTGCGCGAAACGGATCAGCCGTTGTAGGCGCCGTTCCCGGAGAGGATCGGGATGTCCTCGACGAGGTGCGACAGCGGCTCGTCGCCCTTGGCCTGGGTGGAGTTCTCCGCGCACTGCTGGTTCTGCGGGGAGGACAGGACGTTGACGTCCTGGACCGCGACCGGGACCAGGAGGCCGAAGAGGGGGCCGACGTTGCCCTTCACCGGGACGCCGAGGCAGAGCTTGTTCAGCGAGCCCTGGACGGCCGAGAACTGCGGGCTCGCGTCGCCGGTGGTCTTGGAGTTGCCGAACGACTGGTGCGCGCCGTTGCCGCTGAGCGAGGTCGTGCCGCCGTCGTCGGCGATGGCGAGCGCCGGGGAGGCCGCCGCAGCAGAAGCGCCGACAACAGAGGCCGTCACAGCCACAGCCGTCATAATCTTCTTGATCACGGTGATTCCGTTCCTGTTCCCACCAATCGACCTGATTGATGCGACGGGATCAACTGCGGCCGCGGGCTTTGGTTCCGGCGCTTCACTCGTTCGACTGTGTCCACGTTCCGCGCTGCCGCGCGCGCTCCGCCAAGGGGGTGACACAGCGGAACCCCGGCGTCCGACGGCCTGTTGATCAGGTCGCTCCCTGCACGGAGCCGGTTCTAGAAGGGAACTCCCGTGATCAAGAAGGTTATGGCCACCGCGGCCGCAGCCGTCTCCATCGTCGGCGTCACCGCCGCCGTGGCCTCCCCCGCCCTCGCCACCGCCAACGACGGCGGCACCACCTCGCTGTCGGGCAACGGCGCGCACCAGGAGTTCGGCAACTCCGAGACCCACGGCGACATGAGCCCGCAGTTCGCGCTCGTCCAGGGCTCCCTGAACAAGCCCTGCATCGGCCTGCCGGCCAAGGCCAACGTCGGTTCGCTCATCGGCGCCATCCCGATCGCCGTCCAGGACATCAACGTCCTGTCGTCCCCGCAGAACCAGCAGTGCACCGAGAACTCCACCCAGGCCAAGGGTGACGAGCCTCTGTCGCACATCCTGGACGACATCCCGGTCCTCTCGGGCAACGGCGTCGGCAACCACTGACGTACCGCCCGAGCGCGACGGCGTTCACACGTCAGGGGCCGCCCTCCGGGGCGGCCCCTTTCGCCTTCCTCGTCCCCGCCGCTACCAGGTCGGCCAGACCGGCGTCGCCATCAGGCGCTCCCACTCCCGGTCGGGCATCCCCGGCACCGCCCGCCCCGCCTGCACCCACTGCGCGACCAGCTCGGAATAGACGGGGAAGGGATTGCTGTCCGCCGGAGGCGGGTCGCTCACATATCGGCTCTTCGGAATGAAGGCCATCCGTTCCCATTTCCCGGGGCCCGGCGCCATTTTCGCTCCTTCCGCTGCGATTCCCGCATCATTCCACAGGCGCCGCAGGAGAGTGATTCGTCCTGTCCATGTCGCGTCGCGTACCTGTGTGCGAGCGGGTCGAAATACGGTGCGGACATGAAATTCCCGCGTCCACGGCTGTCCCGGCGTCCGTTGCTCGCCGCGGCTGCTCTCGCCACCCTCGCCGCCCTCGCCCCCGGCGCCCTCGCCCTGGCCCCCGGCGGCCTCCCGGCCCCCGAGAAGGGGCTGAACCTGCTCGTCGTCGGCATCGACAGCCGCAAGAACGTCACCGCGGAGGAGAAGGAACGTTTCCACCTCGGCGGAAAGGAGTGCGACTGCACGGACGTGATGATGCTCGTGCACGTCTCGGCGGCGAACGACCGGGTCGAGGTCGTGAGCCTGCCGCGCGACTCCCTCACCTCCTTCCCGGCGGGGCACCGCGACCGGCGCACCGGGCGGACGCACGCCGCCCACCAGGCGAAGATCAACAACGCCTGGGCGGAGGGCGGCTCCGCGTTCGCCGTGGAGACCGTCGAGTCGATGACCGGGCTGCCCGTCCACCGCTACCTGGAGATCGACTTCCGGCGCTTCATGGACACCGTGGACCGCGTCGACGGCGGCGTCCCGGTCTGTACGGAGCAGCCGCTCAAGGACCCGTCCACCGGCATCGACCTCCAGCCCGGGACCAAGCGGGTCGCGGGCGGCGAGGCCCTCCAGTACGTGCGGTCCCGGAAGGCCGACGGGCAGATGGACTTCGGCCGCATCCGGAAGCAGCAGCAGTTCGTGGTGAACACCCTGCACCGGCTCCACGACGGCATCCTCGACGACCCGGAGCGGCTCAAGGCCTTCGCCGCCACCCTGCGCGGGACGGCGGCGGCCGAACGGGGGATCTCCGAGGCGGAGCTGCTGACGCTCGCCGCGCACCTGCGGGACCTGCCCCCGGAGCGCATGGAGTTCGCGACCGTGCCCGTCCGGGGCTTCAACCCGGACATCGAGGGCGTCGGGTCCACGCTCGCCTGGGACGAGGAGGGGGCGGCGGAGGTCTTCGGGCGGCTGGCCGAGGACCGGCCGCTGCCCGCCGCCGGAGCCGTCACGCCGAGCCAGATCCCGGCGGCCGTGTACCGGCCGGCCACGGGGTCATCGCTCATCTGCCCGTAGCCCGTCCGGTGGACTTCCCGGAACCTCCGGACCGCTGACCAGTTGATCAGCGCGGCTCGCCATTCAGCGGGCCAGTACCCGAAAGGCCTGAACAATGAAGAAGCTCTTGGCGACGGCCGCTGTGGCCGCGTCCGTGCTCGGCGCGACGGCGGCGGGCGCCGGGCAGGCGCTCGCGATCGCCGACGACGGCGGCACCACCTCGCTGTCGGGCAACGGCGCGCACCAGGAGTTCGGCAACTCCGCCACCTACGGCAACATGAGCCCGCAGTTCGCGCTCGTCCAGGGCTCCCTGAACAAGCCCTGCGTCGGCCTGCCGGCCAAGGTCAACGCCGGCTCGCTCATCGGCCTGATCCCGATCGCGGTCCAGGACGTCAACGTCCTGTCCTCCCCGCAGAACCAGCAGTGCACCGAGAACTCCACCCAGGCCAAGGGCGACGAGCCGCTGTCGCACATCCTGGACGACATCCCGGTCCTGTCCGGCAACGGCGCCGGCAACCACTGAGCCCCGACGCCAGGACACGGCGCGGCCCCGCCGCCCCTCTCCGGAGGGGTGGCGGGGCCGTCCCCGTTCCGGGCGGGGAGCACCGGGACCACCGGGTTCCCCGGAGCCGCCTGGGTCCTCGGAACCGCCGGGGTCCTCGGAACCGTCCGGGTCAGAGCTTCCGGCGCAACTCGGCCGGGTCGGTGACCGGTGCGTCGCAGGTGAAGTGACGGCAGACGTACGCGGCGGCCGACCCGCCCACCAGCGGCCGGTCCCTCAGGAGCGGGAACTCCTCGCCGTCGGGGGCTCCGGCGGCGAGGACCGCGCCGGGCGTGGTGGCCAGGAGCGCGGTACGCCGCAGCTCCCGGAAGGCCGGGTCGGCGGGGTCGCCCACGACGGCGATCTCGCGGGGCCCGTCGAGGAGGGCCTCGCCGACGGCCAGGCCCCAGCCGATGAACCGGGGCGCGCGCGGGCCGAGGGCCTTGACCACGCCGAGGGCGCCCACGGCGGCGGCGCGGTGGGGCTCGGAGCCGGTGTGCGCGGCGTACGAGAGGAGCGCCCCGGCGGCGGCGGTCCAGCCCGACGGGGCGGCGTTGTCGGTGGGGTCCTGGGGGCGCCGGATGAGGGCCTCGGCGTCGTGGGCCGTGTCGTACAGCGCGCCGCCCTCGGCGGTGAAGCGGTCGAGGACGATGTCCAGGAGGAAGCCGGCGAACTCCAGCCAGGTGCCCTCGCCGGTGACGGCGGCGAGGGCGAGGAACCCCTCGGCGACGTCGGCGTAGTCCTCCAGGACACCGGCGTTGGTCCCGGCCCGCCCGTCCTTGGAGGTACGGGTGAGCCGGGCGGTCTCGTCCATGTGGAGGCGGACGAGGAGGTCGGCGGCCTCGGTGGCGCGCTCGACCAGGTCGGGGCGGTCGAAGAGCGCGCCGGTCTCGGCGAGGGCGGCGATCGCCAGGCCGTTCCAGGCCGCGACGACCTTGTCGTCGCGGCCGGGGCGCGCCCGCTCCTCACGGGCGGCGAGGAGCCGGGCCGCGATCGAGGCGATCCGGTCCGCGTCGACCGGGCCCGCCTCCTGCGGGAGCTGGAGGACGGAGCTGCCGTGCTCGAAGGTGCCGTCCTCGGTGACGCCGTAGTGGGCGGCGGCGAGGGCGGCGTCCTCGGCGCCGAGGACCTCGGTCAGCTGCTCCGGGGTCCACACGTAGAAGGCGCCCTCCACGTGCCTGCCCGTACCGTCGTCGGAGTCGGCGTCGAGCGCGGAGGCGAAGCCGCCCTCGGGCGTGCGGAGCTCACGGACCATGAAGTCGGCGGTCTCCAGGGCGACCCGGCGGGCCAGGTCGCTGCCCGTGGCCTTCCACAGGTGCGCGTACACCCGGCAGAGCAGGGCGTTGTCGTAGAGCATCTTCTCGAAGTGCGGGACGACCCACGCCCGGTCCACGGAGTAGCGGGCGAAGCCGCCGCCGAGCTGGTCGTAGATGCCGCCGCGGGCCATCGCCTCGCAGGTGTCTGCGGCCATCTGGAGGGCGCCCTCGGAGCCCGTCCGGGCGTGGTGGCGGAGCAGGAACTCCAGGACCATCGACGGCGGGAACTTGGGGGCGCCGCCGAAGCCGCCGCGGGTCGCGTCGTACTCGCGGGTGAGGGCGAGCAGGGCCCCCGCCAGCTCCTCCTCGCCGGGGACGCCGTCGCCGCCGTAGGCGAGGGAGCGGCCCGCGAGGTCCTTCACGATGCGGTCCGCGACCTCGTCGACCTCGCCGCGACGGTCGGCCCAGGCGGCCCGGACGCCTTCGAGGACCTCGGGGAAGGACGGCATGCCGTGGCGGGGCTCGGGCGGGAAGTACGTACCGAAGTAGAAGGGGGCGGCGTCCGGGGTCAGGAAGACGGTCATCGGCCAGCCGCCCTGACCGGTCGCGGCCTGCACGGCCTCCATGTAGACGGCGTCGACGTCGGGGCGCTCCTCGCGGTCGACCTTCACGGCGACGAAGTTGTCGTTGACCAGGGCGGCGGTGGTGTCGTCCTCGAAGGATTCGTGCGCCATGACATGGCACCAGTGACAGCTTGAATACCCGACGCTGAGCAGCACGGGGACGTCGCGGCGCCGGGCCTCCTCGAAGGCCTCGGCCGACCACGGCCACCAGTCGACGGGGTTGTCGGCGTGCTGCAGGAGGTACGGGGAGGTCTCATGGGCCAGTCGGTTCGGCATGGGCCCATCCTGCCGCAGCGGTCTCCTCCTTTCCCCGCTCCCTCGCGCCGACGCGCGCGACGCAGCAGACTGGGCCGGATTCGTCGGGCACGTGCGGAGGGGGAACGCAGATGCGGGAGAGTCACCGGGCCGAGGCCGAGCGGCTGTTGGAACGGGCCGTGGCGGAGGAGGTGCGGACCTCCGGCGGCGACCCGGCCGACGCGGAGGCGCTGCTCGCGCGGGGCCGGGCGGAGCTGGACGCGATGGCGGAGGGCGCCGGTGGCGCTTACGCGGTCTACCTGCGGGTGGTGGAGGAGGCGGAGGCGGGCTCCGGCCGGACGCCGCGGCCTCCGGCGGATCGCTTCACCGGCCCCGTGACCGGGGGCCCCGCCCTGGTCACGGGCGTCGCCGCGGTCGCCGCCCTCGGCGCGGACCTGGCGCTCGGCACGACGGCGGGGACGGCGCTCGGCGCGGGCGCGGCGGTCGCCGTGGCCGGGGCGGCGGCGACCGTCCTCCGCGCGACGACGGGGCGCGGCGGGGCGGCGGGGCGCCGCGACGGGGACGGTGGGCCGGGGCGACCCGACGCGGCCGAGCAGGCGCGGCTCGCCTGGCTGACGGCTCTTGAGGTCCAGGGGATACGGCCGTTCCTGGAGCGGGAGCGGGAGACGCCGGCGGCGGAGCGGTCGGGGACGGGCGCGGCCGGGGGCGCGTCGCTCGATGCGGGGGCGGGCCGAGGCGGAGACGGAGGCGGGGCGTTCGGGACTCGCGTGGACCCGAGCGCGGACCGAGGCGGAGGCACAGACGCAGGCGGGGCGTTCGGGACTCGCGTGGACCCGGGCGCGGACCGAGGCGGAGGCACAGACGCAGGCGGGGCGTTCGGGACCCGCGTGGGTGCGGGTGCGACCGGAGGCGGAGCGCTCGGGTCGGGGAGCGGCACGGGTGGAGGGCGGCGGGTCGACCGGAGTGCGGTGGCTCGGGCCCGGGTCGTGCTGGAGCGGTCCTTCGCCCATCTGCCCGACCCCGGCGGGGCGTTCGCCGGGCGGCGCGAGGAGCTGGCCCGGATCACCCGGTGGGTGCGGGCCGGGCGGGCCGCGACGGTCACCCGGCCGACCGTCGTGCTGCTGCACGGCGAGCCCGGCTCCGGCCGCACCGCGCTCGCCGTACGGGCCGCCCACGCGCTGCGCGACCAGTTCCGCGGGGCCTGCGTGGTGGACCTGCGGGGCGGCGCGACCGGCGAGCGGCCCGTGACCACCCGGGAGGCGCTGCTGCACCTCCTCAACCGGCTCGGCGCCCCGCGCGACCGGTTGCTCTTCCGCGAGGGTGCCTCGGCGGAGCAACAGGTGCGGCGGCTCTCGGAGCTGTACCAGCGGCAGTTGAGCGGAGTGCCCGTCGTGCTCGTCCTCGACGACGCCGCCGACGCCGGGCAGGTGCGGGCCCTGCTGCCGGAACGTTCCGACAGCCTGGTCCTCGTGACCTGCCGGGAGCCGCTGGACCTCGGCGCGGACGCACCGGCCCAGGTGCACGCCCTGCCGGTGGCCGCGCTCGACCCGGCGGGCGCCGAGGAGCTGCTGCGCGCGACGGCCGGCGCGCCCGACCCCGGCCCGTACGACGCCGAGGCCTTCGAGCGGATACGGGAACTGTGCGGCGGGCTGCCGCTGGCGCTGCGGGTCGTCGGCTCCCTGCTCGGACGCCGCTCCATGGACGAGGTCGGCCATGTCCTCGCCCGCCCCGGCTGGGGCGACGATCCCGTCGAACGCGCCTTGTCCGTACGGTACTTCCTCGACTTCGACGAGGACGCCCGGCAACTGCTCCGGCGGCTCGCGCTGGCCGGGCGGGCGTCCCTCGGCGCGGCGGCGGCCGCCGCCCTGCTCGGCGGCAGCGGTCCGGAGGCGGCCGAACGGCTGCGGGAGCTCTCCGCGGCCGGACTGCTCGACCACGTGCGCGGGGAGCGCTACCGGCTGCACGACGCGGTGCGCGCCTTCGCGGCCGTCCGGCTCCTGGACGAGGAGGACGCGGCCGAGATCGCGGCGGCGCAGGAACGGCTCGTGCGGAACCACGCGGAGCTCGCCGACGCGGTGATCCGGATGGTCGACGGCAAGATGTCGACCCGGGCCGACCGCTTCGACGGGCACGGCTTCGGCTCCCTGGAGGCGGCGCTCGGCTGGCTCGACGAGGAGTCCAGCTTCCTCACGGCGGCCCTGCGGCACGCGGAGGGCGTCGACCAGCAGACCGTCCTCGACCTGCTCGGCGCGCTCTGCGACTACTGCCTGCTGCGCGGCGACCTCTACCGGCTCGGCGAGATCAACGAGCTGGCCGAGTCCGTCGGGCAGGGGCTGCTGACGCGCTCGGTGCGGTGGCGGACCGGCATCGCGGCCCGGCAGCTCGGCGAGCTCGACAAGGCCCACAAGACGCTGACCTCGGTCGTCTCGCTCTACCAGGAGGCCCACCAGGACGCGGGGGCCGCGCTCGCGCTCTGCTCGCTCGGGATCACCCTGCACCACCAGGGGCGGCTCGCGGAGGCCGCGGCGCGCCTGCGGGAGGCGCTCGCGCTCCAGGAGCCGGAGTCCCTGGCCGCCGACCGGGCCTGGACGCTGCACGCGCTGGCGGCCGTGGAGCGCGACCGGGGCGATCTGGCCGAGGCGACGGCGCTGCTCGACCGGTCCCTCGCCCTGCACCGGGAGCACGAGTCGCTGCACGGCGAGGCGTGGGCCCACTTCCAGCGCGGGCAGGTGCTGCTGGTCCGGGGCGACACGGCGGGCGCGGAGGACGAGCTGCGGCGCGCCCTGGAGACGTACGGGCGCGTCCACGACGGGCGCGGGGAGGCCTGGGCGCTGACCCAGCTGGCCCGGACGCGGCTCGCCGCCGGGGAGGCGGAGCCGGCGGTGGAGGAACTGCGCGGGGCACTCGCCCGGCACCGGGAGCAGGAGGACGCGCGCGGCGAGGCGTGGACGCTGTACCACCTGGGGCAGGCCCTGGAGGAGCGGGGCGACCGGGACGAGGCGGTGCGCGAGCTGGGGCGGGCGCGGTCGATGTTCTCGCGGATGCGGGACCTGTACGGCCTCGCGTGCGCCCGGCACCACCTGGGGCGGGTCACCCGGGACCAGCAGGCGGCGCGGGCGGGCAACCTGCGCAATTCGGGGTTCGCCCGGCAGCTCCTGGTGGACGCGCGGGCGGACTTCCGCCGGATCGGGGTCCCGCACGGCGAGGCGTGGGCCTGCCTGGAGCTCGCGATCGTCGACGCGGGGAACGGGCGGGTCCCGCAGGCGCTCGCGCTGTGCGAGGAGGCGCGGTCGCTCTTCGAGGGGTACGGCGACCGGCGGGGCTCGGACTGGGCCCGCCTGCTGCGCTGCGGGCTGCTGCCGCACGCGGTGCCGGGCCGTCCGGAGCCGGGGGTGGCGTCGGCGCGCGAGGAGCTCGCGGCGCTGGTCGCGGACCGGCATCCGGCGCGCGACCCGAGGCTCGACGACTGCGCCGAGGCCCACGGCCTGCTCCTGGACCGGGGCGTCGCCCCGTCGACCCCCTGGCAGGCCTGGGACCTGGGTCTGGTCCCGACCCGCTCCGCCCGCGAGGTCCTGGGAGTGCCCCCGACGACCTGAGCGGGGCGACGCCTCCCCCGCGGGCGCGCACCCCTGCTGGGGCGGTGCCCCCGTTGTGGGCGCCCGCCCGCCGGGGCGGTGCCCCCGCCCGCCCCGTTGCGGGCTGCGCCCGCCGGTGCGGCGCCCCGCCGCCGTTGTGGGCAATCGTTCCGCTGGGGCGGAACGGGTGGGCACAACGGACCCGCGCCCTGCCGGCGCCCGAGGCTCATGAGCCTGAACCCGCACCCCGTGCACAGCTCACCGGTGGCGCGGGTCAAGGCGCGGAACGCGGAGGCGCCGCTGATGGGCGCCGTCCCGTGTGCCCACCCGTCCCGCCCCAGCGGGACGACTGCCCACACGGGCGGGTGGGAGCCGCCCAGCAGGCGCGGGCCCTACACGGGCAGGGGCACCGCCCCGTCGGGCGCGGCGCGGCCGGGGACGGAGGCCTGGACGGCCCGGGTTCCCCGGAGGGGGGCCGGGCCGTTAGGGGCTACTTTCCGGGGGCGGCCGCCGGGGCGTCCGAGGGCTTCGCCTTCGGGTCCGGGGTCTCCTCGAAGGAGATCTTGCCCATGTGGCGGTTCATCGACTTCATCAGCAGCCAGACCGCGAGGGCCAGGACCGCGAAGACGACGAAGCCGAGGACGCCGGGGGTCACCTTGTTCTTGTCCAGCTCTTCGGCGGCGAAGGGGACAAGCTGGGTCAGTGCCAGGTGTGCGCTCATGTCAGGCATTGTCGCGGATGCCCGCGAAGAGATCTTCCTCGGGGAGGGAGGTCGGGACCAGCGCCTTGCTGAGCTCGTACTCCTCCGTCGGCCAGACCTCCTTCTGGATCTCCATCGGGACCCGGAACCAGCCGCCGTCGGGGTCGATCTGGGTGCGGTGGGCGATCAGGGCCTTGTCGCGGGTCTCGAAGAAGTCCGCGCAGGGGACGTGCGTGGTGAGGTTGCGCGGCTTGCCGCCGAACTCGTCCCAGCGCTTCAGCCAGTCCCCGTACGGCGACTCCAGGCCGCGTGCCAGGAGGGCCTTGTGCAGGGCCTCGGTGCGGGGGCGGTTGAAGCCCTGGTTGTAGTAGAGCTTCAGGGGCTGCCAGACCGGGCCGAACTCGGCCTCCGGGTACTTCTCGGCGTCGGCCGCTCCGTCGAAGGCCACCATCGTGATCTTGTGGGTCATGATGTGGTCGGGGTGCGGGTACCCGCCGTTCTCGTCGTAGGTCGTGATGACCTGGGGACGGAAGGAGCGGATCTTGCGGACCAGCGCCCCGGCCGCCGTGTCGACGTCCTCCAGGGCGAAGCAGCCCTCGGGCAGCGGGGGCAGCGGGTCGCCCTCGGGGAGACCCGAGTCGACGAATCCGAGCCATTCCTGGGAGACGCCGAGGATCTCGCGGGCCTCGTCCATCTCCTTGCGGCGCACCTCGTGGATGTTCGCCTCGATGTAGGGGTCGCCCTGAAGCTTGGGGTTCAGGACCGAGCCGCGCTCGCCGCCCGTGCACGTCACGACCAGGACGTCCACCCCCTCGGACACGTACTTGGCCATCGTGGCCGCACCCTTGCTCGACTCGTCGTCGGGGTGGGCGTGAACGGCCATCAGTCGCAGCTGCTCAGTCAAGACTCGATCCTCAGTGATTCGACGCGGAGCGTGGTCTCTATAGTGACGGAATCGGGGGAGTGAAAATTCCGCCACCCCCGGCTTCGAGAGGATCACCCATGAGCGCGGTGCGAGAGCAGCTGCCCGAGGGGCGCTACGGGCGCTCCGCGGATGAGCGGGCCGACCGCAAGCTCAAGATCGCCGGAGCGGTGCTCGGGGTCCTCTTCCTCGGCATGATGGGCTGGTTCGGCTGGCACTACGTCGTGGACAGCAAGATCAGCGCCGAGTTGATCAAGTTCGACGTGGTGAGCGCCGACGAGGTCCAGGTGCACCTGGAGATCCGCAAGGACGAGGGCGTCAAGGGCGTCTGCACGCTGCGCTCGCGCTCCGAGGACGGGGCCGAGGTGGCCCGCAAGGACGTCCGGATCGACGACGACGCGAGCCGGGTCGACCGCGTCTTCTCGCTCCGTACGACCGCCCGCGCGACGAGCGCCGAGCTCCTCGGGTGTACGGCGCGGTAGCGGTGGGTAGGGACGGGGTGACGAGTCCCGGCGAGTCACCACGGTGACCTGGGGAGACGCCATTCCGGTGGTTTATGTCCTCCCGCTTTTCGCCACTCATTGTTAGGCTCGTGGTTTCGCCCACCCGGGACAGCGCAGCTTTTCCGTGTAGGGCGATGCTTTGTATTCCCAGTACCTACGAGGAGCACCTGTGACCCAGACCAGCGACAACGTCACCTGGCTCACCCAGGAGGCGTACGACAAGCTCAAGGGCGAGCTTGAGTACCTGTCTGGTCCCGCGCGTACCGAGATCGCCGCCAAGATCGCCGCGGCGCGCGAAGAGGGGGACCTGCGCGAGAACGGCGGGTACCACGCGGCCAAGGAGGAGCAGGGCAAGCAGGAGCTCCGGGTCCGCCAGCTCACCCAGCTGCTCCAGCACGCCAAGGTCGGCGAGGCGCCGGCGGACGACGGCGTCGTCGAGCCCGGCATGGTCGTGACGATCGCCTTCGACGGCGACGAGGACGACACGATGACCTTCCTGCTCGCCTCCCGCGAGTACGCGAGCGGTGACATCGAGACCTACTCCCCGCAGTCGCCCCTCGGCGTCGGCGTCAACGGCAAGAAGGCCGGTGACGACGCGGAGTACGAGCTGCCGAACGGCAAGAAGGCCATGGTGAAGATCCTCAGCGCCAAGCCGTACAGCAGCTGATCCGTCATTTCCCGAGCGAAGGGCCGGCCCCCGTGGGGACCGGCCCTTCGCTCTGCGCGCGCATCGCGCACATGCGGTGGACGGACCGTACGAGGCGCCGGCGGGACGGGCGAGGTGCTCCTCACGCCGTCGCCGAGCGGTACTTCCGTACCGACAGCGTCCGGAAGACCGCGATGATCAGGACCGACCAGAGGAGCGACGCCCACACCGGGTGCTGCATCGGCCAGGCGTCGGAGGTCGAGACGCCGGGGTTGCCGAAGAGCACGCGGCAGGCCTGGACGGTCGCGCTGAACGGGTTCCACTCGGCGACGGGCTGCAGCCAGGAGGGCAGGTTGCCGGAGTCCACGAACGCGTTCGAGATGAACGTGACCGGGAAGAGCCAGATCAGCCCGCCCGAGGTCGCCGCTTCCGGGGTGCGGACCGAGAGGCCGATCAGCGCCCCGATCCAGGAGAAGGCGTAGCCGAGGAGGAGCAGGAGGGCGAAGGCGCCCAGCGCCTTGGGGACGCCCTCGTGGATGCGCCAGCCGACCAGCAGGGCGACGATCGCGAGGACGACGAGGGTGAGCGTCGTCTGGACCAGGTCGGCGAGCGTGCGGCCGGTGAGGACCGCGCCGCGGGCCATCGGCAGGGAGCGGAAGCGGTCGATCAGGCCCTTGTGCATGTCGTCGGCGATGCCCGCGCCCGCTCCGGCCGTGGCGAAGGTGACGGTCTGGGCGAAGATGCCGGCCATCAGGAACTCGCGGTAGACGGTCGGGGAGGTCGAGTCGCCGATCTGCATCGAACCGCCGAAGACGTAGCTGAACAGCACCACGAACATGATCGGCTGGATGAGCCCGAAGACGATCATTTCGGGTATCCGGGACATCTTGATCAGGTTGCGGCGTGCGATCACGAGCGAGTCGTTGACGGACTGGACGATCCCCCCGCGCGGGCGCGGGGCGGTCAGCCCGTCGGCCGACTCCGGGACGGTGGTCACTTCGCGGTCTCCTTCCGGCTCTTCCGGCCTCCGGCCGCCGGCTCGCGCGCGCCCTCCTCCCCTCCCCGCTCGGCGGCGTGGCCGGTGAGGGAGATGAAGACGTCGTCGAGGGTCGGGCGCCGCAGCCCGATGTCGTCGATCTCGGCGTCGACGGCGTCCAGGTCGCGGATGACCTCGGCGAGCAGCTTGGCGCCGCCGGTGACGGGGACGGTGAGCTTGCGGGTGTGCTCCTCGACGGACACCTCGCCGTGGCCGATCCCCGCGGCGCCGTAGCGGGCGAGGACGTCCCGGGCGTCGTCGATCATCTCCGGCTCGTGCACGACGACCTCGACGCGCTCGCCGCCCGTCCGGTCCTTGAGCTGGTCGGAGGTGCCGCGGGCGATGACCCGGCCCTGGTCGACGACGCAGATGGCGTGGGTGAGGTGGTCGGCCTCCTCCAGGTACTGGGTGGTGAGGAGCAGGGTCGTACCGCCGGCGACGAGCTCCTTGATGACGTCCCAGAGCTCCTGCCGGTTGCGCGGGTCGAGGCCGGTGGTCGGCTCGTCCATGAACATGACCGGCGGGGAGACGACGAGGGCCGCCGCGAGGTCGAGGCGGCGGCGCATGCCGCCGGAGTACGTCTTGGCCTGCCGGTCCGCGGCGTCGGCGAGGTGGAACCGTTCGAGCAGCTCGCCGGCCCGCGCCTTCGCCGCCCTGGCCTTCATCTGGTAGAGCTGCCCGACCATCTGGAGGTTCTCGCGGCCGGTGAGGTACTCGTCGACGGCCGCGAACTGACCGGAGAGACCGATCGAGCGGCGGACCTCGTTGGGATGCCTGAGGACGTCGATCCCGGCGACGACGGCTCTTCCGCTGTCCGGCCGGATCAGGGTCGTCAGGATCCGCACGGTGGTCGTCTTCCCCGCCCCGTTCGGGCCGAGCAGACCGAGTACCGTGCCCTCCGGCACGTCGAGGTCCACCCCGTCCAGAGCTCGTACGTCCCCGAAGGTCTTCACCAGACCCTCGGCGTATATCGCGCCTGGCATGTGGATTCTCCCAGGGAGATTCGGGCGTTTCCTACCGATCCTAGGATTCCGGGGAGGCCCTCGCCCGGTGAGTCCGTGCCGCCGGGCGCGCGCCCGGCGGCCGGGGGAGGCGTACGCGCGGACGTCAGCCGAGCACCGTGTGCCCGGCGTCCCGGTCAGCCGAGCACCGTGTACCCGGCGTCCCGCAGCGCCTCCTCCACCTCCCGGCAGTGCTCCGGGCCCTTCGTCTCCAGGTGCAGCTCGACCTCCGCCTCCGTCAGTCCGAGGCGCGGATCGGTCCGTACGTGGCTCACGTCCAGGACGTTCGCGTCGACCACCGTCAGGACCGCGAGGAGGGTCGCGAGCGCCCCCGGCCGGTCGGTGACGCGCAGCCGCAGGCTCAGGTAGCGGCCGCCGGCGGCCATGCCGTGCCGCAGGATCCGCTGGAGCAGCAGGGGGTCGACGTTCCCGCCGGAGAGGACCGCGACGACCGGCCCCCGGAAGGACGTCGGGTCGGCGAGGAGGGCCGCCACCGGGCTCGCGCCGGCCGGTTCGACCACCAGCTTCGCCCGCTCCAGGCAGAGCAGCAGCGCCGAGGAGAGCGCGTCCTCGGAGACCGTGCGGACCTCGTCGACGTACTCCTGGATCAGGGCGAACGGCACGTCGCCCGGGCGCCCGACCTTGATGCCGTCGGCCATCGTCACCGGCGACTCGATCACCACCGGATGCCCTGCGGCCAGCGAGGGCGGGTAGGCGGCCGCGCCCTCCGCCTGGACGCCGATCACCTTCACGTCCGGCCGCACCGACTTCACCGCGAGGCCGATGCCGGCCGCGAGCCCGCCGCCGCCGATGCCGACGAGGACCGTCCGCACCTCGGGGCACTGCTCCAGGATCTCCAGGCCGACCGTGCCCTGCCCGACGACGATGTCGGGGTGGTCGAAGGGGTGGATGAAGACCGCGCCGGTCTCGTGGGCGTACTCCTGCGCCGCCGCGAGCGTCTCGTCGACGACGTGGCCGTGCATCCGGACGTCCGCGCCGTAGTCGCGGGTCGCCGCGACCTTCGGCAGCGGGGCGCCGACCGGCATGAAGACGGTGGCGTGCACCCCCAGCAGTTTCGAGGCGAGCGCGACGCCCTGCGCGTGGTTGCCGGCGGAGGCCGCGACCACCCCGGCCGCCCGCTCCTCGGGCCGCAGCCCGGCGATCCGCACGTACGCCCCGCGCAGCTTGAAGGAACCGGTCCGCTGCAGGTTCTCGCACTTGAGGTGGACCGGGGCTCCCACCAGCGAGGACAGGTGCCGGCTGCCCTCCATCGCCGTCATCCTGGCCACCCCGGCCAGCATCTTCTGCGCCCCCCGCACGTCGTCGAGCATCAGCCGGTGCAAGGGGTCTGGCGTACGGAAGCTCATGACAGCAAGTCTCGCAGCTCACGGCCCCCGTGGTCGCCCGGCGAGCGGGCCCCCGGACGGGTTTGCGCAGCCCTGGTACGGACCCCGGCGGGGCCGCGTACTCTGTCCCCCACCGACCGACCACCCCCGCACGAGAGAGACCCACAGCCATGCCCAATTCTCAGGACATGACGACTGCGCTCGACCCCGGTCTCCTCGATGCCCTCCAGCACCAGGTGGCCGTCTTCGCCCGCCGCGCCGAGCAGACCCGCCTCGGCGGCACCGGCCAGCTCCGCAACTCCATGGACCGCGCGGCCTACCTCCTCCTCAACCGCCTCGACCAGGAAGGGCCGATGGGCGTGAAGGCGCTCGCGGCGGGCATGGGGATCGACTCGTCCACCGTGACCCGCCAGGTCGCCCCGCTCGTCGACACCGGCCTGGTGAAGCGCACCTCGCACCCGGAGGACGGGCGGGCGGTCGTCCTCCAGCTCTCGCCGCGCGGCCTCGCGCGCCTGGAGGAGGTCCGCTCCTCGCGCCGGCAGCTGATGGTCGAGGTCACGGAGGGCTGGACCCCGGAGGAGCGGGAGTCCTTCTGCACGCTGCTCACCCGCTTCAACACCGCCCTGTCCGCACGGCAGTCGGCGCACACGGGCCACGCGGCGGCCGGGGCCGAGTCCACGCAGACCTCTTGACCCCGCCCCCGCGCTGTCCTCAGATGAGGAGGTGCGAGAGCATCAGCGCGGGCGGGGCACCGAACACGCCCCCCGCACACGGGAGTTCGAGGCGTTCGTGGCCGGGGCCGCGGGGCGGCTGCTGCACGCCGCGACGCTGCTCACCGCCGAGACCCGCACCCACAACCCGTACGCCCAGTCCCTGCTGACCGCCGCCCTCGCGCATGTGTACGCGGTGTGGGGCCGGCTGCGCAACGAGGACCCGTACGAGCTCGCGCGCCGCGATCTCGCCGCCCGCTTCGCCCGCACCGCCTGGCGCCATCACGGCGGGCAGGGCGGGGTGCTCGCCGCGCTCTCCCCGCAGGAGCGGCTGGTCGTCGTCCTGCGGCTGTGCGAGGGGGTCGCGGAGGAGCAGGTCGCGGCCCTGCTGGGCCTCTCCGAGGCCCGCGTCCGCGCGGTGTGCGCCCGCTCGGTCGCCACGCTCAGGGCCGCCGCCCGGGACGGCGCCGCCGGGGCCGTCGCCCGCCAGGACTCCGGGGCCGCGGCATGAGCCGGTACGAGGACAAGGAGGCGGCGGTGCGGCGGCTGCTCGACACGCCGCACCCGCCGGTCCCCCGCGACCTCGCGCTGCGGGCCGCCGAGCGCGGGGCCCGGCGGCTCCACCACGCCCGGCGCGTCCGGCGCGCGCTGTGGGTGCTGGGCGCGGTCGCCGTGCTCGCCTTCGTCGTGTGGGCGTCGACGGCCCACCCGTGGGAGGTCCCTCCCGCGGAGACGACACCGCCGGTGGAAGGCTGGTGACGAGGGCCGGACGGTCTCCGGGTACGGGAACGGCCGGGGCCCTGGCCCCGCGCACGGGAACGGCCGGGCGCTCCTCGCGCACGGAAACGGCCGAGTACTCCCCGCGCACGGGAACGGCCGGACACCCCCCGCGTACGGGAGCACCCGGCCGTCCCGCCGGTTGCGACTAGCCCAGGGCCTGGCGCAGGTCGGCGAGCAGGTCGTCGACGTTCTCGATGCCCACCGAGATGCGCACCAGGTCGGCCGGGACCTCCAGGAGGGAGCCCGCGACGGAGGCGTGGGTCATGCGGCCCGGGTGCTCGATGAGGGACTCGACGCCGCCCAGCGACTCGCCGAGGGTGAAGAGCTGCGCGCGGTTGCAGACCTCGACGGCCGCGTCCTCGCCGCCCTGCACGCGGAAGGAGATCATGCCGCCGAAGGACCGCATCTGCTTGACCGCGATCTCGTGCCCCGGGTGCTCCGGGAGGCCCGGGTAGAGGACCTGGGTGACCTTCGGGTGCTGGGTCAGCATCTCGGCGATCTTCTCGGCGTTCTCGCTGTGGCGGTCCATGCGCACGGCGAGGGTCTTGATGCCGCGCAGCACGATCCACGAGTCGAAGGGACCGGCGACCGCGCCCATCGCGTTCTGGTGGTAGGCGAGCTCCTCGCCGAGCGCCTCGTCCGCGGTCACCAGGGCGCCGCCGACGACGTCGGAGTGGCCGCCCATGTACTTGGTGAGCGAGTGCACGACGACGTCCGCGCCGAGCGCCAGCGGCTGCTGGAGGTACGGCGAGGCGAAGGTGTTGTCGACGACGAGCTTCACGCCGGCCTGGCGGGCGACGCCGGCGACGGCCTCGATGTCGGTGATGCCGAGGAGCGGGTTCGAGGGGGTCTCGACCCAGATGAGCTTCGTGCGCTCGTTGACCGCGGCGCGCACCGACTCGATGTCGGAGGTGTTCGCGACGGAGAAGTCCACGCCCCAGCGCTCCACGACCTTGGCGAAGAGCCGGAAGGTGCCGCCGTAGGCGTCGTTCGGGATGACCACGTGGTCGCCGGGCACGAGGAGGGTGCGCAGCAGGCAGTCCTCGGCGGCGAGGCCCGAGGCGAAGGCGAGGCCGCGGCGGCCGCCCTCCAGGGCCGCGAGGTTCTCCTCCAGGGCGGTGCGGGTGGGGTTGGCGCTGCGGCTGTACTCGTAACCGCCGCGCAGCCCGCCCACGCCGTCCTGCTTGTAGGTGGACACCTGGTAGATGGGCGGGACGACCGCGCCGGTCAGCGGGTCGGCGGTGTTGCCCGCGTGGATCGCGCGGGTCTCGAAGCTCTGATGGGAGTGCTGGTCGCTCATGGGTCAGGAGCGTAGTCGCGTACGCCTCCCACCGCTTCGATCGTCTCACCGGGTGTCCTGGACAATGGACACATGGACATTCTCTGGTTCCTGATCGCGCTCGGGCTGCTGTTCGGCGTCCTCGGTCCCTACGTGCTGCGCCGCCGGGGCGGCGGGGGGATCCGGCAGGTCGCGCCGGGGGCGCCGGACGCGGCGGACCCGGAGGCTTACGGCTTCGTGCGCCAGGAGGAGCAGGACGTGCGGCTGCCCGGCGCCGACGACGAGCTGCTGCACGTCCTCGACGTCGTCCAGGCCACCCAGGACTGGCGGCCGGCCTCCCGGCTGCTCGCCGCCACCGGCACGGAGGGCGAGGTGCGCTGGCAGCGCGTGCAGGCCTTCGCGGGCGCGGCCTCCCTGGAGCTCCAGGAGCGGCCCGGCGCCGGCGGCGCGTGGCTGCGGACCTGGCGGGCGGAGGAGCCGCAGGACGCGGGCGGCGCGGCCGTGCACGCCGAGTTCCTGGTGCAGCAGGCGTGGCGCTCCTCGGCGGCCGGGACGGACGACTTCAGGATCATCCTGGAGGAGGCGCTGAAGGTCACCGAGGAGGCGGCGCTGCTCGCCCCCGCCGACCCGGTGCCGTACATCACGCGGCTCGCGGTGGCGCGCGGACTCGGTTACGGGCACGAGCAGTTCGACCAGGTGTGGGCGAAGGTGATCGACCGCGCGCCGCAGCACATGGGGGCGCATCTGGCGGCCCTGCACTACTGGTGCGAGAAGTGGCACGGTTCGCGCGAGGAGGCCGACCACTTCGCGACGACGGCCGCGGCGCGCGCACCGCAGGGGTCGCTGCTCGCCGCGCTGCCGCTGTTCGCGGTGTTCGAGCACGTGCCGGACGTGGTGCTCGTGCAGGACTTCTGGCGCACGGCGGTGGTGTCCAAGGCGATGGACGGCGCGCTGTACGCGGTCCACTCGGCCCGCCCCGACGACCCGATGCTCGCGCACGTCCGCCATCTGCTCGTCTGGTTCCTCGTCCGCTCCGAGCGCTGGGCGGAGGCCATGCACCAGCTGGTGCGGGTCGACGGGCACGTGGGCGCGGTCCCGTGGACGCTGAGCGCCGACCCGGCGGCGGAGTTCACGGTCTTCCGGAACCTGGCGGTCGCCGGGTACGAGGCGAACGGCGGCAGCCCGGCGACGCTGCCGCGCTGACGGGCCGCCGGGGAATCAGGCCCCGGTCCGGGCCGTTGACACCGCTGCCGACCGTCGAGGAGAGATGCAGCATGTTCCTGTCCCGGACCCCCGTCCTCCCCACTCCCGAGCAGGCCCTGCGGGGCCGTCCCGAGCCGGAGTTCTCCGTGCCCGAGCGCCACACCGTCCTCGGCAACCCGCTCCTCGGCCCCTACCCGGAGGGCCTGGAGGTCGCCGACTTCGCGCTGGGCTGCTTCTGGGGCGCGGAGCGGAAGTTCTGGCAGACCGAGGGCGTCTGGACGACCCTCGTCGGCTACCAGGGCGGCCACACGCCGAACCCGGTGTACGAGGAGGTCTGCTCGGGCCTGACCGGGCACGCCGAGGTCGTCCGCGTCGTCTTCGACCCGTCGAAGGTGTCGTACGAGACGCTCCTGAAGCTCTTCTGGGAGTCCCACGACCCCACCCAGGGCTTCCGCCAGGGCAACGACGTCGGCACCCAGTACCGCTCGGCGGTCTACACCCACTCCCCCGAGCAGGCGGAGCGGGCCGAGGCCTCCCGCGAGGCCTACCAGAAGGTCCTGACGGCGTCCGGTTACGGCGAGATCACCACCCACGTCCTCCCGGCCGACGAGACCCGCCCCTTCTACCCGGCGGAGGCCTACCACCAGCAGTACCTGGACAAGAACCCGGCGGGCTACTGCGGCATCGGCGGCACGGGGCTGTCCTGCCCGATCGGGGTCGCGAAGGCCGGGTAGGGGCCCTCGGCGGGGTCTCGGTCGCGCTCAGCCGGCCGGGGATCCGCCCTGCGCCGCGCGCAGGGACGCCGCCGTCCTCGCGGGCTCGTAGCCGTCGGGGGTGCCCTCGATCAGGAGGACGTCGCCGTCCATGTGCCGGGTGCGGAGGGGGATCAGGGCCTGGTAGGGCTCCGAGTCGTACCAGGCGCGGGCGGCCTCGTACGTGGGGAAGCCGATGATCACCAGGGCGCCGGGCCAGGTGCCCTCGCGGACCTCGCGGGCGGGGGCGCCGTGGACGAGGAAGCGGCCGTCGAAGGGGTCGAGGGTGGCCTGGATGCGCTCCATGTAGGCGAAGACCTCCTCGTCGAGGACGGGCTTCGGGTGCAGGTTTCCGATGGCGTATGCGGTCATGCCGCAAGCGTGCCGGGGCGTGCCGTGCCGGGTCGATTACCCCGGACGTCATGCCCCGGCCGCCGTGGTGGGTCAGATCGTCGCCGTGTCGATGACGAAGCGGTAGCGGACGTCGCTCGCGACGACGCGTGCGTACGCCTCGTTGATCCGGTCGGCGCTGATCAGCTCGATCTCGGCGCCCAGGCCGTGCTCGGCGCAGAAGTCGAGCATCTCCTGGGTCTCGGCGATGCCGCCGATCATCGAGCCGGCGAGGGTCTTGCGGCCGCCGATGAGGGAGAAGAGGCCGACGGAGACGGGCTCCTCGGGGGCGCCGACGTTCACCAGGGCGCCGTCCGTCTTGACGAGGCTCAGGTAGGCGTTGAAGTCGAGGGGCGCGGAGACCGTGGAGATCACCAGGTCGAAGGTGCCCCGGAGGGTGGTGAAGGTCTCCGGGTCGCTCGTCGCGTGGTAGTGGTCGGCGCCCAGCTTCAGGGCGTCCTCCTGCTTCTTGAGCGACTGGCTGAGGACGGTCACCTCGGCGCCGAGCGCGTGGGCGATCTTGACGCCCATGTGGCCGAGGCCGCCGAGGCCGACGATCGCGACCTTCTTGCCGGGGCCGGCCTGCCAGTGGGCCAGCGGGGAGTAGAGGGTGATGCCGGCGCAGAGCAGCGGGGCGGCCTCGTCGAGGCCGATGCCCTCGGGGATGCGCAGGGTGTAGTTCTCGTCGACGACGATCTGGGTGGAGTAGCCGCCGTAGGTCGGCTCGCCGTTCTTGTCGAGGGCGTTGTACGTGCCGGTGCCGCCCGTGACGCAGTACTGCTCCAGGCCGCGCAGGCAGTACTCGCACGCGCGGCAGGAGTCGACGAAGCAGCCGACGCCGACGCGGTCGCCGACCTGGAACTTCGTCACGCCGGGGCCCACCTCGGCGACGATTCCGGCGATCTCGTGGCCGGGGACCATCGGGAAGATGCCCTCGCCCCAGCCGTTGGTGGCCTGGTGGATGTCGGAGTGGCAGATGCCGGCGTACTTGATGTCGATGAGGACGTCGTGCTCGCCGACGGGCCGGCGCGGCACGGTGGTGCGCTCCAGCGGGGCGTTGGCGGCGGGGGCGGCGTAAGCGGGAACGTGGGTGGTCATGGTGGCAAGCCTGCCCGAGCCGTACGGCCTCACCCAGCCACCTGTTCTGCCTACGACCGGTGTGCCTACCACTGGCAGGGTCAGGAACGTACGTCCGGCCGTGCCGGGCGACCGGTGATACTTGGGGCGTATGGACCTCAGTGCCGAACTCGGTGAATTCCTGCGCTCCCGGCGGGCCCGGCTGAAGCCGCAGGACGTGGGGCTGCCCGACTTCGGGCGGCACCGGCGGGTGCCGGGGTTGCGCCGGGAGGAGCTGGCGCAGCTGGCCGGGGTGTCGGTGGCGTACTACACCCGGCTCGAACAGGGCAACGGGCGGAACGTCTCGATGGAGGTCCTCGACGCCGTCGCGCGGGCGCTGCGGCTGAGCGACGCCGAGCGGGCGCATCTGACGCATCTGGCGAAGCCGACGGTGAAGAAGCGGCAGCGGGCGGCGATCGCCCGTCCGCAGCGGATCCGACCGGGGCTCGCGCAGCTCCTGGACTCGCTGGAGGGCGTGCCGGCCTTCGTCCTCGGCCGCCGGGGCGACATCCTGGCCTGGAACCGGATGGCGCGGGCGCTGTTCGGCGATTTCGCCGCGTGGGAGCCGGGCGAGCGGAACATGGCCCGGATGATGTTCCTCGATCCGAACGCGCGCGATCTGTACGTCGACTGGGAGTGCAAGGCGGTCGAGGTCGTGAGCGCGCTGCGGCTGTACGCGGGGTGCTATCCGGACGACAAGGAGCTGCTCGCGCTGGTCGGCGAGCTGTCGGTCAGGAGCGAGGAGTTCCGGTCGTTGTGGGCGGCGCACACGGTGATCGACAAGGGGCACGGGAGCAAGAGGCTGCGGCATCCGCTGGTGGGCGAGATGACCTTGTCGTACGAGTCGCTGAAGGTGGCGGGGGACGATCCGGATCTGGTGCTCGTGACGTACCACGCGGAGCCGGGGACGCCGTCGGCGGACGCGCTGCGACTGCTCGCGCAGTGGGGTGTGGACGAGCCCGCGAGCGTACGGAAATGACGAGAAGGCCCCCTCCCGGTGCGGGAGGGGGCCTTCGTCACGTGCGTGCGGGTCAGGCGGCCGAGCCGGCCTTCCACTCCGACCAGCTCATGTTCCAGCCGTTGAGGCCGTTGTCGGGCTTGATCGTCTTGTCGTTGGAGTTCTTGACGATGACGACGTCGCCGATGAGCGAGTGGTCGAAGAACCAGGCGGCCGTCTGGTTCGGGTCGCCGGCGCCCTTGACGTCGGCGAGGCCGACGCAGCCGTGGCTGGTGTTCACGTTGCCGAAGATCGACCGCGCGCCCCAGTAGTTGCCGTGGATGAAGGTGCCGGAGCTGGACAGGCGCATGGCGTGCGGCACGTCCTTGATGTCGTACTCGCCCTTGCCGTCGTCGTCGGTGAAGCCGACGGTGGCGCCGTTCATCCGGGTCTCCTTGAACTTCTCGGAGATCACCATCTGACCGTTGTAGGTGGTGTTCTCCGGGGAGCCGGCGGAGATCGGGATGGTCTTGATCGTCTTGCCGTCCTGCTGGACCGTCATGGTCTTGGCGGCGGCGTCGACGATCGAGACCTGGTTGCGGCCGATCTTGAAGGTGACCGTCTTCTGCTGGACGCCGAAGACGCCGTCCGCGCCCTCGACGCCGTCGAGGTTCAGCTTCAGCGTGACGGTCGAGCCCTCGGTCCAGTACGTCTCGGGACGGAAGTCGAGACGCGTCGAGTTGAACCAGTGCCCGACGACCTCCTGGCCGGAGCTGGAGGTGACCGTGATGCCGCTCTGGACGGCCTTCTGGTGGGTGATCGCCTTGTTGAAGTTGATCGAGACCGGCATGCCGACGCCGACGGTCGAGCCGTCCTCGGGCGTGAAGTTGCCGATGAAGCTGTTGGCCTTCGAGACGGTGGTGAACGAGGAGTTCTCGTGGGCCTCCAGGCCCTCCGCGTCGGTGGCGGTGGCGGCGATCTTGTAGACCGTGGCCCGCTCGAGCTGCTCGCTCGGCTTCCAGCTGAGCCCGTCGGCCGCTATTTCACCCTTGACGGCGACGCCCTCGGCGGAGGTCATGGTGACCTGGGTGAGCTTGCCCTCGGTCACGGTGACCTTGGCGTCGTTGTTGATGGAGGCGTTCTGGGCGCCGTTCTTCGGCGAGATGGTGATCTGCGCCTTGGAGGTCTTCTGCGCGGCCGCCTCGTCGACCTGGGCCTGTGACTGCGGCGTCGCGGAACCGGAGGCACTGCCGTCCTTGTCCCCGTCGTTGCACGCCGAGAGCACGAGTACGCTGCTGAGCACCGCGGCCGCGGCCACCAGGCTCCTGCGGCGCTTGCCGACCGTCATCACACGCTTCTCCATCGTCGCCGGTTCCCTGCCAACTTCTTCTATGAACGCCCATGACACCCCGTACGGTTCCGTGACCGGAGGGTTTGTGGGCAACGCCACTGATCCACGGGGAACACCACCGTCCCACACGCGCGGAGCCCCGTGTCCGGTTCCCGGCCTCGCGGAAAGGCCCCGGGACGGTGTCCCGGGGCCCGCGCCTCGTGCGGAGTCCCGCCTCAGCGGTCGTCGTCCTCCCCGGCTCCATCTTCCTCGCCGAGGTCCCACTCCAGCGCATCGGGGTCGTATTCGACCTCCTCGCTGCTCCAGGAGGCCTGGACCATCTCGATCCCGGGGACGTCGCGGATCAGGTCGAAGGGCTCGACGAGGTAGGCGAGGGCCTCGGCGCTGTCCTCGCGCGCGGCCTCCCGCGCGTGCGCCCGCTCCTCCTCGGGCATGAACTCGTCGTCGTCGATCCGGGCCTCGGCGGCCTCGGTCAGCTCGGCGGGGCCGTCGATCTCCAGGACGACATCGACGCGAAGGCGGACATAGCGTGTGGACTCAGTTGCGCTCATGGGTCGGAGCGTAGGGGGCCGGAGGGCCTCGGCTTTCCCACGACCCGCTGTGTTCCGTAGCATCGGCGTACCGACCAATTCGCGGTTTCCGCAAGGGGGATCGAAATTTCCGTGTCCGCCACCCGCCGCCTGCTGCTGACCGCCCTCGCCGCGGGGACGCTGCTGTGCGCCCTGTGGTTCGTGCCGACCGCGAACGCCACCGACCAGGGGGGCGGCGCGCGGATCGGGGTCACCCAGGACGGTCCCCTCACGTCCCTCACGGACGACGGGCGCCTGGCCGAGACCGGGGGGCGGAACACCACCGCGTACCTGCTCGGCGGGACGGCCTTCCTGGCGGTCGGGGCGGGTTTCGTGACGCTCGCGATGCGACGCCGGGGGCGCGCCTTCTGACGGTCCGCCCGGGGCGGTTCTCCCGGGGTGGTCTTCCCGGGGTAGTTCTCCCGTGATCGTCCTTCCGTGACCGTCCTCCCGTACGTGCGAAAGGGCCGCCCCCGGAAGGCCGGGGGCGGCCCTTTCACTCACGTACGGCCCGTCGTTACGCCAGCGGGCCGGTGACCGGCTCCACGGCCGCGACCAGCTTCCCCTCGCGTACGAAGGCGTCCGCGCCCGCCAGGTCGGGGGCGAGGAACCGGTCCGGGCCGGGGCCCTCGACGCCGGCCGCGCGCAGGGCCTCGATGACGGCCTGCGAGGCGGGCGCCGGGGTGAGGCCCGCGCGGAGCTCGATGCCGCGGGTGGCGGCGTACAGCTCGACCGCGATGATCCGGTTGAGGTTGCCGATCGCGGTGCGCAGCTTGCGGGCGGCGGACCAGCCCATGGAGACGTGGTCCTCCTGCATCGCGGAGGACGGGATGGAGTCGGCGGAGGCCGGGACGGCGAGCCGCTTCATCTCGCTGACCAGGGCGGCCTGGGTGTACTGGGCGATCATCAGGCCCGAGTCGACGCCGGCGTCGTCCGCGAGGAACGGCGGGAGGCCGTGCGAGCGGTTCTTGTCGAGGAGCCGGTCGGTGCGGCGCTCGGCGATGGAGCCGAGGTCGGCGGCGGCGATCGCGAGGAAGTCGAGGACGTACGCGACGGGGGCGCCGTGGAAGTTGCCGTTGGAGCGGACCTCGCCGCTGGGCAGCACGATCGGGTTGTCGACGGCGGCGGCGAGCTCGCGCTCGGCGACGAGCCGGGCGTGGGCCAGGGTGTCGCGGCCGGCGCCGGCGACCTGCGGGGCGCAGCGCACCGAGTAGGCGTCCTGGACGCGGGGGGCCTCGCCGGCCTGGAAGTGGCCGGTGAGGCCGGAACCCTTGAGCACGGCCAGCATGTTGGCGGCGGAGGCGGCCTGGCCCGGGTGGGGGCGGACGGTGTGCAGCTCGGGTTCGAGGACCTTCTCGGTGCCGAGGAGGGCTTCGAGGGAGAGGGCGGCGGTGATGTCGGCCGACTTGTAGAGGGTGTCGAGGTCGGCGAGGGCCATGATCAGCATGCCGAGCATGCCGTCGGTGCCGTTGAGGAGGGCGAGGCCCTCCTTCTCCCTGAGCTCGACGGGCGCGATGCCGGCGGCGGCGAGGAGCTCGCCGGCGGGCTTCACCACGCCGTCGGGGCCCTCGGCGTCGCCCTCGCCCATGAGCGCGAGGGCGCAGTGGGAGAGCGGGGCGAGGTCGCCGGAGCAGCCGAGGGAGCCGTACTCGTGGACGACGGGGGTGATGCCGGCGTTGAGGACGTCGGCCATGGTCTGGGCGACCTCGGGGCGGACGCCGGTGTATCCGGAGGCCACGGTCTTGAGGCGGAGGAACATCAGGGCGCGGACGACCTCGCGCTCGACGCGCGGGCCCATGCCTGCGGCGTGCGAGCGGACGATGTTGCGCTGGAGCTGGGCGCGGAGCTCGTGGTTGATGTGCCGGGTGGCGAGTGCGCCGAAACCGGTGGAGACCCCGTAGACGGGCTCGGGCTTGGCGGCGAGCGCGTCGACGATGCCCCGGGCGGCGGCCAGGGCGGCCACGGCCTCGGCCGACAGCTCGACGCGGGCGCCGTGGCGGGCGACGTCGATGACGTCCTGCGGGGTCGTGCCGGACGTGCCGAGGACGACTGTCTGCATATCCATATTCAGCACCCTACGGACTGAAGACCAACATGTCACTAGCCGATTCTGTCACCGTCCCCACACGGGGCGGCCCCTTACCCGATCGAACCTCGCCGCCGACCTCCCGCAGGGGCGCCGGAAGGCCGTCCGGGCGGTGCCGGAACCGCCGCCCGGACCGCGCCCCTACGGGCGCCCCCCGTCCGGGGCGTCCGGCTCCGCCGCGCGCGGACCGGCCGCCGGGGCGTCGCGGAAGCGGCGGCGGTCGCGGGCCCCGGGAGGGGCGTCCGCGAGCCGGATCACCGTGCCGTCACGGCCCGCGACGACGGGCTTCGTCGAGCGGTCGGCCTTGGCCTGGTACTGGGCGGCGTCGGCGAGCCGGAAGAGGCGGCGGGCCGACCTGAGCGGGCCGATGGGATCCCCGGTGGACGCGACCCCGCAGGCCACGCCCTCGCCGAGCTCCAGCTCCGCCGCCCGCACGCACAGCTCCTCGGCGACCGCGACGACCTCGTCCGCCGTCGGGCCGACGGTGAGCAGGCAGAACTCGTCGCCGCCCAGGCGGGCCGCGAGGGCGCCGGGGAGCATGGCGCCGCAGCGGGAGAGGACCGAGCCGAAGCGTTCGAGGAGGCGGTCGCCGACGGCGTGGCCGTGGGTGTCGTTGACGCGCTTGAGGCCGTTGAGGTCGCAGACCATGAGGCTCACGACGGAGCCGTCCGCCCGGTAGCGCTCGATGGCCTCGTCCAGACGGGTGTCGACGGCCCGCCGGTTGGCCAGCCCCGTCAGGGGGTCGGTGAAGGCCAGCTTGCGGACCTCCTCCAGGCGTTCGGCCTGGGCGATGCCGGCGGCGACGACCGCCGCGAGGACGGTCGCGAAGTCGGCGTCCGCACGGCTGAAAGGTTTCTGCTCGGGCGGACGGGCCACGTACAGCTCCCCCCACGCGCGCCCGTGCAGCACGATCGGGGCGACCACGCAGCAGCCGCGCCCCCGCCGCCGCAGCCCCGTCACCCGGCCGGTCGGCACGGGGTCGGCGGCGGTCTCCACCCAGGCGTCGGGCTCGCCGCCGCCCGCCCACTGCTCGTGCAGGAACTCGGTGATCTCGGGGAACTGGTGCACCGGGTACGTCTCCGAGTCCGGGAACTCCTCCTCGCCCACGGCCCGGTCCCCGGCGTTCACCAGGACCTTGAGGCGGCCGTGGTCCCGCTCCCAGACGGACAGGGCGGCGAAGCTCCCGTCGAGTCCCGCGCGGGCCCCGAGCGCCGCCGCCCGCCAGAACTCGCGCGGGGTGTGCGCCGCCGCCATCGCCTGCGCCAGCGCCACTACGGCCCGCAGCCGTACGTCCTCACCCATTCCTCCAGCTTAGGGAGGTTTGATCCGTTTTCCCTACCGAGACGTCACCGTAAGTCACATTTGGTACGAAACGGTAAAAGTCACCTACTGGGGCGGATGAGGCCGGTGGGGCTCGCCCCCGAGGCGAGCGGGGTCGACCGGCCCCCGGGGCGGGTGAGGCCGGTGGGGCTCACTCCCCCGGCCAGTTCGGCTTCCGCTTCTCGTTGAAGGCCGCCACGCCCTCCGCCCGGTCGCCCGAGAACGCCACCGAACGCCAGGCCGCGTCCTCGACCTCCAGGCCCGCCCGCAGGTCCAGGCCCTGGCCGAGCCGCATCGCCTTCTTCGCCGCGCGCAGGCCGACCGGCGAGTTCGCCGCGATCCGCCCGGCGAGCTCCAGGGCCGCCGTCCGCGCGTCCTCCTCCAGGAGGTCGACGAGCCCGAGCTCACGGGCCTCGGCCGCCTCCACCCGGCGGGCCGTGAAGACCAGCTCGGCGGCGCGCGCCGCGCCCACCCGGCGCGGGAGCAGCTGCGTGCCGCCGCCCCCGGGGATGACGCCCACGGAGACCTCGGGGAGGCCGACGACGGCGGTGGCGTCGGCCACGATGACGTCGCAGGAGAGCGCCAGCTCGAAGCCGCCGCCGAGGGCGTAGCCGTGCACGGCCGCGACGGCCGGCATCGGCAGCTCCAGGACGCCGGTGTAGGCGGCGCGGGCGGTCGGACGCTGGCGGACGAGCTCGGCGTCGGTGAAGGAGTTGCGCTCCTTGAGGTCGGCGCCGACGCAGAAGGCGCGGTCGTTCGAGGAGGTCAGGACGGTGACGCGGACCCCGGGGTCGGCGGCGAGGGCGTCGCAGGCGGCGGCGATGGATCGGGCCATCTCGGAGGAGACGGCGTTCATGGCCTTGGGCCGGTCGAGGACCAGTTCCGCGACGTGACCGTCCTTCCGGACCACCACGAACTCGCCAAAGCGCTGCTCGGACATGACCGCACACCCTCCCGGTTCGGGCCCGTCAACGGGTGTTAACGGGCGTTCACCGGGAGATCCTAAGTCGGACGGCGGCTCAGGAGCCAGGGTTCGATGACGCCGAGGCCTCGGACCGGGCGCTGCCACATGGGCTGGAGCGCGAAGCGGTACGTCGCGGCCCGGCGGCCCTCCTTCTCCGCGCGGGTCGCCTCCTCGGCCGCCTCCGTCTCCGAGGCGGGCGCCTCGCCCGTCCTGGTCAGCTCCTCCGCGAGGGCGCCGTCGACGAGGACGGCGTCCTTCGGGGCTATCGAGGTGAGGCGGCTGGCCAGGTTCACGGTGGTGCCGAAGACGTCGCCCATCCGGGTCGTCACCGTGCCGAAGGCGATGCCGACGCGCAGCGCGGGCATCGTCTCGTCGTGGCTGAGCGTCTCGATGAGGCGCAGGGCGATCTCGGCGGCGGTGCCGGCGTCGTCGGCGGCGTACAGCACCTCGTCGCCGAGGGTCTTGATGAGCCGGCCGCCGTGCGCGGCGACGAGGTCGGCGCAGGTGGTCTCGAAGGCCTCGACGAGCTCGCCGAGCTCCTCCTCCTCCAGGCGGCGGGTGAGCCGGGTGAAGCCGACGAGGTCCGCGAAGCCGACGGCGAGCCGGCGGTCGACCATCTCCTCGTCGTCGGCGGCCTGGACGACCCGGCCGGTGGCGGCGGCGAGCTGCCGGCGCCACACGTAGATGAGGAACTCCTCCAGCTCCGGCAGGAGCAGCTCGACCAGCGGGTACGTGACCTCGGTGCGGGTCATGCCGGGCTCGGGCGGCTCGGTGAGGCCCTCCAGGAAGGAGTCGATCTGCCACTCGGCGAGCCGGGCGGTGGTCTGTCCGGTGGAGCGGGCCACCTGCACGGCCATCGGCTCGCTGAGCAGCCCGGCCTCGACGAGGCCGGCGAGCCGCCGCAGGGCGAGGACGTCGGCCTCGGTGAGCGCCTTGGCCTGGCCGATGTCGGCGAAGCCCATGGCCCGCCAGAAGCGGGAGGCGAGCTCCATGGAGACGCCGGCGGTGCGGGCGGCCTGGAAGGGGGTGTAGCGGCGGTCCGCGCCGAGGATGAGCTGTTCGAGGCGGATGGCGAGGGGGTCGTGGGTCGGTTCGACCGTGTGGTCGACCTCGTGGTGGGGGGTGGGGTACGTCGGCGGTTCCGGCTGGGCGCCGCCGCCGTTGTTCGCGTCGTCAGCGGTCACCGGCCGCCTCCTGCCCGTTCCCTGCCCACGTGTCCTGCCGATCTGTCGCCTGGATCGCGCTCCACGATACGGCAGCTGTGTGCTCGGTCACGCCGGGACGGCTGCCGTCCGTGTTCCCGGGTGCCCGGTGGTGCGGGCTCCGACACGCCCGGCCCCCCTGGTGAGCGGCCCGGAGGGCGTCGCGCGCGGCGGGTTCCGGTGTGCCCACCCTCCCCCGAGCTCTCGGCTTCGCTCGAGCAGGGGGGACCCCCTCGCCCCGGGCGGAACGCATGCCCCCACCGGGGGGTCACGTCCTCAGGTGGACGATGTCGCCCGCTCCCACCGCTTCCGTGCCGCCGCCCTCCGTGGCGACGACCAGGCGGCCGTCGCCGTCCAGGGCGACGGCCTCGCCCTCCAGCACGCGTTCGCCCGGCAGCTCGGCGCGGACGCGGCGGCCGAGGGTGGCGCAGCCGGCCGCGTAGGCCGTCTGGAGGCCGGAGGCGGCGGGGTCGCCGTCGGCCCGCACCCAGTCGCCGTACCGCTGCTCCAGGGAGCGCAGGACGGCCCGCAGGAGGGTGTCGCGGTCGGTGGAGACCGCGTCGGCGAGGAGGAGGGAGCCGGCGGCGGGGACGGGCAGTTCGTCCTCCCGGAGGGTGACGTTGATGCCGAGGCCGATCACGACGGCGTCGGCGCCGGCCCGCTCGGCGAGGATGCCGCCGGCCTTGCGTTCCTCGCCCCCGACGGAAACCAGGACGTCGTTGGGCCACTTGAGGGAGGTGTCGACGCCGGCGGCCTTCGCGAGTCCGGTGGCGGCGGCCACGCCGGTGAGGAGCGGGAGCCAGCCCCAGCGGTGGACGGGCACGGCGGGCTTGAGGAGGACGGAGAGGAAGAGCCCGGAGCGGGCGGGCGCGGTCCAGGTGCGGTCGAGCCGGCCGCGGCCCGAGGTCTGCTCCTCGGCCACGAGCACCGCGCCCTCGGGCAGTTCGTCGGCCCGGGCGGCGAGGTCGCTGTTGGTGGAGCCGGTGCTGGTGACCACGTCGAGGGAGGTCCACAGGCTGTCGGGGCGGACGAGCGCGCGGCGCAGCGCGGAGGTGTTCAGCGGGGGCCGGTCGAGGTCGGACCAGGGTCCGCCGGAGCCTTGGGAGGTCGTCATGCAAGCCAGACTAGGTGTGGCAAAGACCGCAGTGCCGAACCGTATCGCCGTCGATACTCTACGGATCAGTAGGCCAGCAGTAGCCCATTCGTAGTCAACGAACCCCCCGTGACCAGGCAGGGAGCCGCATCCCGATGTCCGAGCCGGCAGAGCAGTACGAGATCGACATTCACACGACCGCGGGCAAGATCGCGGACCTCAAGCGCCGTATCGACGAGGCCACGCACGCCGGCTCGGAGCGCGCGGTGGAGAAGCAGCACGCCAAGGGCAAGCTGACCGCGCGCGAACGGATCGCCCTCCTCCTGGACGAGGACTCGTTCGTGGAGCTGGACGAGCTGGCCCGGCACCGCTCGACCAACTTCGGCCTGGAGAAGAACCGGCCGTACGGAGACGGTGTCGTCACCGGCTACGGCACGGTGGACGGCCGTCCGGTCGCGGTGTTCTCGCAGGACTTCACGGTCTTCGGCGGCGCGCTGGGCGAGACGTACGGCCAGAAGATCATCAAGGTGATGGACTTCGCGCTGAAGACGGGCTGCCCGGTCATCGGCATCAACGACTCCGGCGGCGCCCGCATCCAGGAGGGCGTGAGCGCGCTCGGCATGTACGGCGAGATCTTCCGCCGCAACACGCACGCCTCCGGGGTGATCCCGCAGATCTCCCTGATCGTCGGCCCCGCCGCGGGCGGCGCGGTGTACTCCCCCGCGATCACCGACTTCACGGTGATGGTGGACCAGACCTCGCACATGTTCATCACCGGCCCGGACGTCATCAAGACGGTGACCGGCGAGGACGTGGGCTTCGAGGAGCTGGGCGGCGCCCGGACGCACAACTCGACGTCCGGTGTGGCGCACCACCTGGCGGGTGACGAGAAGGACGCCATCGAGTACGTGAAGTCGCTGCTCTCGTACCTCCCGTCGAACAACCTGTCCGAGCCCCCGGCCTTCCCCGAGGCCGCGGAGACCGGGGTGACGGACGAGGACCGGGAGCTCGACACGCTGATCCCGGACTCGGCGAACCAGCCGTACGACATGCACCAGGTCATCGAACACGTCCTCGACGACGGCGAGTTCCTGGAGACGCAGGCGCTGTTCGCGCCGAACATCGTGACCGGCTTCGGCCGGGTCGAAGGCTTCCCGGTGGGCGTGGTCGCCAACCAGCCGATGCAGTTCGCCGGCTGCCTGGACATCGACGCCTCGGAGAAGGCCGCGCGGTTCGTGCGGACCTGCGACGCGTTCAACATCCCGGTGCTCACCTTCGTGGACGTGCCGGGCTTCCTGCCGGGCGTGGACCAGGAGTACGGCGGCATCATCCGGCGCGGCGCGAAGCTGATCTACGCGTACGCGGAGGCGACGGTCCCGCTGATCACGGTCATCACGCGGAAGGCCTTCGGCGGCGCGTACGACGTCATGGGCTCCAAGCACCTGGGCGCCGACCTGAACCTGGCGTGGCCGACGGCGCAGATCGCGGTCATGGGCGCGCAGGGCGCGGTGAACATCCTGCACCGCCGGACGATCGCGGAGGCGGAGGCGAACGGCGAGGACGTGGAGGCGGTCCGCGCCCGGCTCATCCGGGAGTACGAGGACACCCTGCTCAACCCGTACACGGCGGCCGAGCGCGGCTACATCGACGGCGTGATCCTGCCGTCGGACACGCGCCCGCAGATCGTGAAGGGCCTGCGTCAGCTCCGTACGAAGCGGGAATCCCTGCCTCCGAAGAAGCACGGCAACATCCCGCTCTAGCCCGTCCGGACCCTCAAGGAGCCGACATGATCAAGGTCGTACGAGGCAACCCGACTCCGGAGGAGTTGGCCGCCGCACTGGCGGTGGTCCAAGCCCGGGCCGCGGCCACGGCGGCGGCGTCCGCCGCGGCCGGCGGCCCGGCGGTGCCGGAGGGGTGGTCGGATCCCTCCCGCATCGCGCGGGCGGTGCGGCAGCGGCCGGGCCCGCGGGCCTGGGCGCGGTCGTACTGGCCCGTGTAGCCGTCGCATGACGCGAGAGGCCGGACCCCTTGTGCGGGAGGTCCGGCCTTTCGCACGTCCCGGAGCCGGTCACGTACGGCGCAGGAAGAGGCCGGAGAGCACGGCTCCGGCGGCGACGACCGCGGCGTTGACGAGGACCGCGCGGCCGATGCCGTCGAGGAGCACGGGCGCGGTGACGACGACGGCGCTCATGATCGGCGTGCCCATGGTGATGCCGATCTGCTGGGTCATGGTCGCGAGCCCGGTCGCCATGCCCTGCTCGCTGTCGGGGAGGCCGGAGGTGGCGGTGACCATGAAGCCGACGATCGCGAGCATGTTGCCGACGCCGCCGGCGAAGGTCGCGGCGAGCAGCAGCGCGAGGCTGCCGCGGTCGTCGCCGAGGCCGTACAGGGCGAGCGTGGCGGCGGCCTGGAGGAGTCCGCCGGAGACGAGGGCGGCGCGGGCGCCGTGGCGGGCGATGAAGCGGGAGGCGGCCACGCCGCCGAGGACGGTGCCGGCGCCGAGGACGCCGAAGGAGAGTCCGGCGGCGAGCGGGGAGAAGCCCAGGACGTCCTGGAGGTACAGGGTCATCAGGAAGACCAGGGAGGTCTCGGTGACGAAGGCGACGAGCCCGGCGAGGTTGCCCCAGACGACCGTGCGGCGCCTCAGGACGTGGAGCGGGACGAGGGGCGAGGCGGCCCGGCGTTCGACGAGGACGAAGGCGGCGAGGAGGGCGGCGCCGACGGCGAGGGAGGCCAGGGCCGTGGGGTGGGTCCAGCCGTGCTCGCCGGTGAGGGTCAGGCCGTAGACGAGGGCGAGGAGTCCGCCGGTGACGGTGGCGGCGCCGGGCACGTCGAGGCGGGGGCGGACGGCGGGGCGGCTCTCCTTCAGGACGGCGGGGGCGACGAGGAGCACGGCGAGGGCCACCGGGACGTTGACGAGGAAGGCCCAGCGCCAGGAGAGCAGGTCGGTGAGGACGCCGCCGAGGATCGCGCCGGTGGTGAAGCCCGCGGACATGAGGGCTCCGTTCAGCCCCAGCGCCTTGGCCCGCAGCGGGCCCTCGGGGAAGGACGAGGTGAGCAGGGAGAGCCCCGCGGGGGTGACGGCGGCGGTCGCGAGGCCCTGGGCGACGCGGGCGGCCATGAGGACCTCGGGGCCGGTGGCGAGGCCTCCCGCGAGGGAGGAGGCGCCGAGGAGGGCCATGCCGCCGAGGAAGAGCCGGCGGCGCCCGACCAGGTCGGCGACGCGCCCGAAGAGGAGGGTGAATCCGGCGGCGGCGAGGGCGAAGGCGGTGGCGATCCACTGGAGGCCGCCGAGGGTGAAGCCGAGTCCTTCGCCGATGACGGGCAGGGCGACGTTCAGGATCGAGAAGTCGACGGCCAGCATGAACTGGGCGAGGAGGAGGACGACCAGGACGAGCCGCATCCGCCCGGTCATCCGGGTGCCGGCGGGGTCCGCGGGGGCGGGTGTGGACGTGGATGTGGACGTGGGGAGATCGAGGGCGGCCATGCGTACGACCCCTTAATGGGAGACGAGTTCCGTTAAGATGTCCCGTACCGTAGCAGAGTCGATGGCCTTAATGGAACAGGAGTCCCGTTTGACTGAGAGCCCGCCGGCCACGCCCGGCACCACGCGCCCCGGCGGACGCACCGCCAAGGTCCGCCGGGCGGTCCTCGACGCCACCCTGGAGGCCCTCGCCGACACCGGCTTCCACGCCCTGAACATGGACCGGATCGCCGCGGCCGCCGGCGTCGGCAAGACCACCGTCTACCGCCGCTGGGGCTCCCCCGTCGGCCTGGTCACCGACCTCCTGCACGACATGGCCGAGCAGTCGCTCCCCGCCTCCGACACCGGCAGCCTCGCGGGCGACCTGCGGGCCAACGCCGAACTCGTCCGGACCACCCTCACCGACCCCCGGATGGGCGCCGTCTTCCGCGCGGTCATCGCCGCCGCGGCCTGCGACGAGGAGTGCGCCCGCGCCCTCGCCGGCTTCTACCGGACCCGGCTCGCCGAATGGGCCCCCGTCGTCGCCAAGGGCGCGGCACGCGGCGAGACCCCGGCGGGGACGGACCCCGTGGAGCTGCTCCGCGCCGTCTCCGCGCCGCTCTACTACCGCTTCACGGTCACCCGCGAGGAGCTCGACGCGGCCGTCGCGGAACGAGCGGTGACGGCGGCGCTCGCGGCCGCGCGGGACGGGGTGTTCGTCCGGGCACGGGCCGAACGGACGAATTAGTCCCTCCGCACCGGGACGCCTGAGTATCCGTACTCAGGCGTCCCGCGCGCCCCGCCCGCAGGATCGAAGGCATGCTGTGGTCCGACCCGAAGAACCAGCCGCCCAAGTTCCTGCGCGACATGCAGGCGATGCTCCGCCGCACGGGCGTGCTGCTGGCGCTGGCGATGGTGGTGGCGATGTTCGTGGCCAGCGCCCGCTGACCACGCGCGCGTGCGCCCCCCTCCACTGGCTACGCTGCCCCCATGACTGCTGATCCGCGCCGTGTCGTGCTCGCCTCCGCCTCCCCCGCCCGGCTCGGCCTGCTCCGGCAGGCCGGACTCGCCCCCGAGGTGATCGTGAGCGGCGTCGACGAGGACAAGGTCCACGCCCCGACGCCGGCCGAGCTCGCGCTCGCCCTCGCGGAGGCGAAGGCCTCTCATGTCGCCGCCCGGCCCGAGGCGTTCGGCGCGCTCGTCATCGGCTGCGACTCGGTCCTGGAGCTCGACAAGCAGGCCCTCGGCAAGCCGGCCGACGCCGAGGAGGCCACCGCCCGCTGGAAGGCGATGCGCGGCCGGGTCGGCATCCTCCAGACCGGCCACTGCGTCTACGACACGGCCGCCAAGCGCTTCGAGTCGGCGACGGCCTCCACCGTGGTCCGCTTCGGCGAGCCGACGGACGAGGAGATCGCCGCGTACGTGGCGAGCGGCGAACCGCTCCACGTGGCGGGCGCGTTCACCCTGGACGGCCGCTCGGCGCCGTTCATCGACGGCATCGACGGCGACCCGGGCAATGTGATCGGTCTGTCCCTGCCGCTCCTGCGCCGGCTGCTGCGCAAGCTGGACGTCGAGATCACCGACCTCTGGGCCTGACGGGCCGTGAGGGCGGGCCGCCAGGAAGGCCCGTGAGGGCGGGCCCCGAGGACGGCCCGTGAAGGCCGGACCCCGAGGACGGGCCGTGAGGGCGGGCCCGTGAGGACGGCCCGAAGGCCGCTACGCGGACGCCGGCGCCTCCCCGGGGGCGCCGGCGCCCTTCTCGCGCTCCTCGCCGTACGCCACCAGGGTGAGGACGACCAGGCCGAGCACGGTCACGAGGAAGGCGAAGGCGCCCCAGCCGAGGAGGGCGACGGCGACCGCGCCGAGGACGCCGTGGACGATCGCGCAGCCGATGAGGAGCGCCCGGCCGAAGCGGCCCGGACGGCGGTCGCGGACGCCCGCGAGGAGGGCGACGAGGCCGCAGAGGAGGAGGGCGGCGCCGGAGCCGATGCCGAGCGCCCAGGTGCCGGTGACCATCGCGTCGGGGTCCATGCCGTCGAGGGACATCGACTGGGCCTCCGTGAAGCGCGCCATGACGGCGTTGACCGCGACGATGCCGGGCGCTTCGAGGAAGAGCACCGCGGCCGTCACGAGCGCTATCGGTCTGCGGGCCACCTCGGCCACCCCCTGGATTCGCCTGTTACCGACAGTACGGTCGACAGCGCGAAGGCTACTGGCCGGTAAACCCCCGGACAAGGGTTCGCACACGGCGGGCGACGGCGGGAAGCTGACGGACGGTCCGGCAAAGAATCGTTGAGCCATTCGTAGGGACTCCACAAAGAAACCCGAATGGCCCCTGGCCGCACGAACAGAGACCTGCGCCACACCTCGGAGCTACTGTGCCGTCAAGGAACCCTGCGTACCGTGGTGCGACAAGGGAATTCACGACCCGAGCGGGCCCGTGGTCACGCTCCGTGTGGGCAAGCTCACCACTGGGGACGGGTCGAAAGGCCGTGTCGGCAGTCCCTAAACTCAGCTTGTTTCAAGGAGGGAGCCATCGTGCGCAAGGTGCTCATCGCCAACCGTGGCGAAATCGCTGTCCGTGTGGCCCGGGCGTGCCGGGACGCGGGTATCGGCAGCGTGGCCGTGTACGCCGAGCCGGACCGGGACGCTCTGCACGTCCGGGCGGCCGATGAGGCGTTCGCTCTGGGCGGTGACACTCCGGCCACCAGCTACCTGGACATGGCCAAGGTGCTCCAGGCCGCGAAGGACTCGGGCGCGGACGCCGTCCACCCCGGCTACGGGTTCCTCTCCGAGAACGCGGAGTTCGCCCAGGCCGTTCTGGACGCCGGTCTGACGTGGATCGGCCCGCCGCCGCAGGCGATCCGGGACCTGGGTGACAAGGTCGCCGCCCGTCACATCGCGCAGCGCGCCGGCGCCCCGCTGGTCGCCGGCACCCCGGACCCGGTCTCGGGCGCCGAGGAGGTCGTGGCGTTCGCCGAGGAGCACGGCCTGCCGATCGCGATCAAGGCGGCGTTCGGCGGTGGCGGTCGCGGCCTGAAGGTCGCCCGCACGCTCGAAGAGGTGCCGGAGCTGTACGACTCCGCCGTCCGCGAGGCCGTGGCGGCCTTCGGCCGGGGCGAGTGCTTCGTCGAGCGCTACCTCGACAAGCCCCGCCACGTGGAGACGCAGTGCCTGGCCGACACCCACGGCAACGTGGTCGTCGTCTCGACGCGTGACTGCTCGCTGCAGCGGCGCCACCAGAAGCTGGTCGAGGAGGCCCCCGCGCCGTTCCTGACCCAGGAGCAGAACGAGCAGCTGTACGCGGCCTCGAAGGCGATCCTGAAGGAGGCCGGCTACGTCGGCGCCGGCACGGTCGAGTTCCTCGTCGGCCTCGACGGCACGATCTCCTTCCTGGAGGTCAACACCCGCCTGCAGGTCGAGCACCCGGTGACCGAGGAGGTCACGGGCATCGACCTGGTGCGCGAGATGTTCCGCATCGCCGACGGCGAGGAGCTCGGCTACGGCGACCCGGAGATCCGCGGTCACTCCTTCGAGTTCCGCATCAACGGCGAGGACCCGGGCCGCAACTTCCTGCCCGCCCCCGGCACGGTCACCCTCTTCCAGCCGCCGACCGGCCCCGGCGTCCGCCTCGACGCGGGCGTGGAGTCCGGCTCGGTGATCGGCCCGGCCTGGGACTCGCTCCTGGCCAAGCTGGTCATCACCGGCGCCACCCGCGAGCAGGCGCTCCAGCGTGCCGCGCGCGCCCTGGCGGAGTTCAAGGTCGAGGGCATGGCGACGGCGATCCCGTTCCACCGGGCCGTCGTGGTCGACCCCGACTTCACCGCCGACCCGTTCCGCGTCCACACCCGCTGGATCGAGACGGAGTTCGTCAACGAGATCAAGCCGTTCGCCCCGGCCGGTGCCGAGGCGGACGAGGACGAGGCGGGCCGCGAGACGATCGTCGTCGAGGTCGGCGGCAAGCGCCTGGAGGTCTCCCTGCCGTCCTCGCTCGGCATGACGCTGGCGCGCACGGGTCTGGCGGCCGGTGCGAAGCCGAAGCGGCGCGCGGCGAAGAAGTCCGGCCCGACCGCCTCGGGCGACACCCTCGCCTCCCCGATGCAGGGCACGATCGTGAAGGTCGCGGTCGAGGAGGGCCAGGAGGTCAAGGAGGGCGACCTGATCGTCGTCCTGGAGGCCATGAAGATGGAGCAGCCCCTCAACGCCCACCGCTCCGGCACCGTCAAGGGTCTGACCGCCGAGGTCGGCGCCTCCGTCACCTCCGGCGCCACCATCTGCGACATCAAGGACTGATCCGTCGAGGACTGATCCGTCGCGACCAGTACGGTACGAAGGGCCCGCAGGCAGCAGCCTGCGGGCCCTTCGTCGAGGGGAGCCCTTTCGCACATGCGCGCCGACGCCCGCCGCAACCACGAGCGACTGCTCATCGAAGCCCGCGCCGCCTTCGCGGAACAGGGCGCGGACGCACCCCTGGAGGAGGTCGCGCGCCGCGCGGGCGTGGGGATCGGCACCCTCTACCGTCACTTCCCCACCCGTGCCGACCTGTTGAACGCGGTCTTCCAGGAGGCTCTGACCGAACTTCTCCACCGCTCAAGGGAGTTGGCGGAGGCGGACGCGCCGTGCAGTGCCCTGGTGGAGTGGCTGCGGGCGCTGATCGCCCACGCGGGCGAGTACCGGGGACTGGCGCACGCGCTGATGTCCGCCTCGCACGACCGGAGTTCGGCCCTGGCGCGGTGCAGCGATCCGCTGCGGGCGGCGGGCGAGCGGCTGCTCGGGCGGGCCCAGGAGGCGGGGCAGGTGCGCGCCGACGTGTCGATCGGCGACCTGATGCAGCTGACCAACGCGATCGCGCTGGCGGCGGAGCAGTGCCCGGAGGACGCGCTTCTGGCGGACCGCCTGCTCTCGCTGACGCTTCGGGGACTCAAGGGCTGACCGGAGGGGCCGAACGCGAACGGCGTGGGACCCCTGGGGGAGGGTCCCTCGGGCGCTTCGGCGGACGTCAGCGGCGGCGCATGTCCGCGACCCGGGCCGTGCGCTCCAGCGTCTCCGCGGCCATCGCGCCGCCCGGTCCCCGGAACTGACCGGCCGCCATCCGCCCGCGCTGGACGGGGAGCGGCATGTCACGGCGGGGCCGGGCGCCCGGGGGGAGCTGCTCACCGCCGGTGGGTCCGGTCGCCGCGCCCGTACCGGCGACGGCGATCTGCACGCCCTGGTCGGCGAGGGCCTGGAGCTCGCCGGCGGCCCGCTCGTCGTGGGCGGGGGGTTCGTCGGTCACCAGGCGGGTGATGACGTCCGTCGGCACCGTCTGGAACATGGTGTCGGAGCCGAGCTTGGTGTGGTCGGCGAGGACCACGACCTCGGCCGCCGCCTGCACGAGCGCCCGGTCCACGCTCGCGGAGAGCATGTTGGACGTGGACAGGCCGCGCTCGGCGGTCAGTCCGCTGCCGGAGAGGAAGGCCCGGGAGACCCGGAGTCCCTGGAGCGACTGCTCGGCCCCGCTGCCCACGAGGGCGTAGTTGGAGCCGCGCAGGGTGCCGCCGGTCATGACGACCTCGACCCGGTTGGCGTGGGCGAGGGCCTGGGCGACGAGCAGGGAGTTGGTGACCACGGTCAGGCCGGGCACGCGGGCGAGCCGGCGGGCCAGCTCCTGCGTGGTCGTCCCGGCGCCGACGACGATGGCCTCGCCCTCTTCGACGAGGCTCGCGGCGACGTCGGCGATGGCCGTCTTCTCCGCTGTGGCGAGATGGGATTTCTGCGGGAAGCCGGATTCTCGCGTGAATCCGCCCGGCAACACCGCACCGCCGTGGCGGCGGTCGAGGAGTCCTTCTGCCTCCAGGGCCCGTACGTCTCTCCGTACGGTCACTTCAGAGGTCTGGACGACGCGGGCGAGCTCGCGGAGCGACACGGCCCCATTGGCTCGCACCATTTCGAGGATCAACTGGCGACGTTCTGCAGCGAACACGAAACTGACAGTAACGTGACCGGCCGATACTTTTCAGCACTATGCGCCGAATTGCAGAAGATGCGCATGGACGGGGCCTCCACGTGGTATGGGAGACCCCGTCGTTGATCGTTCTATGCCCGGGATTGCCGGGGGTTGTCCGAGTCGGCGAACCGTTCCCGCAGGCGGGGGCCCGCGCGGGGCGGGGCCTCAGGCCTCGCCGGTCGCCTTTCGGGTGTGCAACTGCCGTGCCACTTCCGCGATCGAGCCCGACAGGGAGGGGTACACGGTGAAAGCATTTGCGATCTGTTCGACCGTCAGATTGTTGTCGACCGCGATCGAGATCGGATGGATCAGTTCGCTCGCCTTCGGCGCGACGACGCAGCCGCCGACCACGATGCCGGTGCCCGGACGGCAGAAGATCTTCACGAAGCCGTCCCGGATGCCCTGCATCTTCGCGCGGGGGTTGCGCAGCAGCGGCAGCTTGACGACCTTGGCGTCGATCTTGCCCGCGTCCACGTCGGCCTGGGTGTAGCCGACGGTGGCGATCTCGGGGTCGGTGAAGACGTTCGAGGAGACCGTCTTCAGGTTCAGCGGGGCCACCGCGTCGCCGAGGAAGTGGTACATGGCGATCCGGCCCTGCATGGCGGCGACCGAGGCGAGCGCGAAGACGCCCGTGACGTCACCGGCCGCGTAGACGCCGGGGGCGGTCGTACGGGAGACCTTGTCGGTCCAGATGTGACCGGAGTCCTTCAGCCGGACGCCCGCCTCCTCCAGGCCCATTCCGGCCGAGTTCGGGATCGCGCCGACCGCCATCAGGCAGTGGGTGCCGGAGATGACCCGGCCGTCGGAGAGGGTGACCTCGACGCGGTCGCCGACCCGCTTCGCGGACTCGGCGCGGGAGCGGGCCATGACGTTCATGCCGCGGCGCCGGAAGACGTCCTCCAGGACGGCGGCGGCGTCCGGGTCCTCACCGGGCAGGACGCGGTCGCGGGAGGAGACGAGGGTGACCCGGGAGCCGAGCGCCTGGTAGGCGCCGGCGAACTCGGCGCCGGTGACACCGGAGCCGACCACGATGAGCTCCTCGGGGAGCTCCTTCAGGTCGTAGACCTGGGTCCAGTTCAGGATGCGCTCGCCGTCCGGCTTGGCGTCGGGCACCTCGCGCGGGTGGCCGCCGGTGGCGATCAGCACCGCGTCGGCGGTCAGCGTCTCCTCGGTGCCGTCGGCGGCGGTGACGACCACCTGGCGGGAGCCGTCCATCGCCTGCCGCCCGTCCAGCCGGCCGCGGCCGCGCAGGACGCGGGCGCCGGCCCGGGTGACGGAGGCGGTGATGTCGTGGGACTGGGCGAGCGCGAGGCGCTTCACCCGTCGGTTGACCTTGCCGAGGTCCACGCCGACGACCCGGGCGGCCTGCTCGATGTGCGGGGTGTCGTCCGCGACGATGATGCCCAGCTCCTCGTAGGAGGAGTCGAAGGTGGTCATCACCTCGGCGGTGGCGATCAGGGTCTTGGACGGGACGCAGTCGGTCAGGACGGAGGCGCCGCCGAGCCCGTCGGTGTCGACGACGGTCACCTCCGCGCCGAGTTGGGCGCCCACCAGGGCCGCCTCGTATCCGCCGGGTCCGCCGCCGATGATCACGATCCGGGTCACTGGGATCTACGCCTCGCGCTCTCGTTCTGCCGGGGGGTCCCCCGCTGGGCTGCAGTGCGTACGCCATTGTCCCGCACGCTTCAAGTGCGTAGCCCATTCTCCCGCACTCCCGGCCCGACCTCGCGCCGGGGCCTGCCGAAGGGCCCCACGAACGCCCGGACGGCCCCGGGAGGCGTGCGCTCCGGGACCCCGGACGGTCCCGCGGGGCCCCGCGCCGGGCCCCGGACGGCCCCCACCTCGGGTTTCGTCGGGCACCCCGGCCCCTCCCGTACTCTCGGTCCCATGTCGCTCTACGCCGCTTTCGCCGGCAACCTCGACGCGCGGCTGATGAGCCGCCGCGCACCGCACTCCCCGCTGCGCGGCACCGGCTGGCTGAACGGCTGGCGGCTCACCTTCGGCGGCGAGCAGATGGGCTGGGAGGGAGCGCTGGCCACGATCGTGGAGGCCCCGCGCTCCCAGGTCTTCGTGGCGCTGTACGACATCGCGCCGATGGACGAGGACTCCATGGACCGGTGGGAGGGCGTGGGCCTCGACATCTACCGGCGGATGCGGGTGCGGGTGCACACCCTGGACGGCGAGGAGCCGGCCTGGGTGTACGTCCTCAACGCGTACGAGGGCGGGCTGCCGTCCGCGCGGTACCTGGGCGAGATCGCCGACGCGGCCGAGTCGGCGGGCGCGCCGCACGACTACGTGATGGAGTTGCGCAAGCGTCCCTGCTGAGCCGGGCCGGTCCCCGGCGGGCCCGTCGCTCCGTCCGGGTGACCGATTTCCGCCGTTCGTCGGAAACGACAAGACAACGATCGCATGTCCGTCAGCATCGTCATCTACGCGCGTAGGAATTCTCCGGCTACGCTGCTTCGCGTACCAAATCCGTCCGGGGTTCCCCTCGGACCCCCCTCCCCGAGGCGAGAGAGTCAGTGAACGCAACTGCCACCCCGTACGAGGCCGCCGAGGCCGCTGCCGCACGTCTCCGCGAGCTGACCGGTGTCGAGAACCACGACGTCGCCCTGGTCATGGGCTCCGGCTGGGCGCCCGCCGTCGACGCCCTCGGCGCCCCCGAGGCCGAGTTCCCGGTGACCGAGCTCCCCGGCTTCCCGCCGCCGGCCGTCGAGGGCCACGGCGGCAAGGTCCGCTCGTACAAGATCGGTGAGAAGCGCGCGCTGGTCTTCCTCGGCCGCACCCACTTCTACGAGGGCCGGGGCGTCGCCTCCGTCGCCCACGGCGTCCGCACCGCCGTCGCCGCCGGCTGCAAGACCGTCGTCCTGACCAACGGCTGCGGCGGCCTCCGCGAGGGCATGCGCCCCGGCCAGCCGGTCCTCATCAGCGACCACATCAACCTGACGGCCGCCTCCCCGATCGTCGGCGCGAACTTCGTCGACCTCACCGACCTGTACTCGCCGCGCCTGCGCGCGCTGTGCAAGGAGGTCGACGAGACGCTGGAGGAGGGCGTGTACGTCCAGTTCCCCGGCCCGCACTACGAGACCCCGGCCGAGATCAACATGGTCCGCGTCCTGGGCGGCGACCTCGTCGGCATGTCCACCGTCCTGGAGGCCATCGCGGCCCGCGAGGCCGGCGCCGAGGTCCTCGGCATCTCCCTCGTCACCAACCTGGCGGCGGGCCTCTCGGGCGAGCCGCTGAACCACGAGGAGGTGCTCCAGGCGGGGCGCGACTCGGCGGCGCGGATGGGTGAGCTGCTGACGCGGGTCCTCGACCGGATCTGAGTCCTTCCGGCGCTCTTCGCCCCGGTCGGCCCCGGGGGCGGACCGGGCTTCGGAGCGCCGCGGCGGCCTCCGGCGGCCGGGCCGTCCGGCGCGCCGGGGCCGCTTCCCCGCCGGACCGTCCGGGCGCCGGGGCCGCCTCCCCGCCGGACCGTCCGGGGTGCCGGGGCCCGCTGCGCGAGGCCTTCTCCCCCCACACCGCCCCTTCCCGAACCGGGGCTCCGCCCCGGACCCCGCGCCTCGAACGCCGACGGGGCCGTATCCAGCCCGTCCGGTGTTCGAGGACACGGCCGAAGGCCGTACGGGGGCCCGGGGGCCTGCCCCCGGTTCGGGAAGGGGCGGGGTGGGGAAAGGCTCCGCGCAGCGGCCACCCGCACGCCCCACCGGCCCGCACACACACCGGCGACCGGCACCGCACCCGCCCAGGCCCCGCACCCACCCCGCCGCACCGAACACGCCCGCAATCCCGAAAGGCACACCACCGTGACGCAGGACGACCTCCTCGCCCGGGCCCAGGCGTGGCTCGCCGAGGACCCCGACCAGGAGACCCGCGACGAACTCGCCGCGCTCCTCGACCGCAACGCCACCGACGAGCTCGCCGCCCGTTTCAGCGGCACCCTGCAGTTCGGCACCGCCGGCCTCCGGGGCGAGCTCGGCGCCGGGCCCATGCGGATGAACCGCTCGGTCGTCATCCGGGCCGCCGCCGGCCTCGCCGCGTACCTGAAGGCGAAGGGCGAGACCGGCGGTCTCGTCGTCATCGGCTACGACGCCCGCTACAAGTCGGCCGACTTCGCCCGGGACACCGCCGCCGTGATGACGGGTGCCGGGCTGCGCGCCGCGCTGCTCCCCCGCCCGCTGCCGACGCCCGTCCTCGCGTACGCCATAAGGCACCTGGGCGCCGTCGCCGGCGTCGAGGTGACGGCGAGCCACAACCCGCCGCGCGACAACGGCTACAAGGTCTACCTCGGCGACGGCTCGCAGATCGTGCCGCCGGCCGACGCGGAGATCGCCGCCGAGATCGCCGCGGTCCGCTCGCTGGAGGACGTGCCGCGCCCCGCCGAGGGCTGGGAGACGCTGGGCGACGAGGTCCTGAACGCCTACCTGGAGCGCACGGACGCCGTCCTGACCCCCGGCTCCCCCCGTACCGCGCGGACCGTCTACACGGCCATGCACGGCGTCGGCAAGGAGGTCCTGACGGCCGCCTTCGACCGGGCCGGCTTCCCGCCGCCCGCGCTCGTCGCCGAGCAGGCCGACCCGGACCCGGCCTTCCCGACGGTCGCCTTCCCGAACCCGGAGGAGCCGGGCGCCATGGACCTGGCCTTCGAGGCCGCCCGCGCCGTGGACCCCGACATCGTCATCGCCAACGACCCGGACGCCGACCGCTGCGCCGTGGCCGTGCCGGACGCGGCCGTCGAGGGCGGCTGGCGGATGCTCCGCGGCGACGAGGTGGGCGCGCTGCTCGCCGCGCACCTGGTGCACAAGGGCGCCACCGGCGTGTTCGCCGAGTCGATCGTGTCGTCCTCGCTGCTCGGCCGCATCGCCGAGGCGGCGGGCGTCGGCTACGAGGAGACGCTGACCGGCTTCAAGTGGATCGCCCGCGTCGACGGCCTGCGGTACGGCTACGAGGAGGCGCTCGGCTACTGCGTCGACCCGGAGGGCGTCCGCGACAAGGACGGCATCACGGCGGCGCTGCTCGTCACCGAGCTGGCCTCGGTCCTCAAGGAGCAGGGCCGGACCCTCACCGACCTGCTCGACGACCTGGCGGTGGCGCACGGGCTGCACGCCACGGACCAGCTGTCGGTGCGGGTCGAGGACCTGGGGATCATCGCGAACGCGATGGCCGCCCTGCGCGGGAAGCCCCCGGTGCGGCTGGCCGGTCTGACGGTCGTCTCGGCCGAGGACCTGACGAAGGGCACGGAGTCGCTGCCGCCGACGGACGGGCTGCGCTACCACCTGGAGGGCGACTACAAGGCCCGGGTGATCGTCCGCCCGAGCGGCACCGAGCCCAAGCTCAAGTGCTACCTGGAGGTCGTCGTCCCGGTCGCCGACGCGAGCGAACTGGCGGCGGCCCGCGCGACGGCCGCGGAGCTGCTGGCCGCGATCAAGCGGGACCTGTCCGAGGCCGCCGGGCTGTAGGACGGGAGGACGCGGGCACGCGAGTGCGCGAGTAGTACGCGGGCACGCGAGTGCGCGAGTACGCAGGCACGCGGAAGGGCCGGTGCGGAAGCGATTCCGTACCGGCCCTTCGGCGTGTGCGGGCGGCTCCGAGAGCCGGGAGCCGGATCCGGGCTCAGCCCGTCGCGAGCAGGATCACGAGCAGCAGCAGCCCGGCCAGCGCGGGCCCGACGATCTCGTACGCCCAGCGCACCTGCGGCTCGCCCTGCGCGCCCGGGGCCGTGGCGTGCACCTCGGCGAGTTCGCGCAGCTCGGCGATGGTCTTGTCGGCGGGCGCGAACCGGGAGGCGCCGTTCCGCACGTCGGCGGTGACGGAGGTGCGGCCGTGCGGATCGTCCTGGGAGGCGCGAGCGGCGCTGCGGGCGGCCTTCTTCCGCTGGCGCAGCGAGACGGGGATCGCCCACAGCTGGTACTTGGTGCCCTCCTGCGTGAAGACCTCGCTGGAGTAGCCGGCGCGGACGTCGGCGACCGAGGCCCAGGGCAGCGTGATCGACCGGAACGGGTTGCGGATCCGGAGCCGGTTCTCGTTCGCGTACACGGCGGGCCGGATCGTGAAGGCGACGATCAGCGGGACGGCGAGGACGAGGGCCGCGAGCACGAGCCAGGGCGTGCGGCCCTCGCCGCGGGCGATCGCGTCCCCGGCGAACAGGGCCGCGAGGAGCAGCAGGAAGATCCCGCTCGCGACGCCGAGGGGCGACCGGTGGACCTTGTCGGCGGAGGCGGGCGCGGCGGGGGCCTGCCCGCCGGGGGTCTGCCCCGCGGACGGCTGCTCGGGGGTCGACTCGCGGCTCGGCTCGTGGCTGGGCTCGGGGGTCGGCTCGGGGGTCGTCATGCCGCCGATTGTGCCTCAGCGGGCGGGGGCGGGGCTCAGGCGGCCCGTGCGGCCACCAGATCCGCGTACACGATGATGTTGTCGGGGCGGTGGCCGTCGACCAGCTCCCCGCCGCAGGTGACGAGGCGCAGCTCGGGGCGGGTGGTGTTCCCGTACACCTTGGCCGTCGGGAAGGCGTCCTTGTCGACCTGCTGCAGCTCCCGGACGCGGAAGACGGCGGTCGTGCCGTCGGCGCGGGTCACGGTGATCTCGTCGCCGATCCGGACCCGGGAGACGTTCTTGAGGACGGCCGGGCCGCGCGCGGTGTCGAAGTGGCCGATGAGGACGGCGGGGCCGGTCTCCCCGGGCGTGACGCCCTTGTCGTACCAGCCGATCCGGTCGGCGTCCGCGACCGAGGGCACCTCGACGGTGCCGTCGGCGTTCAGGCCGAGGGAGAGGACGGAGTCGGCGTCGACCCCGGCGGCGGGCACCCGGACCCGGACGGGCAGGGAGCGCGCCAGCGGCCGGACGGGGGCCGCGGTCGTCCTCGGGGCGGGCGGGGCGGTGGCCTGCGAGATGTGGGCGGGCGGAGTGGCGGCCCCGGGGTCGGTTCCGGCGGAACAGCCGGTGAGCGCGGCGAGGGCGGCGACGAGGAGGGCGGCGGTACGGGGCCGGGGGCTGCGGCGGTTCACGGAAGGCTCCGGACGTGGTGCGGCCGGGGGGGGGGGGGGGGGGGGGGGGCCCGCGGGGGGGGGGGGGGCCGGGGGGGGGGGGGGGGGGGGGGGGGGGGGGGGGGGCCGCCCGGCCGCGGGGGGGGGGGGGGGGGGGGGGGGGGGGGGCCGCCCCCCCCGGCCTGGGGTGGGGTGGTGCCTGCTCGGGTCGGGGCAGGAGGCGGTGCGGGCCGGCCGCGGGCGGCCGGGGTACGGGGTGCGCGGTACGGAGCGGGCGGTACGGGTGAGGGCGTGCCGCCCGTGCCGTGCCGCCCGTGCCGTACGGGTCAGCCGCGGGCGCCGGCGGACCGGCGGCGCAGGACGACGAAGCCGAGGCCCGCGGCGGCGAGCGAGGCCGCGCCCGCGCCGGCGGCGATCAGCGCGGTGGAGTCGCCCTCGGCGGCGAGCTCGGCGCCGGCCGCGACGCCGCCCTTCGGGACGACGGAGGTCTGGCCGCCGTTGTTCACGGTGGTGCCGGTGTTGCCCGCGGGCGCCGGGGTGGTGGTGGACGGTGCCGGGGTGGGCGTGGCGGCGTCCTTCTCACAGCCCTTGGGGAGCTTCGGGAAGGCGGTCCAGGCGTACGGCGTGTCGCCGCCCTGGGTGCGCTGGCCGAGCTGCGGGGTGGTGGTGTTCGCGCCCTTGATGGTGAGGCCCTGGCCCAGGTCGGCTGCGTGGTCGCGGTCGAGGGTGACGACGGGCTTGCCGGCCTCGTCCTTGAGGACGGCTTTCGGGCCCTTCTCCAGGTCGTTGGTGAGCGTCACGGTCAGCAGCGCGAAGACCGAGGGGATGTCCTGCTGGACGGTGCACTCGCCGAGGGTGACGACGGGGCCCGGGGTGGGCTTCGGGGCCGGAGCGGGCGTGGTGTCGGGGGTCTCGACGAGCTTCGGGGCGGCCTGCTTCGAGGCGCCCGGGATGTAGGCGGCGAAGCCTCCGTCCTGCTCCAGGACGACGACCGCCCTGCCGTACAGCCAGACCTGGCGGGAGCCGTTCAGGTAGGTGAAGCCGCGGCCCCTGCCGTTCTCGATCAGCTGGAGGCCGTAGCGGCCGTCCTTCCGGGCGAGCTCCAGGAGGGTGCCGTCGGCGAGCTCGTAGGTGCCGGGCTGGGCGCCGGGGACGTAGTTGCGGCTCCAGTTCAGGGTGTGGCCGTCCTCGAAGAGGACGAAGAATTCGCCGTTGTCGTTGCCCGCGACCGGGCGGGCGACGGCGTCGAGGACGCCGACCGGGTTGCCCTGGTGGAAGAGCTCGGCGCGGTGGTGCAGGTCCTTGACCTTGTAGATCTTGGCGACGGTGCCGGTGAGGAGGGTCTCGGTGCGGACGAGGGTGCCCTTCGAGGCGTCGGCCGCGCCCTCGGTGCCGGCCTTGGCAACGCCCTCGGCACCGGTGTCGGCCGGCTTCGCACCGGTGTCGGCCGGCTTCGCGCCGGGGGCGCTGACGGCGACCGGGCCGTCGGCGGCGAAGGCGGCGCCGGCGGCGAGGGCCGGGGCGGTGATCGCGACGCCCGCGACGAGGGCGGTGGCGATGGCGGTGCGAAGGGCGGTGCGCATAACGACTCCTGTGAGATCAGGCAGGTGGGTGGGAGAGTCGCATGCCGCTTTTTCTCGGTCCGACTGTGTCCGGTGAGGTCTGGCTGGCTGCTGAGAGAAAATCTATTGATCTTGTATTCGGGAGCCGTCCGCTCCGTGTCACAGGCACGTGACAGGCATCACCACGCCGGGGGACCCCCTGTGACCTCGGGCTCGACGAACGGGCTCCCCTGTACAGGTCGCTACGCGCGTAGATATGCTCGACTGGTGACCATGCCCACCACTGCACCCGCAGCTCTCGCATTCGCCGACGTGACCGCGTCCGACAGTGCGCTGCGCCGCTTCCTCCACGGGCTGCCCGGCGTCGACGCCGTCGGCCTGGAGGCGCGCGCCGCGTCCCTCGGCACCCGCTCGATCAAGACCACGGCCAAGGCGTACGCCATCGACCTGGCCATCTCCATGATCGACCTGACGACGCTCGAAGGCGCGGACACCCCGGGCAAGGTCCGGGCGCTCGCCGCCAAGGCCGTCAACCCCGATCCGACCGACCGCACGACCCCGAAGACCGCCGCCGTCTGCGTCTACCCCGACATGGTGGCCACCGCCAAGGCCGCCCTCGGGGACTCGGGCGTCAAGGTCGCCTCGGTCGCCACCGCCTTCCCGGCCGGGCGCGCCGCGCTCCCCGTGAAGCTGGCCGACACCGCCGACGCCATCGCCGCCGGCGCCGACGAGATCGACATGGTCATCGACCGTGGCGCCTTCCTCGCCGGCCGGTACATGGAGGTGTACGAGCAGATCGCCGCGATCAAGGCCGAGTGCGGCGACCGCGCCCGCCTCAAGGTGATCTTCGAGACCGGCGAGCTCTCCACGTACGACAACATCCGCCGCGCCTCCTGGCTCGGCATGATGGCGGGCGCGGACTTCATCAAGACCTCGACCGGCAAGGTCGCGGTCAACGCCACCCCGGCGAACACCCTCCTCATGCTGGAGGCGGTGCGCGACTTCCGCGCCCAGACCGGCGTGCAGATCGGCGTGAAGCCGGCCGGCGGCATCCGCAACACCAAGGAAGCGATCAAGTTCCTGGTTCTCGTCAACGAGACCGTGGGCGAGGACTGGCTGGACAACCACTGGTTCCGCTTCGGCGCTTCCAGCCTGCTCAACGACCTGCTGATGCAGCGCCAGAAGCTGGCGACCGGCCGTTACTCCGGCCCCGATTACGTGACGGTGGACTGATCAACATGGCATCTGCATTCGAGTACGCGCCGGCACCGGAGTCGCGCTCGGTCGTCGACATCGCGCCGAGCTACGGCCTGTTCATCGACGGCGAGTTCGTCGAGGCCGCCGACGGCAAGGTCTTCAAGACCGTCTCCCCCGCCACCGAGGAGGTGCTCTCCGAGGTCGCCCAGGCGGGCGCCGAGGACGTGGACCGCGCGGTGAAGGCCGCCCGGAAGGCCTTCGAGAAGTGGTCGGCGCTGCCCGGCTCCGAGCGCGCCAAGTACCTCTTCCGGATCGCCCGGATCATCCAGGAGCGCAGCCGCGAGCTGGCCGTCCTGGAGACCCTGGACAACGGCAAGCCGATCAAGGAGACCCGCGACGCGGACCTCCCGCTGGTCGCCGCGCACTTCTTCTACTACGCGGGCTGGGCCGACAAGCTCGACCACGCGGGCTACGGCGCGAACCCGCGCCCGCTGGGCGTGGCCGGCCAGGTCATCCCGTGGAACTTCCCGCTGCTGATGCTGGCGTGGAAGATCGCCCCGGCGCTCGCGACCGGCAACACGGTCGTGCTCAAGCCGGCCGAGACGACCCCGCTCTCCGCCCTGTTCTTCGCGGACATCTGCCGCCAGGCGGGGCTGCCGAAGGGCGTCGTCAACATCCTTCCCGGATACGGGGAGACGGGCGCGGCCCTCGTCGGCCATCCGGACGTGAACAAGGTCGCCTTCACCGGCTCGACGGCCGTCGGCAAGCAGATCGCCCGCACGGTCGCCGGCACCGACAAGAAGGTCACCCTGGAGCTGGGCGGCAAGGGCGCCAACATCGTCTTCGACGACGCCCCGATCGACCAGGCCGTCGAGGGCATCGTCAACGGCATCTTCTTCAACCAGGGCCAGGTGTGCTGCGCGGGCTCGCGCCTCCTCGTCCAGGAGTCGATCCAGGACGAGCTGCTCGACAGCCTCAAGCGCCGCCTGAGCACCCTCCGCCTGGGCGACCCGCTCGACAAGAACACCGACATCGGCGCGATCAACTCGTCCGAGCAGCTGGCCCGCATCACCTCCCTGGTGGAGCAGGGCGAGGCGGAGGGCGCCGAGCGCTGGACCGCCGCGTGCGAGATCCCGGCGGCCGGCTACTGGTTCGCCCCGACGCTCTTCACGAACGTCACGCAGGCGCACCGGATCGCCCGCGACGAGATCTTCGGCCCGGTCCTGTCGGTGCTGTCCTTCCGCACGCCCGACGAGGCCGTCGCGAAGGCCAACAACAGCCAGTACGGCCTGTCGGCCGGCATCTGGACGGAGAAGGGCTCCCGCATCCTCGCGGTCGCCAACAAGCTCCGGGCCGGTGTCGTCTGGGCCAACACGTTCAACAAGTTCGACCCGACCTCGCCGTTCGGCGGCTACAAGGAGTCGGGCTTCGGCCGCGAGGGCGGCCGCCACGGTCTGGAGGCCTACCTCGATGTCTGATGTGAATCGCCTCAGCGTCTTCAAGACCTACAAGCTGTACGTCGGGGGCAAGTTCCCCCGCTCCGAGAGCGGCCGGGTGTACGAGGTGACGGACTCGAAGGGCAAGTGGCTGGCGAACGCGCCGCTCTCCTCCCGCAAGGACGCGCGTGACGCGGTCGTCGCTGCCCGCAAGGCCTTCGGCGGCTGGGCGGGCGCGACGGCGTACAACCGCGGCCAGATCCTCTACCGCGTCGCCGAGATGCTGGAGGGCCGCAAGGGCCAGTTCGTGCACGAGGTCGCGCACGCGGAGGGCCTGTCCAAGAACAAGGCGGCCGAGGTCGTCGACGCGGCCATCGACCGCTGGGTCTGGTACGCGGGCTGGACCGACAAGATCGCCCAGGTCGTGGGCGGCGCGAACCCGGTCGCGGGCCCGTACTTCAACCTGTCGACCCCGGAGCCGACGGGCGTCGTGACGGTCGTGGCCCCGCAGGACTCGTCCTTCCTCGGCCTGGTCTCGGTGATCGCCCCGGTGATCGCGACGGGCAACACGGCGGTCGTGATCGCCTCGGAGAAGGCCCCGCTCCCGGCCCTCTCCCTGGGCGAGGTCCTGGCCACCTCCGACCTCCCCGGCGGCGTGGTCAACATCCTCTCCGGCAAGGCCGCCGAGATGGGCCCGCACCTCGCGGCCCACCAGGACGTCAACGCCCTCGACCTGACGGGCGCGACCGACGGCGACCTCGCCCGCGACCTGGAGATCGCGGCGGCGGACAACCTGAAGCGCGTCCTGCGCCCCCGCACCGAGGACTTCACCGAGTCCCCCGGCACGGACCGCATGACCGCCTTCCTGGAGACCAAGACGGTCTGGCACCCGACGGGTTCGCTGGGCGCGAGCGGCTCCTCGTACTAGACGGCCGCCGCACGGAACGGCCCCCGGGCAGCAGCACTGCCCGGGGGCCGTTCCGTCATGCCCCGGCGCGCCCGATCAGCCCGGCGACCCCGTCCCGCACGCACTCCGGGCCCGTCTCGAACTGCCGGCCCGCGTCGTCCTCGCGCGCCGCCCCCTGCGCGTACCGCGGACACGTGGGGTAGCGCCCGGTCCCGAGCAGGTAGGTCATCTGGGGGGCGAGGGCCCGCCGGGTGTCGTCGCCGCTCCCCCGGCCCTGCTCCTTCGTGTACGGGGCGAGGGCGACCTCCGGCTGCACGGCTCCCTGCGCGTACGAGGCCACCGCGCGGAACGCGGCCGTCATCGTGTCGGCGTCGAGGCCGAGACCGTCGAGCGGGGCGAGCCGGCGTTCGACCGCCGCCGTCCGGGCCGGGGTGGGGGCGAGGAGCGGGACCGGAAGCCGGGTGGGCCAGGGGTGGCGCAGCATCCCGTCGCCATGGGCGCCGCGAGCGGCACGGTCGTGCTCGTGCGCACCATCGGCGGTTCGCTCGGCACGGCGGCGCTCGGCGCGGTGTTCACGTCGCGGCCGGCGGGGCGGCGGACCCCGGCCTGACGCCGGCACAGGCCGACGCCCTTCCCGCGCCGCTACGGGAGGCCTCCCGGGCGGCGGTGACGAGCGGCGTCCACGGGGTGCCGCTCGGCACGGCCGTGCTCGCCGCGCTCGCCTTCGCCGCCGCCTGGTACGTACGGGAGACCCCGCTGCGGCGGCCTACGGAAGAAGCCCCCGCGCCAGCCCCCCGACCACCGGCAGATCGGCCACGGCGCCGCCCTTCGTGACGTGGTCGGTCACCAGGTTCGTGCCGACCGGCTTGAAGTCGGCGACCTGGGTGCCGAGGCCGTTGTCGAGCGGGTCGACGCCCGTGTTGGCCAGCGGGTCGAGCTGAAGGCGGGTCAGCGGGCCCACGCCGTGGGTGACACCGTCCAGCGCGCCCGCCCCGGCCGCGCCGGCGTCCGTCCTGGCCAGCGAGTCGACGGGCAGCGGCAGGGGGGCGGCGGCCTGGGCCGCGGCACCGGCGCCGAGCACCGCGGCGCCCGCCGCCGTGACGCCGAGACCGGCCCTCAGCAGGGCGCCGCGGCGGGAGGTCCGGGGTTGTGCGTGACGCGCCATGGAGATCCTTCCAGGGGGTGAGCGGACGGCCACCGACAGTAGTCGAGGTGTGATGCTCGATACCAACGGTCCACCTCAGGGGTCCCCTGCACGGGGGAATGCTTCACACTGGTGTCCCGTGAGTTCCCAACCGATCCCGACCCGGGTCGTCCTGCTCGCGGGCCCCTCCGGCTCCGGCAAGTCGTCCCTCGCCGCCGTCGCCGGCCTTCCGGTCCTGCGCCTCGACGATTTCTACAAGGAGGCCGACGACCCGTCGCTCCCGCTCGTCGAGGGCAGCACGGACATCGACTGGGACTCCCCGCGGTCCTGGGACGCGGACGCCGCCGTCGCCGCGATCGTCGAACTGTGCCGTACGGGACGGACCGACGTCCCCGTGTACGACATCGCCACCAGCTCCCGGGTGGGCCACGAGCGGCTCGACATCGCACGGACCCCGCTCTTCGTGGCGGAGGGCATCTTCGCGGCCGAGATCGTGAACCGCTGCCGCGAGCTGGACGTCCTCGCGGACGCGCTGTGCCTGCGCGGCCGCCCCTCGACGACCTTCCGCCGCCGGCTCCTCCGCGACCTCCGCGAGGGCCGCAAGTCCGTCCCGTTCCTGCTGCGCCGCGGCTGGCGGCTGATGCGCGCCGAGCGCGCGATCGTCGCCCGGCAGACCGCGCTGGGGGCGCATCCCTGCGCGAAGCCGGAGGCGCTGGGGCGCCTGGCGGCCGCGGCGGCGGGCCGGCACCGCACACCGGTGTAGGCGGGCCCGCCCCTCACGCACGAAGCGGGTCGTACGAGACCCCCCGGACTCGTACGACCCGCTTCGTGTTCCCCGTACCCCCGTACGGTTCCCCCGTGTTTCCCCCGTTCCCCCGAGCGCTCCGTCTCCCCCGTGAGCGCCCGCGGGGCCGTTCCCCCCGACCTTCAGGCCACCAGCTCGCCGAAGGACTCCTCCTCGTCACGGCCGAAGCTCAGCACCTCGTCCTCGCGCAGTCGCCGCAGCGAGCGCCAGATGCTCGACTTCACCGTGCCGACACTGATGTCCAGGATCTCCGCGATCTCCGGATCGGTCCGGCCCTCGTAGTAGCGCAGCACCAGCATCGTCCGCTGGAGCTCGGGCAGGCGGGCCAGGGCCTGCCACAGGACCGCGCGCAGCTCGGTGCCCCGCATCGCGTCCGTCTCGCCGACCGTCTCCGGCAGCTCCTCGGTCGGGTACTCGTTGAGCTTGCGCCGGCGCCAGGCGCTGATGTGCAGGTTGGTCATGGTGCGACGCAGGTATCCGCCGACGGCGGCCTTGTCGCTGATCCGGTCCCAGGCGCGGTACGTGGAGAACAGCGCGCTCTGGAGCAGGTCCTCGGCCTCGAAACGGTCACCGGTGAGGTGGTAGGCGGTGGCGTACAGGGAGGCCCGGCGCTCCTGGACGTAAGCCGTGAACTCGGCTTCCGAACAACCGGAGCGCTCCCCCGTGACCTCCCCGTACGCCGCTCCCCCGTCAGCAACGGCCACCATGTACGGCGCCTTGCGCTGACGCCCGACGCTGCGAACGCACCCCCGTCCGTTCGTGACAGCGCCGGACTTCTCCGTGCTCCGCACGACGTCGTGGAGACGCGTGACAACTGCGCTTGAGGTGGTGCTGTGCAGTGCGTTCATCTCGCGCCCCCCGTCGGTTGGAGTGTGTTTCGGTCCGTGTGCCAAGAAGCTTGCCCCCCGGACTTCATGGCGTTGTCCGTCGACTGTCACAGCCGTGTCACAGGGAACGAGACGGAAGCGAGTCCGGGAGCGGTCGATCTCGGACGGCCCATGCGACAGAATGTCGCCGTGCCTTTTCTGCTGCTGATCGAGGACGACGACGCCATCCGCACGGCCCTCGAACTCTCCCTGTCCCGGCAGGGCCACCGGGTGGCCACCGCCGCGACGGGTGAGGACGGTCTCCAGCTGCTGCGCGAGCAGCGGCCGGACCTGGTCGTGCTCGACGTCATGCTGCCCGGCATCGACGGCTTCGAGGTCTGCCGGCGGATCCGCCGGACCGACCAGCTGCCGATCATCCTGCTGACCGCCCGCAGCGACGACATCGACGTGGTCGTCGGCCTGGAGTCCGGCGCCGACGACTACGTCGTGAAGCCGGTGCAGGGGCGGGTGCTCGACGCCCGCATCCGGGCCGTGCTGCGGCGCGGGGAGCGCGAGTCGACGGACTCGGCGACGTACGGCTCCCTGGTGATCGACCGTTCGGCGATGACGGTCACCAAGAACGGCGAGGACCTCCAGCTCACCCCGACCGAGCTGCGGCTGCTCCTGGAGCTGAGCCGGCGGCCCGGGCAGGCGCTGTCCCGCCAGCAGTTGCTGCGGCTCGTGTGGGAGCACGACTACCTGGGCGACTCGCGGCTCGTCGACGCCTGTGTGCAGCGGCTGCGCGCCAAGGTGGAGGACGTGCCGTCCTCGCCGACGCTGATCCGTACGGTGCGCGGGGTCGGCTACCGGCTGGACGTTCCTGCGTGAGCAAGGGGATCTACGCGCGGCTGCGGCTCTCCAGCCTGCGGCTGCGGCTCGTCGTCGTCTTCGCCCTCGTCGCGCTCACCGCGGCCGTCGCCGCCTCCGGCATCGCGTACTGGCTCAACCGCGAGGCGGTGCTGACGCGCACCCAGGACGGGGCGCTGGGCGACTTCCGGCAGGAGATGCAGAACCGGACGGCGACGCTGCCGCTCCGGCCCACCCAGGACGACCTGCGGCGGACCGCCGAGCAGATGGCGTCCGGCAGCGCCGCGGACTACCAGGTGCTGCTGCTCGGCGAGCGGGACGCGGGCAAGCCGATCGTGGGCGCCTCGGACCCGGACGACTTCACCCTGGCCGACGTGCCGCGCTCGCTGCGGGAGGCCGTGGACACGAAGCGGCCGGTGACGGACGCCAATCCGTACCCGTACCACCTGTTCTGGCAGCGTACGGAGCGGAACGGGACGCCGTACCTGGTCGGCGGCACGCGGATCGACGGCGGCGGGCCCGCCGGGTACATGTTCAAGTCGCTGGCCGCGGAGAAGGCCGATCTGAACTCGCTCGCCTGGTCGTTGGGGATCGCCACCGCCCTCGCGGTGGCCGGCTCGGTGCTGCTCGCGCAGGTCGCGGCGACGACCGTGCTGCGCCCGGTGCACCGGCTGGGCGAGGCGGCCCGGCAGCTCGGCGAGGGCAAGCTCGACACCCGGCTGCGGGTCTCCGGCGCGGACGAACTGGCCGACCTCTCCCGTACGTTCAACAGCGCGGCCGAGTCGCTGCAGAAGAAGGTCGCGGACATGAGCGCGCGGGAGGAGTCCTCGCGGCGTTTCGTGGCCGACATGTCGCACGAGCTGCGGACCCCGCTGACCGCGCTGACGGCCGTCACCGAGGTCCTGGAGGACGAGCAGGACTCCCTGGACCCGATGATCGCCCCGGCGGTGGCGCTCGTGGTGAGCGAGACCCGGCGCCTCAACGACCTGGTGGAGAACCTGATGGAGGTGACCCGCTTCGACGCGGGCACCGCGCGGCTCGTCCTCGACGACGTGGACATCGCGGACCAGATCACCGCGTGCATCGACGCGCGGGCCTGGCTGGACGCGGTGGAACTCGACGCGGAGCGCGGGATCGTGGCGCCGCTCGACCCCCGGCGCCTCGACGTGATCCTGGCGAACCTCATCGGCAACGCGCTCAAGCACGGCGGTTCGCCGGTGCGGGTCTCGGTCCGCACGGAGGAGGACGAGCTGGTCATCGCGGTGCGGGACCACGGCCCCGGCATCCCGGAGGAAGTGCTGCCGCACGTCTTCGACCGCTTCTACAAGGCGAGCGCGTCCCGGCCGCGGTCCGACGGCAGCGGGCTCGGCCTGTCCATCGCCATGGAGAACGCGCTGATCCACGGCGGTTCGATCACGGCGTCGAACTCGGTCGGCGAGGACGGGAAGGTCGACGGCGCGGTGTTCGTGCTGCGGCTGCCGCTGGACGCGTCGGGGATCACCCGCGAGGTGCAGACCCGCAGCAGTCAGGGCGAGGTGGAGGAAGCATGAGGCGCCGCACTCTGATTCTGGTGGCCGCGCTGGCCTCGCTGGTCACCGGCTGCGGCATCCGGACCACGTCGGTCCCGGTGGACGCGGGCGCGGCCCCCTCCCGGGTGCCGTGCAGCACGACCGAGGACGGTACGACGGAGGCGGCGGCGCAGGGCGTGCCGATCCGGGTGTTCCTGGTCTGCGGCTCCCAGCTGGAGGCGGTGGACCGGCGGACGCCGCTGCCGGAGGAGAAGGTGCCCGGCGATCCGGTGCGGACGGCGGGGAGACTGCTCGCGCAGCTGCTCGCCGCGCCGTCGGAGGGCGAGCGGCAGGCCGGCTTCACGACGGAGGTCCGCGGGCCGCTGACGGTCGGCGGCGGGCGCCCGGGCGACCCGTCGGGCACGCTGCGGCTGAGCCGGCAGCCGGAGGACCTGGCGCCGACGGCGCTGTCGCAGCTCGTCTGCACGTTCGCGGACAGCTCGGCGGGAGCCGGCGGGCACACGGCTGTGCTGGGCGGGCCGGGGGCGTACGCGCCGAAGCGGTACCGGTGCACGACGGAACTCCGCGAGCGCCCCGACTCCACCCCGCCAACGGCCCCGACGCTCCCCTGACCCCACCTACCGGGGCCCCGCGATGCCCTTCCCGCGTAGGGCCCGCGCACGCCGGGACGGTGCCCCTCCCCGTGTGAGGCCCGCGCCTTGCGGGGCGGTGCCCCCGCCCGTGTGGGCAGTCGTCCCGCTGGGGCGGGACGGGTGGGCACACGGGACGGCGCCCTTAGCGGCGCCTCCGCGTCCCGCGCCTGAACCCGCACCACGAGCCGGGTGCACCTAGGGGTGCGGGTCAGGGCACATGAGCCTCTGGCGCCGGCAAGGGCGCGGGTCCGTTGTGCCCACCCGTTCCGCCCCAGCGGAACGACTGCCCACAACGGGGGGCGGCGGGGCACCGCACCGGCGGGCGCGCGCCCGCAACCGGGGCGGCGCCCCGGTGGGCGGGCTCGCAGCGGGGTGGGAGACGTGGTGGCGGAACCGATTTTGCTGTTCGGGGCGTCTTGGGGGGCGTGCAGCGTCAAGGTTCGGGCGGCAGTGCCGCCGTGGTCGTCCGCGTGGCGGGGTTCGTCCTCCTCCTCGCGCATCTGCTGCTCGTCGCCTGGTTCAGCCTGCGTCCACGCGACGTGGCCTGGGTGACCGCGCCGAACACGATCCCGCTGCACGGCCTCCGCACCGTCCTCGCGCTCGGCGGCGCCGAGGCGGCCCGGCTGATCGGCGAGGGCCTGCTGCTCCTGGCCCCGCTCGGGGTGCTGCTCCCGATGGCGGACGGACGGCTCCACGTCTCCGGGTGGGCCTCCCTGACCCGTACGACCGCCGCGGGCGCGCTGGTGTCGCTGGCCGTGGAGCTGCTGCAGACCGCGGTGCCGGGTCAGGTGGTGGACGTGGACTCCGTGCTCCTGAACACCGCGGGGGTCGCGCTGGCGCACCTCCTGGTGGTCCCGGCCGGCCGGACCCGGCTGCGACGCAGGTGGGAGGCGGGGAGGTCGTCCTCCTCCGCGGGGAGCACCCCGGACGGCGGTTCCCCTCAGGGTGCGACCCCGACGATTTCCAGGGTCCCGATCGCCCCGTAGACCGACGCTTCGTCCCCCTTCCCGGCAGGAGTATGGAGTCATCGGGAGCCCGGAGGAGCGGCTCCCGGACCTACTCCGAAGGAGCCCACCATGGCCGCACTGACCCGCCCCCGTGACGGACGCGTGCTCGGCGGAGTGTGCGCGGCGCTGGCCCGGCGCTTCGGCACCTCCGCGACGACGATGCGCCTGATCTTCCTGGCCTCGTGCCTGCTGCCGGGCCCGCAGTTCCTGATCTACCTGGGTCTGTGGATCTTCCTGCCGGCGGAGAAGAGCGCGAGCACGGCCTGGTAGTCGCCGCCACCGGCGCACACCGAAGGGGCGCGTACCCGATCGCCGGGTGCGCGCCCCTTCCGCGTGGTGCGGTGCCGGTCAGCCGAGCGGCAGGCCGTTCAGCGGCAGGCCGCCGAGGAGGCCGCCGAGCGGGGTGGCGCCGAGGCCGCCGGCGGCGGCGTCGAGCGGGAGGTTCTGGGTGGCCTGGCCCGCGGCGGCCGGGAGGGTCTTCACACCCTGGTCGACTCCCTGGCCGAGGGCGCCCTGGCCGGCGCCGAGGGACTCGGCGGCGCCGTCGGGGAGGGTGGTGAGGCCGTCACCGAGCGGGACGGCCTGGGTCACCGTGCCCAGCGCGTCGGCGTCGAGCGGCAGGGCCGGTGCTGCGGAGGCCGTGCCGGCGGCGGCAGCGGCGAAAGCGGCACCGAGAGCGGCGACACCGAGCTTCTTGGCGGCAGACTGCTTCATCAGAAAATCTTCCTTGGGGAATCCGGGGGCTTCGGGAAAAGCCGGGAGGGGAAATCCTGGGAATGGGGAATCGAGAGCGGCTCTGCAACCTAACCAGCGAACGTCGCCTTCGCAAACACCGGAAAGCGGCCGGGTGTCGCCTCACCCCGGCCGCTCCCGCCCCCTCCATGAGGCGCTTCTCAGCCCGCCGTACGGGAAGACTCGCTGGTCGTGGCAGTCTGCTGGAACAGCCATTCGGACTTCAGCTCGGCATAGCCGGGCTTGATCACCTCGTTGATCATGGCGAGTCGTTCATCGAAAGGAATGAACGCTGATTTCATCGCATTGACCGTGAACCACTGCATGTCGTCGAGCGTGTAGTCGAATGCGTCGATCAGCAGCTCGAATTCCCGGCTCATGCTCGTCCCGCTCATCAGCCGGTTGTCGGTGTTGACCGTGGCCCGGAAGTGGAGCGTGCGGAGCAGGCCGATGGGGTGCTCGGCGATCGAGGCGGCGGCGCCGGTCTGGAGGTTGGAGGAGGGGCACATCTCCAGCGGGATCCGCTTGTCCCGGACGTAGGCCGCGAGGCGGCCGAGGCGGACGGAGCCGTTGTCGGCGACCTCGATGTCGTCGATGATCCGGACGCCGTGGCCGAGCCGGTCGGCACCGCACCACTGGAGCGCCTGCCAGATGGAGGGCAGTCCGAAGGCCTCGCCGGCGTGGATCGTGAAGTGGTTGTTCTCCCGCTTGAGGTACTCGAAGGCGTCGAGGTGCCGGGTGGGCGGGTAGCCGGCCTCGGCGCCGGCGATGTCGAAGCCGACGACGCCGGAGTCGCGGTAGCGGTTGGCGAGTTCGGCGATCTCCAGGGCGCGGGCGGCGTGCCGCATGGCGGTCAGCAGGGCGCCGACCCGGATGCGGTGGCCGTCGGCCCTGGCCCGCCGCTCGCCCTCGCGGAAGCCCTCGTTGACGGCCTCCACGACCTCTTCGAGGGTGAGCCCGCCCTCCAGGTGCTGCTCGGGGGCGTACCGCACCTCGGCGTACACGACGCCGTCCTCGGCGAGGTCGACGGCGCACTCGGCGGCGACGCGGAAGAGGGCGTCCCGGGTCTGCATGACGGCGCAGGTGTGCGCGAAGGTCTCCAGGTACCGCTCCAGGGAGCCGGAGTCGGCGGCTTCGCGGAACCAGATGCCGAGCTTGTCGGGCTCCGTCTCGGGGAGTTGCTCGTAGCCCTGCTCCCGGGCGAGTTCGATGATCGTGCCGGGGCGCAGTCCGCCGTCGAGGTGGTCGTGGAGCAGCACCTTCGGGGCACGGCGGATCTGGTCCGCGGTGGGGACGTTGGGGGTCTGGCTCGTCATTTCCGCACTCTAGCCCCTACGCGCGTAGAACACCTCCCGTGGCGCCGTTTTTTCCTGGCGGGGCGCGGACCGGCCCGTCTAGCGTGCCCGCATGACCTCGACCTCGTCCCCGGCCGCGTCCGAACTCCCGCGCGTCCACCGCTTCCTGTCCGACTTCTTCCGCCGCCAGGCGGCCCGCACCGTCGACTTCCCGGGCGCCTTCGCGGTGCTCGACGACGCCTACAGGCACTCCCGGGGCAACAACCACGTGCTCGTCGACGGGGCCGTGGACCCGGAGGCGCTCCCCGGGTACGTGGAGGAGGCGCTCGCCCATCTCCCGTACCGCTTCTCCTACGTCCTCGACGAGACGGTCGCCGAGGCCTGCCGGGCGCCGATGGAGCGGGCCGGGTACCGGGAGGGCACCACCCTGCTCATGGCGCACACCGGCCCGGTGCCGGAGCACGGCGGGGCGCGGGAGGTCGGCTTCGACGAGCTGCGCGGGCCGGTGGCCGCCTCCTGGCCGCGGTTCGCCCCGGCCGCGGCGCCGGAGCACATCCGCGACCTGGTGGAGCGGCGGGTGGCCCGGGTGCGCGGCGCCGACGTCGTGCGGTTCTTCGCCGTGCACACGCCGGCGGGCGAGGTGGCCGCGTGGGTCGACCTGTACATGGACCCGGCGACCGGGGTGGCGCAGATCGAGGACCTGGTGACCGTGGAGGCGCACCTCGGGCAGGGGTACGCGGGGAGGGTGCTGGACACGGCGCTGCGCGAGGCCGCCGACGCGGGCTGCTCGACCCGCTTCCTCACCGCCCACGCGGACGACTGGCCGCGCCACTGGTACGGCCGGAAGGGCTTCACGACCATCGGCTCGATGGCGCGCTTCGAACGGGTCTGACGCGCACGGCCGTTCGAGCCCGCGGGGCGACGCGGCGACGCGGCGGCGGCGATACGTAACAGAGACCGCGCGTACGACTGCCGTACACCTCCGCTTCTGAGACTGTTCTGTCATGGCGCACTTCGCACTCGTGGGGCCGCCCGAGGCACGGAGACCCCGGCTCGGACGGCCCGTTGGAGGTTCCCGCACGTCGGCGGCGGTGGGCGGTGTGGTGCTGCTCCTGCCGGACGGCGAGCCCTTGTCGGCGCGGCGGGCCTCCGCGCGGGCGCACGCGGCGATGCTTCCGCTGGGGCGCGGCCTGGCCCGGGCGGGGCGGTCCGAGGAGCTCGCCGCGCACGTGGTGCGCTACCGGGCACGCGGCTGGAACGGGGCGGACGCGGACCTCGTGGCGGACGCCTCCTGGGCGGTCGCGGAGGTGGTACGGCGCTACGGCGACGTCCCGGTCTGTCTGGTCGGCCACGGGATGGGGGCGCGGGCGGCGCTGCGGGCGGCCGGGCATCCGGCGGTCGCCGCGGTGCTCGCGCTCGCGCCGTGGCTGCCGGAGGACGACGTGGCGGCGGAGCCGGAGCCGGTGCGGCAGCTGGTGGGCCGCAGGGTGCTGCTCGTGCACGGCACGAACGACGCGCGGACGGACCCGGAGCTGTCGTTCCGGTTCGCCGAGCGGGCGAAGAAGGCGAACCGGGAGACCTGCCGCTTCGAGGTCCACTCGGACGGCCACGCGCTGCGCCAGTACGCGGCTGAGGTCCGGGCCCTGGCGGCGGACTTCACACTGGGCGCCCTCTTCGGCCGTCCGGTCTCCCGGCCGGTGACCGACGCGATGGCGGCTCCCCCGCCGCTCGGTCTGCGGATGCCCCTGGCGGCGGGCTTCGGCGGCGGCCTGGGCGCGCGCCGGCGCTGAGAGGGGCGGCGGGGCCCGGGGCCCTGCGGGGACCGTGCCGGCGCCGAGGAGGTCGGCGGGGCCCCGGCTCACGCCGACGCCGAGGGATCCCGGCCGGGTCCGGGGCCCTGCGGGGCCTACGCCGACGCCGAGGGGTCCCCCAGGGCCGGAGGCGACGGTTCCTTCGGCAGCAGGTGGCCGCGCCTGCTCAGCAGGAACTTCTTGAAGGCTGCCACCGGGGCCGTGTCCGGGTGGCCGTCGAGCCAGGCCACGCCGATCTCGCGGACCGCCCGCGGCGCGGTGACGGTGAGCTCGACGACGCCGGGGCGGGGGACGGCGGGCGGCGGCAGCAGCGCGACGCCGAGGCCGGCGGCGACGAGGCCGCGCAGGGTCTCGGCCTCCTCGCCCTCGAAGGCGACCCGCGGCTTGAAGCCGGCCTCCGCGCACAGGTCGTCGGTGATGCGGCGGAGCCCGTACCCCGGCTCCAGGGTCACGAAGGTCTCGTCCGCGGCCTCGGCGAGCCGCACCCGCTTGCGGCCCGCGAGCCGGTGGTCGTCCGGGACGACGAGCCGCAGCCGCTGTTCGTCGAGGCGCCGGGCCACCAGGTCGGGGGCGTCCGGCACGGGCGAGGTCAGGCAGAGGTCGAGGTCGCCGGCGCGCAGCCGCTCGATCATGGCCTCGCCGTAGTTCTGGACGAGGGTGAAGCGGATCCTCGGGTGGTCGACGCGGAAGGCTCGGATGAGGCCGGGGACGGTCTCGGAGCCCATGGTGTGCAGGAAGCCGAAGGCGACGCGTCCCGCGGCCGGGTCGGCGTCGGCCCGTACGGTGTCGGCGGCCCGCTCCACCTCGGCGAGGGCCCGCTCGGCGGCGGTGAGGAAGCGGCGGCCGGCCGGGGTGAGGGAGACCGTGCGGCCGCGCCGGGCGAAGAGGGTGACGCCGAGGTCCTGTTCGAGCCGGACCATGGCCCGCGAGAGCGTCGACTGCGGCACGCCCATCTCGGCGGCGGCGCGGGTCACGTGCTCGTGCCGGGCGACGGCGGCGAAGTACGCGAGCCGCGGCGCGAGCAGCGCTCCCATGTCTTCTTCGTTACTGTTCGGTGACAGGCGGGGCTGTGACCTGTACTCATGCACCATGGGAACGATTACAGCAGTTCCGTGCATTGGACGCATGAACCGGACCGGCCTACGTTCGTGACATGCCTTCCGCCAGTACCAAGGCGGCCGCCACCATCGCGTCCGCCGACACCCGCCTCGCCCCCGGCACCCCCGGCCACCGCCGGATGAGCCTCGCGCTCTTCGCCGCCGGACTGGCCGCCTTCGCCCTCCTCTACTCCACGCAGGCCCTCCTCCCGGCCGTCTCGGCCGAGTTCGGCGCCACCGCCTCCGCCGCCTCCTGGACGGTCTCCGCCGCCACCGGCGCCCTCGCCCTCTGCGTCCTGCCGCTCAGCGCCCTCTCGGAGCGCTTCGGGCGGCGCGCGATGATGACGGCCTCCCTCTCGGTCGCGGTCGCCGTGGCGCTGCTCGTGCCGCTCGCCCCGAACCTGGCGTCCCTGATCGCGCTCCGCGCCGTCCAGGGCGCCGCGCTGGCCGGGCTCCCGGCCTCCGCGATGGCGTACCTCGCCGAGGAGGTGCGGCCCAGGGCGCTGATCGGCGCGATCGGCCTCTTCGTGGCGGGCAACTCGATCGGCGGCATGAGCGGTCGGCTCGTGACCGGCTGGGTCGCGCAGATGTGGGGCTGGCGCGCCGGTCTGGCCGCCGTCGGCCTGACCTCCCTGGCCTGCGTGCTCGTCTTCCGGGCGCTGCTCCCGAAGGCCCGGCACTTCACCCCCGGCACGCTGAACCCGAAGGCGCTGGCCCGGACCGTCCGGGGCCACCTCGCCGACCCGCTGCTCCTGCGCCTGTACGTGATCGGCGCGCTGTTCATGACGGTCTTCGGCGCCGTGTACACGGTGATCGGCTACCGCCTCGTGGAGGCGCCGTTCTCGCTGCCGCAGGGCGTGATCGGCTCGATCTTCCTGATCTACCTGGTCGGCACGGTCTCCTCGGCGGCGGCCGGGAAGCTGGTCGGCCGGACGGGCCGGCGCGGCGCGCTCTACCTGGCGGTCTCCACGACGGCGGCGGGCCTGCTGCTCTCGCTGTCCGACTCGCTCGCCCTCGTCCTCGCGGGCCTGGTCCTCATCACGGCCGGTTTCTTCGCGGGCCACGCGGTCGCCTCCTCCTCGGTGAGCCGCACGGCGAAGACGGGTCGCGCGCAGGCCTCGGCGCTGTACCAGTCCGCGTACTACCTGGGCAGCAGCGCGGGCGGCACGCTCGGCGCGATCGCCTTCCACGCGGGCGGCTGGGCGGGCACGGTCCTGATCGGCCTGGTCGCGGTCCTCGGGGTCGTCTCGGTCACCCTGTACGGCACGCACAGCGCGCGCGTCGAGGCGCGGCGGCTGCGGCTGGCGGCCTGACCCGGTTCGTCCTCTCCCGCACGGACCCTGCAACCGTCACACTCCCCCGTACGTCCTCAAGGACAGGGACTCGAGGGGGAGTTGACGATCATGAAACGAATCGCTCGGCACATGGGCAGAAGGGCGGCCGTCGCCGCCGGCATCACCTCGCTGGTGGTGCCGATGACGATCGCGCTCGGTGCGGCTCCGGCGCAGGCGGCGTCCTGCAACGTGACGACGGGGCCGTACCAGAAGCAGGTGGAGAAGTTCCTCGGACGGCCGGTCGACGGACGGCAGTCGCTCGCCGACTGCAAGGCCATCCAGGCGTTCCAGGCGAAGCACGGCATCACCCCGACCGTCGGCTACGCCGGACCGGTCACGTGGCGCACCATGAACACCATGCTCCAGCAGAGGGCCGCGGGCACCAACCCCAACCGCTCGGGCGCCTGCCCGACGAACAAGGGCCGGATCGCCTGCGTCGACCTGACCCGCCAGCTCAGCTGGATCCAGGACGGCGCGCGCCTCAAGTACGGGCCGGTGCCGGTCCGCACGGGCAAGGACGGCACCGAGACCCGTACCGGCGCCAAGAAGATCTACTGGCGGAACATCAACCACTGGTCGACGCTCTACCACGTCTCCATGCCGTACTCGCAGTTCTTCGACGGCGGCCAGGCCTTCCACTCGACCACCAAGTCCATGTGGAACCCGCCGGGTTCCGGCGGCTGCGTCAACATGCGGCCGGCGGACGCGAAGGCGTACTGGAACCTGCTCAGGAACGGCGACGACGTGTTCGTCTACGGACGCAAGCCGGGAACCTGACCCCGGCTGTCAGTCCGCTGCGGTAGCTTCCCTCTCATCGGCACCGAACGGGTGCCGATGAGGGGTGAGTGGGGTGTGGACCCGATGAGCGACGCCGCGACCGCGACGACCGAAGATCTCGACAAGTACCGCAGGGAGCTGACCGGTTACTGCTACCGGATGCTCGGATCCTCCTTCGAGGCGGAGGACGCGGTGCAGGACACGATGGTCCGCGCCTGGAAGTCCATCGGCTCCTTCGAGGGCCGCTCCTCGCTGCGGTCCTGGCTGTACCGGATCGCCACCAACGTCTGCCTGGACGCGCTGAACGCGGGGAACAGGAGAGCACGGCCCATGGACCTGACCGGGCCGACGCCCGTCGCGCAGGCGCAGCTCGTCAAGCAGCCGGAGATCACCTGGCTGGAGCCGATCCCGGACGGGCGGGTGATGCCGAGCGCCGGTGACCCGGCGGAGACGGCGCTCTCCCGGGAGTCGGTCCGGCTCGCCTTCGTGGCCGCGCTCCAGCACCTGCCGCCCAAGCAGCGGGCCGTGCTCATCCTGCGCGAGGTCCTCGCGTGGAAGGCGAGCGAGGTCGCCGAGCTCCTCGGCACCTCCGTCGCCTCCGTCAACAGCGCCCTCCAGCGGGCCCGCGCGACCCTCGCCGAGCAGGCGCCGGCCGCCTCCGACCCGGCGAACCCGCTGGACGAGGAGCAGCAGGCGCTCCTGGAGCGCTACGTCGCGGCCTTCGAGGGCTACGACATGAAGGCGCTGACGGCGCTCCTCCACGAGGACGCGACGATGTCCATGCCGCCGTACGACCTGTGGCTCCAGGGCCACGAGAACATCGTCGGCTGGATGCTGGGCGTCGGCGACGTGTGCCGGGGCTCGAAGCTGGTCCCGACCGTGGCGAACGGCGCGCCGGCCTTCGCCCACTACCACCCGGACCCGGAGGGCGGCTACAGCCCGTGGGCGCTGATCGTCCTGGAGCTGCGGGACGGCAAGGTCGCCGGGATGGACTTCTTCCTGGACACCGAGCGCTGGTTCCCGCTCTTCGACCTGCCGGCGCGGCTAGAGGCCTAGCGTTTCGGCAAGGCCTGTGAGGAGGAGCAGGGTCCGTAGCTCGGGCCCCGCTCCCTCGAACCGGATCCGGTGCCCCTGCCGCCCGGCGGCGAGCTTCAGCCGGGCGAGGGCGTCGACGGCGGCGAGGTCGGCGGCCGCGAGCGCGCCGACCTCGCAGACGACCTCGCCGGGCGGGGCGGCGGCGAGCTCGGCGCAGAGCCGGGCCAGCTCCTCCCTGGTGGGATGGGCGGGCAGGGTCACGACGAGGGGCTGACTGGTGTCCACACCCCTCTGACCGCCGGCGTGCCCGGAACTCATCGCCAGGGGCGGGACCGGGCGCCGCTGTTCATGTGACGGGGAACTCGGCGGTGTCGAGGGTGAGGTCGAAGGGGGCGGGGAGGTGGATCTTCTCGCCGAACGGAACCGCGCGGAGAACGCGGTAGACATCGCCCTTCGGCTCACCGTAGAGGGTCACGGTGGGCCCGCCTGGGGCGTGGCGATCGATGAGGAGGTAGAGCGGCACACCGGCCTCGGCGTATCCGGCAGCCTTCGTGATCCGGTCAGTACTCGCATTGGACGGCGAGGTGACCTCGACGACGAGTTCTCCCACTGCGGCGGGGACGAGATGGCCGGGTCCATCCACTTCTGCCAGAGGGGCGACAAGCAGGTCCGGAACGAAGGCGCTCATGCGAGTCGGGATCGCGACGGACTGCGTTTGGTAAACGCCCCACTCCTCGGGGATCGCGGCCGTGAGTCGCCTCAGAACCCTGTAGGCGATGTTGTTGTGCCGGGCGGATGGGGTGGGTGACACGGTGATGATCCCCTCGATGATCTCCACCTTGCAGCCCTCAGGTGCGTCCGTTTCCTCCCAGATCCGGACCACGTCGTCCCACCCGTAGTCATAAGACGAGTGGTCGACGGTGAGTGCGCTCATGGCGGTCTCCTCTATCGGTGCGTCACCGATCCCAGCATGCCGAACGGGACCGGTGGGGGTCCACCGGTCCCGTTCGCCCGAAGGTGTCAGAGGAATATGCAGCCCTACGCGATGCGGTCCAGGACGATCGGGTTCGGGGTGAACGCCGTGCCCTCCGGCGCGATGTCCCAGGCCTCCGACAGGGCCTTCAGGGCGTAGTCGAACTTCTCCGGGGTGTCCGTGTGGAGGGTGAGGAGCGGCTGGCCCGCCGTCACCGTGTCGCCCGGCTTCGCGTGGAGCTCGACGCCGGCGCCCGCCTGCACCGGGTCCTCCTTGCGGGCGCGGCCCGCACCCAGGCGCCAGGCGGCGATGCCGATGTCGTACGCGTCGAGGCGGGTGAGGACACCGGTCGACGGGGCCGTGACGACGTGCTGCTCGCGGGCGACCGGGAGGGTCGCGTCGGGGTCGCCGCCCTGGGCAGCGATCATCCGGCGCCAGACGTCCATCGCCGAGCCGTCGGCGAGGGCCTTCGCCGGGTCGGCGTCCTTGATGCCGGCGGCGGCCAGCATCTCGGCCGCCAGGGCGATCGTCAGGTCGACGACGTCCTTCGGGCCTCCGCCGGCGAGCACCTCGACGGACTCGCGGACCTCCAGGGCGTTGCCGGCGGTGAGGCCGAGCGGGGTCGACATGTCGGTGAGGAGCGCGACCGTCTTCACGCCGCTGTCGGTACCGAGGCCGACCATCGTCCGCGCCAGCTCACGCGCGTCCTCGATGTTCTTCATGAAGGCGCCGGTGCCGACCTTGACGTCCAGGACGAGCGAGCCGGTGCCCTCGGCGATCTTCTTCGACATGATCGAGGAGGCGATGAGCGGGATGGCCTCGACCGTGCCCGTGACGTCGCGGAGCGCGTACAGCTTCTTGTCCGCCGGGGCCAGGCCGTCGCCCGCCGCGCAGATGACCGCGCCCGTGGTGTCGAGGACGTGCAGCATCTCCTCGTTGGAGAGCAGCGCGCGCCAGCCGGGGATGGACTCCAGCTTGTCGAGGGTGCCGCCGGTGTGGCCGAGGCCGCGGCCGGAGAGCTGCGGCACGGCCGCGCCGCAGGCCGCGACGAGCGGGGCGAGCGGCAGGGTGATCTTGTCGCCGACGCCGCCGGTGGAGTGCTTGTCGGCGGTGGGGCGGGAGAGCGCGTCGAAGTTCATGCGCTCGCCGGACGCGATCATGGCGGCGGTCCAGCGGGCGATCTCCGTGCGGTTCATGCCGTTCAGCAGGATGGCCATGGCCAGGGCGGACATCTGCTCGTCGGCGACCACACCGCGGGTGTACGCGTCGATGACCCAGTCGATCTGCTCGGGGCTCAGCTCGCCCTTGTCCCGCTTGGTGCGGATGACGGAGATGACGTCCATGGTGTGCCTCTTTCTACGCGCATAGAGGGGGGAGGAAAGGGGAGCGACCCTCCCATCGTGCCGGAAGGGTCGCTCCGAGGTGCTACTTGGCGAGGTGGTCGGGCCCGAAGGCCTGCGGGAGCATCTCGGCCAGGGTCAGGAACCCCGCCGGGGTCTCCAGGACGAGCTCGGGGCCGCCGAACTCGTACAGGAGCTGACGACAGCGCCCGCACGGGACCAGGGACTCGCCCCGGCCGTCCACGCACACGAAGTGCGTCAGGCGCCCGCCGCCGGTCGCCTGGAGCTGGGAGACGAGTCCGCACTCGGCGCACAGGCCGAGGCCGAAGGAGGCGTTCTCCACGTTGCAGCCGGAGATCACCCGCCCGTCGTCCACGAGGGCCGCCGCGCCGACCGGGTAGCCCGAGTACGGGGCGTACGCGTGGGACATCGCCTCGCGGGCGGTCTCCCGCAGGAGGTCCCAGTCGGGCCCGGGAGGGGCGGGCGTCACTTGCCCTGGCCCTTCCGGTACGGCAGGCCGTCCGCCTTGGGCATCCGCAGGCGCTGCGCCGAGAGGGCGAGGACCAGCAGCGTGGTGATGTACGGGGCGGCGTCGACGAACTGGCTCGGGACCTCGTCGGTCAGGAAGTACCAGAGGAAGAAGGCGGCGGAGAAGGCGGCGGAGATGGCCGCCACCACGTACTTCTTCTTGTACAGCTGCCACAGCGCGGCGATCACCAGGAGCAGCGCGACGAGCAGCAGCAGCGCGTGGACGTTCTCGGCGCCGCCGCGGATCTTGAGGCTGTCGGTGAAGCCGAAGAGGCTCGCGCCGAGCGCCATGCCGCCGGGCATCCAGTTGCCGAAGATCATCGCGGCGAGACCGATGTAGCCGCGGCCGCCGGTCTGCCCCTCCTGGTAGATGCCGGTGGAGACGATCGCGAGGAAGGCGCCGCCGAGGCCGGCGAGGCCGCCGGAGACGACGACGGCGATGTACTTGTACTTGTAGACGTTGACGCCGAGGGACTCGGCCGCGACCGGGTTCTCACCGCAGGAGCGCAGCCGCAGGCCGAAGGCCGTGCGCCAGAGCAGCCACCAAGTGGCCGGGATGAGCAGGGCGGCCACGATCGTCAGCAGCGACAGGTGGGTGACCAGGCCGCCGAGGATGCCGGCGATGTCCGAGATCAGGAACCAGTGCTTCTGCTGGAGGTCGATCAGCCCGTCCGAGAGTCCCGGGATGGTGATGTCGGTGATCTGGTCGATCCGCGGGGACTGCTTGGAGGAGCCGCCCTCGGCCTCGGCGAAGGTGAAGTTCGACAGGTACTGGGTGAAGCCGACCGCGAGGATGTTGATCGCCACACCGGAGACGATGTGGTTCACGTTGAACGTCACGGTGATGATCGCGTGCAGGAGGCCGCCGAGCGCGCCGCCGAGGATGCCGACGACGACACCCGTCCACGGGCCCCACTGGTAGCCGGCCCAGGCGCCGAACCAGGTGCCGAGGATCATCATGCCTTCGAGGCCGATGTTCACGACGCCCGCGCGCTCGGCCCACAGACCGCCGAGACCGGCCATGGCGATCGGCACGGCGAGCTGGAGCGCGCCGGAGATCTGGCCGACGGAGGTGAGGTCGTCGGCCCCGGAGACGACGCGGACCAGCGAGAAGAGCACGAGGCCGGCCGCGACGATCAGCAGGATCCAGGGCCAGGTCAGCTTGCGGCGTCCGGCCTTCTTGGGTGCGGCGCTCGGCTTGGCAACGGTGCCGGTGCTCATGCCGCCACCTCCTTGTCGGTCTTGATGGCGCCGCCGGCGGCGAGCTCCTCGCCGACCTTCTGCTGCTGGCGGCGGAGGCCGTAACGGCGGACGAGCTCGTAGGAGACGACCACGGCGATCACGATGATGCCCTGCATGATCTGCGTGATCTCCTTCGGATACCCCGCGATGTCCAGGCTGGAGGACGCCTTCTCGAGGAACGCGAAGAGGAGGGCTGCGAAGAGGATGCCGACCGGGTGGTTGCGGCCGAGCAGCGCGACGGTGATGGCGGTGAAGCCGACGCCGACCGGGAAGGCGAGGCTGTACGTGTGCGACTCGCCGAGCAGGATCGGCATGCCGGCCAGACCGGCGAGACCACCCGAGATCAGCATCGCGGTGAGGATCATCTTCTTGGCGTCGACGCCGCTGGCCTGGGCCGCGGACTCGCTCTCACCGGTGGCGCGCAGGTCGAAGCCGAAGCGGGTGCGGTTGATGACGAACCAGTAGACGACGCCGAGCGCGAGCGCGACGAAGGTGAAGCCGTAGATCTGGCCGCCCTCGCCCATGTCGATGCCCGGGAACCAGCCGGACTCGGGGATCTGACCGGTGGTGAGGTCGTTGGAGCCGGCGGGCTGGACGCCGAAGTTCTTCGGCAGGATCAGCCAGGCCACCAAGGAGGTGGTGATGGCGTTGAGCATGATCGTGGAGACGACCTCGGAGACACCGCGGGTGGTCTTCAGAATGCCCGCGATGCCGGCCCAGAGAGCACCGGTCGCGACGGCGACGAGCACGATGACCAGGATGTGCAGCGGACCGGGCAGGTCGACGGCCGCGCCGACGAGCGCCGAGACCATCGCAGCGAGGCGGTACTGGCCCTCGACGCCGATGTTGAAGAGGTTCATCCGGAAGCCGATGGCCACGGCCAGGGCCGCCAGATAGAGGATCGCGGTGTAGTTGACGATCAGGACCTGGACGTCGGAGTACCCGGCGTTCTCGATCATCAGGCGGATCGGCTCGATCGGGTCGAGGCCCGTCGCGAGCAGCACCAGGACGGTGAGCACGAAGGACGAGACCAGCGCGAGCACGGGGCCGGCGGCCCCGATGATCAGCTTGTCCTTGTCGATTTTCATCATCGGGCGTCACCGTCTTCGGACTGCTCTTCGGTGCCTTCGAGGCGGCCGGTGGCTGCGCCGGTCATGGCGGAGCCCAGCTGCTCGGGCGTGATGGTGGCGGGGTCGGCGTCGGCGACCAGCTTGCCGCGGTACATGACGCGGAGGGTGTCGGACAGGCCGATCAGCTCGTCGAGGTCGGCGGAGATCAGCAGCACCGCGAGGCCCGCGCGGCGGGCGTCCCGGATCGCGTCCCAGATCTGCGCCTGCGCGCCGACGTCCACGCCGCGGGTGGGGTGGGCGGCGATCAGGAACTTCGGGTTGTGGCTCATCTCGCGGCCGACGATCAGCTTCTGCTGGTTGCCTCCGGAGAGGGAGGCCGCGGTGACGTCGATGCCGGGCGTGCGGACGTCGTACTCGCGCACGATCCGCTCGGTGTCCTTGCGGGCGGCCTTCGGGTCGAGGATGCCGCGCTTGGAGTTGGGGGCCTCGGTGACGTGGCCGAGGATGCGGTTCTCCCAGAGGGGGGCCTCCAGGAGCAGGCCGTGGCGGTGGCGGTCCTCGGGGATGTAGCCGATGCCGCCCTCGCGGCGCTTGCGCACGGAGACCGCGGAGATGTCCTCGCCGTCGAGGCGGATGACGCCCGCGTCGGGCGAGTTCATGCCCATGAGGGCCTCGATGAGCTCGGTCTGGCCGTTGCCCTCGACACCGGCGATGCCGAGGATCTCGCCCTTGTGGATGGTGAGCGAGATGTCGTCGAGGAGCTTGCGGCCCGCGCCGACCTCCTGGACGGCGACCGCACCGGACGGGTCCGGCGGGGCGGCGGTGGTGAGCGGGGCCGCCGCGGCGGCGCCGGCCTCGGTCAGGGTCAGGCCCTCCACCTGGAGCATCGGGACGTCCGTGACCGTCGACTCGCGGGTCTCCGGCGAGGGCAGCTCGCTGCCGACCATCAGCTCGGCGAGCTGCTTGGTGGTGGCGGTCTTCGGGTCGGCGGTGCCGACCGTGGTGCCCCGGCGGATGACGGTGATGTCGTCGGCGACCTTCAGGACCTCGCCCAGCTTGTGCGAGATGAAGATGACCGTGAGGCCCTCGGACTTGAGCTCGCGCAGGTTGTCGAAGAGCGCGTCGACCTCCTGCGGGACGAGGACGGCGGTCGGCTCGTCGAGGATGAGGATCCTCGCGCCGCGGTAGAGGACCTTGAGGATCTCCACGCGCTGCCGCTCGGCGACGCCGAGGTCCTCGACGAGTGCGTCGGGGCGGACCCCGAGGCCGTACGCGTCGGAGATCTCCTTGATCTTCTTCCGCGCCTTGGCGCCGATGCCGTGGAGCTTCTCGCCGCCGAGGACGACGTTCTCCAGGACGGTGAGGTTGTCGGCGAGCATGAAGTGCTGGTGCACCATGCCGATGCCGCGGGCGATGGCGTCACCGGGGGTGGAGAAGGTGACCTGCTCGCCGTCGACCGCGATGGTGCCCTCGTCCGGCTTCTGCATGCCGTAGAGGATCTTCATGAGGGTCGACTTGCCGGCACCGTTCTCGCCGATGAGGGCGTGCACGGTGCCCTTGCGGACGGTGATGGCGATGTCCTTGTTGGCGACGACGCCGGGGAAACGCTTGGTGATGCCGTGCAGTTCTACGGCAGGGGGGCTGGACGCGTTGATGACGCACTCTCCTTGGCCGGAAGGAGTGGGAGCGGGAGGGCAGGGCGGGGCGAAGTTATCGTGCCAGGGAGACATCTACGCGCGTAGCGCTGCCGAAAAATGAAAACCCGTACGGGAATGGGCCCAGGGCCCGGGATCCGGCGGGGGTGCCATCGGATCCCGGGCCCGGGCTCAGGTCGTGACCTGACGCCCTTACGGAGCGGTCTTGACCGTGATCTTGCCGTCGACGATGTCCTTCTTCGCCTTGTCCACCGCGGCGATGAGGTCCGTCATCTTCGTGTACGCCGGGTTGGAGTCGGCCAGGCCGACGCCGTTGGCGGCGAGGCCGTAACGGATCTCACCGCTCTGCGGCTTGCCGTCCTTGACCGACTTGATCACGTTGAAGACCGAGCCCGAGACGTCCTTGGTGACCGAGGTCAGGATGTGCTCCTTGTACGCGGCCAGACCCGCCTGCTTGTACTGGTCGGAGTCGACGCCGATGGCCCACTTGCCCGCGGTGGCGGTGGCCTCGATGGCGCCGGCGCCGGCGAGACCGGCGGCGGCGTAGATCACGTCGGCGCCCTTGTCGAGCTGGCCCTCCGCGGCGGCCTTGCCGAGGTCGGGCTTCGAGAAGCCGTCGAAGTTCGGCGGCTGGGTCAGGTACTGGGTGAGCACCTTCGCCTTGGGGTTGGTGTCCTTGACGCCCTGCGTGAAGCCCGCCTCGAACTTCTTGATCAGCGGGACCTCGACGCCGCCGATGAAGCCGACCGTGCCGGACTTGGACGCCTTGGCGGCGGCGACGCCGGCCAGGTAGGAGCCCTGCTCCTCGTTGAAGACGAGGTTGGCGATGTTGGGGCCGGTCTTCGACGTGTCGTCGATGAGGCCGAAGGTGGTCTTCGGGAAGGACTTGGCGACCTTCTCGATGGCCGGGGCGTAGGAGAAGCCGACGCCGATGACCGGGTTGTTCCCGGCGCGGGCCAGCGAGGTGAGGCGCGCGACCTTGTCGGCGTCGCTCTCGCCCTGCGACGGCTCGGCCTCGGAGCCCTTGACGCCGAGCTCGGCCTCGGCCTTCTTCAGGCCGGCGTAGGCGGCGTCGTTGAACGACTGGTCGCCACGGCCGCCGATGTCGTACGCGATGGCGGCCTTGAGGGCGCCCGACGCCGAGGACGAGCTGGAGCTCGAACCCGTGTCGTTGGACGACTTGCCGCACGCGGTGGCGGACAGCGCGAGCGCCGCGGAGGCGATGCCCACGGTCGTGATCCTGGTGATCCGGCGCAAGAGGAGGGTCCCTTCAAGACTGACCGAAAGCGCCTCTTCCGGCGCTGGTTTCGCGGCGATCGTAACGCGCGTAGATGTCAGTTAAAGACCCGTTCATGAGTCGTTATCGGATCGTCGCGAACCGGCCAGTCGAGGCGACCGGGGGCGTTCGGCCCGGTACCGCCGGTTATACCGTCGGAGACGGACTCCCGAACAGGGGTCGGGAGGCGACGCGCCGGGCACTGGGCCGACCGTGGGGCGGCGGTGGGCCGGACGGGTGAAGGGCCCTTCCGGGCCTCTCGTACGGGCTTCCGTACGGCCTCCCGTAAGGGTTTCAGGCCCGCCCGGACCCGGGTCCCCGGCCCGTGTGCGCCCGGCCGCCCGGTCCCGTACGCCCCGCCACCCGGCCCGTGTGCGCCTCGCCGCCCGCCCGGCCGGGTCAGTGCTGGGGTGCGGCGTCGAGGAGGGCCGCGGCCGTGAAGAGCTCCACGCCGGACTCGATGCACCGCTCGTCCACGTCGAAGTCGCCTGCGTGCAGGTCGCGGACCCGGGTGTCGCCGGGGGTGCGGACGCCGAGGCGGGCCATGGCGCCGGGGACGTGCTCCAGGTACCAGGAGAAGTCCTCGCCGCCGAGGCTCTGCTCGGTGTCCTCGATCGCGTACGGGCCGCGGCGGGCCTCCATCGCGTCGCGGAGCAGCTCGGCGACGGCCGGGTCGTTGACGACCGGGGGGACGCCGCGGACGTAGGTGACGGTCGACTTGGCCCGGTGCAGGGTGGCGACCTCGTCGATCGCGGCGTGGACCAGGTCGGGCGCTTCCCGCCAGGTGGGCAGGTCGAGGCAGCGGACGGTGCCGGAGAGCTCGGCGTGCTGCGGGATGACGTTGGGGGCGTGGCCGGCCTCGATGCGGCCCCAGGTGACGGAGAGGCCCGAGCGGGCGTCGACGCGGCGGGCGAGGACGGCGGGGACGTCGGTGGCGACCCGGGCGGCGGCGGTGACGAGGTCGGTGGTGAGGTGCGGGCGGGCGGTGTGGCCGCCGGGACCGTCGAGGGTGACCTCCAGGCGGTCGCAGGCGGAGGTGATGGGGCCCGCCCGGAGCCCGATCTTCCCGGCGTCGACCCGGGGGTCGCAGTGGACGGCGATGATCCGGCCGACGCCGTCCAGGATCCCGGCCTCGACGGCGTCGGCGGCGCCGCCGGGCAGGACCTCCTCGGCGGGCTGGAAGATGAGCCGCACCGCGTTCGGCAGGAGGCCCTGGCGGTCGAGGTCGGCGAGGACGAGTCCGGCGCCGAGCACGGTGGTGGTGTGGACGTCGTGTCCGCAGGCGTGGGCGCGGTTGGCCACGGTGGAGCGGTAGGCGACGGTCTTGGCGTCGGGGATGGGCAGGGCGTCGAGATCGGCGCGGATCGCGAGCATGGACCGGCCGACGGCCCGGCTGCCGACGTCACAGAAGAGTCCGGTGCCGCCCGGGAGGACCTTCGGCGCGAGGCCTGCCGCCTCCAGGCGGGCCTTGAGCGCGGCGGTCGTACGGAACTCCTGGTTCCCGAGCTCGGGGTGCATGTGCAAGTCCCTGCGGAAGGCGACGAGTTCGGCGCGCAGGGGTTCGGACAGCGTTCCGGGCAGGGTGACGGAGCCTGGCTCACGGGACTTCAACTGGTTCACTCTTTGAAGGGTAGGCCCGCGGAGAGGTCAACTGCCCGTTGATCACGAGAATTTCAGCCCCTTAGGGGAAAGAATCTCGGTTTCCCAGGTATGAACCTCACTCCCAGTGGGTACGCTCAGCCGAATTCGAGCCGGTCCGTGTGCTGCGTCACACGCGTGGTGAGCCGGTCGACCTCATGGGCCGCGGTGCCCGCCACGCCCGCCAGGAAACCCTGCGCGCGCGGTGAGGCGGTCGCCCGCAGCCACTCGGGCGCTATCTCGACGACGGCGACCTTCACCCCCGTGCCGGCGAGGGCCAGCGGCAGGGTGTGCACCACCGTGGACGGGAAGCTGACGACCGTGCGCCCGATGGGGCCGCGTCGGGCTATCAGCTCCAGGGGCAGATCGGGCCGGACCACCTGGAGGCCCGTGTCGACCGCGATCCGGTGCAGCTTCTCGGCGCTCTCCCTGCGGTGGGCGAAGTAGCGGGTGGCCCCGTGTGCGCGGGCCAGCTCGTCCACCACGCGTGCGTAGTGGTCGGCGTCGACGACGCCCGTCTCGACCAGCGAGGTGCCGACCAGGTCCGCGCCGCCGGTGAGCAGCGGCGGTCCGAAGGTGTCCCGGGTCCAGGCGTACGCGTTCTCGGTGACCGTGACGCCCGGCGGGGCCTCCACGGGCAGCGAGGTGAAGATCTCGACCGTGCGCCTCCCGGCGGGGGCGAGCCGCCGTCGGGCCAGCGTGGTCACCGGGGCGAGGACCAGCTCGCGGGGGCCCAGGCTGCCCTTGCGGTGCCAGCGCACCAGGCGCTCGCCGCGGCCGAGCTGGGCGGCGAACTCCATGGTCGCGGTGCCGTCGTCGACCACCGTCAGGTGGCGGGGGGCGAAGAGGGTCAGGAGCAGCTGGACGTACCGGGAGAACGGGTCCCCGATGATCACCCGCTCCGCCGCGCGCAGCGGCCGGGCGAGCTCGCGCAGGGTGCGGACGAGGGAACCCCGGCCGCCGCGGGCCTCCTGCCAGTGGACGGTGAGCCCGTGGTCGCGGGCCAGCTGTGCCATCCGGCGCAGCTGGCCGCGCGACATGGGGTCGGTCGGCGAGAGGACGACGACCGTGAGGGCGTCCGCGGGCTCGGCGTCCGCCGGGTCGCCGGTCGCGGGGGCCGTGCGGCCCCCGAGGCTCTGCGTGTGCGCCCACTCCAGGACGTTCAGGAGCTGGACCGGGCTCTCGACGAACGCCAGCTGCCCGGTCATGCGGCGACGGCGCCCTGGACCCGGCGGAGCTTCTTCATCGGGCCGAGCTCCGACTCGTACACCTTCTTCACGCCGTCGCCGAGCGCGGCCTCGATGGTGCGGATGTCGCGGACCAGGCGCTGGAGTCCCTGCGGCTCGACGGAGGCGGCCTGGTCGGAGCCCCACATGGCGCGGTCGAGGGTGATGTGGCGCTCGACGAAGGTGGCGCCGAGGGCGACGGCGGCCAGCGTGGTCTGGAGGCCGGTCTCGTGGCCGGAGTAGCCGATCGGGACGTTCGGGTACTCCTCCTGGAGCGTCTGGATGACGCGGAGGTTGAGCTCCTCGGCCTTGGCCGGGTACGTCGAGGTGGCGTGGCAGAGCAGGATGTTGTCCGAGCCCAGGACCTCGACCGCGTGGCGGATCTGCTTCGGGGTCGACATGCCGGTGGAGAGGATCACCGTGCGGCCGGTGGCGCGCAGCTCGCGCAGCAGCTCGTCGTCGGTGAGGGAGGCGGAGGCGACCTTGTGGGCGGGGACGTCGAACTTCTCCAGGAAGGCGACGGCCTCGGTGTCCCACGGGGAGGCGAACCAGTCGATCCCCTTCTCCTTGCAGTACGCGTCGATCTGGCGGTACTCGTCCTCGCCGAACTCCACGCGGTGGCGGTAGTCGATGTACGTCATCCGGCCCCAGGGGGTGTCGCGCTCGATGTCCCACTGGTCGCGCGGGGTGCAGATCTCCGGGGTGCGCTTCTGGAACTTGACGGCGTCGCAGCCGGCCTCGGCGGCCACGTCGATCAGCTTGAAGGCGTTGTCGAGGTCGCCGTTGTGGTTGATGCCGATCTCGCCGCAGACGTAGACGGAGTGACCCGGGCCGGCGGTCTTGGAGCCGAGGGTGCGCAGACGGGTGTTCATGATCGTTCCTTACGGGTTGGGCGAGTTGGGGGTGTCGAGCTCGGGTCCGAGGAGCCAGGCGGCGATCTCGCGGATCGCGCCGGCGCCGCCCGGGGTGACGGTGACCGCGCGGGCGGCGGCCCGTACGGAGTCGTGGGCGCTGCTCACCGCGACGGGCCAGCCGACGAGGTGGAAGCAGGGCAGGTCGTTGACGTCGTTGCCGGCGTAGAGGACGCGCTGCGGGTCGATGCCCTCGGCCTCGCACCACTCCTTGAGGGCGCGGTCCTTGCGGTCGATGCCGTGCAGGACGGGGATCTTGAGCTTGCGGGCGCGGGCGGCGACCACGGCGTTCTGCTCGGTGGAGAGGATGAGGACGGGCAGTCCGGCGCGGCGCAGGGCCGCGATGCCGAGGCCGTCGCCGCGGTGCGCGGAGACGAACTCGCGCCCCTCGGCGTCGAGATGGACCCGGTCGTCGGTCTGGGTGCCGTCGAAGTCGAGGACGACGGCGTCGACGTCGGCGAAGCCGGGCGTGACGGGCTCGTCGAGCAGCGGCGCGAGGGCCTTGGCGCGGGCGAGGTCGTGCGGGTCGTCGATCTCCAGGACCCGGGCGGGGTCGGTGACGACGAGCGCGGTGCGGCCGAAGAAGCGGTGTTCGTGGGTGCGGAAGCCGGCCGCGTCCATCGCGTAGACGGCGCCGGTCTCCAGGTACTCGGGCTCGCGGTCCTGGCGGCGCGGCCGGTGGGCCTTGTCGTGGTTGACGCCCTCGGCGCCCGACTCGGTCTCGCGCCAGAGGAAGCCGTGGGACGGGGCGGCCGTGAAGGCGGTGTCGGCGGCGCCCGAGGTGATGCGCTCGGCGGTCTCGGCGACCTCGGCGGAGGTGAGGAAGGGGCTCGTGCACTGGACGAGGAGGACCACGTCGGCCGGGCGGCCGTGGACGGCCTCGAAGGCGTCCATCGCGTGCAGGACGGCGGCCTCGCTGGTGGCGGTGTCGCCGGCGATCCCGGCGGGCCGCCGGACGGCCTCGGCCCCGGCGGTGCGGGCCGCGGCCGCGATGGCCTCGTCGTCGGTGGAGACCACGACGTGCGTGACGGTGCGGGCGCCGAGGCAGGCGTGGACGGCGCGGGCCACCAGGGGGACGCCGGCCACCGGCGCGAGGTTCTTGGCGGGCACGCCCTTGGAGCCGCCCCGGGCGGGGATCACGGCGAGGACGGTCGGCACGGTCGGGGTCATCACAGTTCTCCCAGGCGGCGGATGACGGGGGCGACGCGCTGCACGCCGTGGCGGTACGCGCCCCGCGCGGCCTCCCGGACGACCCGGCGCAGCCCGCTCTCGCGGGGCTCGGGCGCGGTGACGTCCAGGCGGTGGCGGGCGAGGATCCCGGGCAGGTAGCCGGGGGCCGTCTCCGCGGTGTAGTAGGGGGTGATCGGGGGCAGCGCGGGAAGCGCCAGGAGCTCGGCGACGCGGTCGCGGGCGGCGTCGAAGGCCTGCTCGTACGGGCTGTCGGAGGCGACGCCCTGCCGGGCGAGCCAGCTCTCGTCGGGTGCCGGCACGTCCCCCTTGTCGAGCCGGTCGAAGGAGGTCAGCAGGCCGGAGCCGACGAAGTGGTGGTTGCCGAGCGCCTCGCGGACCCCGAGGTCGGTGAGGATCGCGGTGGGGATCCGGCGGTGCAGCGCTTCGAGCGCGGCCGTGGAGGAGACGGTGACGAGCAGGTCGGTGCGGTCGAGGACCTCGCCCATGTGCCCGTAGACGAGGCGGAAGTTGTCCGGCGGATCGAGCTCGCGCACCAGCTTCTGGAACGGGAACTCCTCCAGGTGCGTGGTGTGTTCGCCCGGCTTGGAGCGGAGCTTGAGGAGCACCTCGCGCCCCGGGTGGAGGCGGGCGTGCGCGACCAGCCGGCGCAGCACGTAGGCCCGTTCGGCCCGGGTGGCGGGCACGGAGGGCTGGGCGGCGAAGACCAGGGTGTCGCGGCCGGCCCGGGGGGCGTGCGGGGCGCCGCCCAGGAAGGGCAGCGCGGCCTCGACGACCGAGTCGGCGCCGGCGCCCACGCCCTCGTAGACGGCGCGGAAACGCTCGGCGTCGTGGCGGGAGTTGGCGAGGACCACGTCGGCGCCGTGGCGCAGCAGCAGGCCGTCGGTCAGCTTCTCGTAGACGACGCCGACGTAGCCGGTGACGATCACCGGGCGCCGCTCCAGGGCGAGGTCGGCCAGGCCCTGCAGGACGGCCCGGACGGTGCCGCCGACCAGGGCGAGCACGAGGACGTCGAATCCCTCGCCGCGCGCCTCCGCGTCCCGTACCGCGCGCAGGAAGTCCGCGCCCGTCACCTCGCGCGGGGCGGCCTCGGACGCCCCGGTCTCGGCGAGCTGGCGCGCGGTGGGCGTGGCCCGTCCCCGCAGGACGAATCCGGTGGGTTCGGCGGTCGCCGTGGTGATGCGGCGCGCGGTGAGGGCGCCCCATTTCCACCGGGTGTCGGAGTCGGCGAGTACGGCGACCCGTACCGCTTCTCTGGTACTTGCTGGCACGCCGAGGACGCTAGAAGGGCATTCCGCTTTTCGGCCCAACTGGGCCACAACAAACGGTGAACAGAGCCTCTCCGCCCGCTGAAGCGGGTCGTATTCCGGACGCGGTAAGGCCGATTTCCTTTGCGGGGAAAGGCGGTTAATCGGCCCGCCGCTTGGTGTTCACCGAAAGGCCGCCCGGCGGTCGGCGGTAATGCCGGGGCGGCGCCTAGCGTCGGCCGCGTGGTCAAGCTCTCCGTCGTCGTGCCGTTCTTCAACGTGCAGACATACGCCCCCGACACCCTCACGAGCCTGCGGGCCAACGCCCGCGAGGACTTCGAGTTCCTGCTTGTCGACGACTGCTCGTCGGACGGGACCCCGGAGCTCCTCGAGCGGGCCGTGCGCGAGATCCCGGGTGCCGTCCTGATCAGGCACGAGCACAACGAGGGCCTCGCCACGGCCCGGAACACCGGCCTCGACGCCGCCCGCGGCGAGTACATCGCCTTCCTCGACGGGGACGACTGGCTCGCCCCCGGCTACTACGGCCGTCTCGTCGCCGCCGCCGAATCGCTGCGCTGCGACTTCCTGCGCACCGACCACGTCACGGTCACCGGCCGCAACCGCGCGGTGCGCCGGGTGCCGGTCCCCCGGCGCGGCGAGGTGCTGCGCCCGCGGGACGCGATCCTGCCCTCGCACCGGACGACCTCGGTCGACTACCCGTACGCCTGGGCCGGGATCTACCACCGGCGGCTCCTCGACCGGGGCCTGCTGCACTTCCCGCACGGGCTGCGGACCGCCGAGGACCGGCCGTGGATCTGGAAACTCCACCGCGAGGCGGAATCGTTCGCCGCGATCGGAGAACTCGGCGTGTTCTACCGGCGGGGAGTGGCGACCTCGCTCACCCAGATCGGCGACGTCCGGCAATTGGATTTCATCCGCGCCTTCGACCGGGTGATCGAGGAAACGGCGAAGGACCCGGACGCGGATCTCCTTCTTCCGAAGGCCGTCCGTACGTATTGCGCGGTGATCTCCCATCACATCGGTTCGATCGAAAGGTTCGAACCCGAGGTGGCGCGTCAGCTGAGGGCGATGAGCGCGGGCGCGCTGCGGCGGATGCCGCAGGGGGTCCTCGACGAGGCCCTGACCGCGATGGGCGGGGACCGTGCGACGCTGCTGCGCCGACTGCGCCGGCGCCGGCCCGCGCCACCGCCGACGGGACCGGCCCGCGAGACCGGCTCCGGCTCCGGCGCGGGCACGGGGGCCGACGCCGGCACGGGCACGGGCACGGGCTCCGGCTCCGGCACGGGCTCCGGCGACTCCCCGGAGGTGGCCGCGTGAGCGCCCGCCGGACCACCCAGATCTTCTGCGCCTCCACCCTCTACGGCGCCGTGACGCTCGCCGCGGCGCTCGACAGCGGCTGCTTCGGCCCCGCCGACCGGCGGATCCTCCTCGTCACCAACAACGCGGCCGTGCCGGAGACGACCCCCGCCCTGGACGAGGCCGAGGGCTTCGAGCGGCTGCGCGGCCGCTTCGACTCCGTCCTGTCCTGGAACGAGACGATCTCCCCGCTCCACCCGGCCGGCTGGACCCCGCGCCCGAGCGATCTGCCGCTCCTCCAGCGCCACCTGGTCAAGCTCTGGGACCTCGGCGACGACCGCGTCGAACTCGCCCTCGAATCGCTCCAGGTCACGCCCGCGCTCGCCATCGCCCAGCTGCTCCCCGACGCGCCGATCACGGTGTACGCGGACGGTCTGATGAGCTACGGCCCGACCCGCAACAAGATCGACCCGCTCGTCGGGGGCCGCGTGGGCCGGCTGCTGCACCTGGACCTCGTCCCCGGGCTCGCGCCGCTGCTGCTCGCCGAGTTCGGGGCGGTGCCGGAGGCGGTGCCGACGGAGGCGTTCACGAAGGTCGTCGAGGAGCTGGCCGGTCCCGCGGCCCCGGAGGAGGGCCCCGCGCTGCTCCTCGGCCAGTACCTGGCCGCGCTGAACCTGCTGACCGCCGCCGAGGAGGAGGAGCTGCACCTGCGGATGGTCCGGGGCGCGGTCGCCCGCGGCCACCGGCGGCTCGTCTTCAAGCCGCACCCGACGGCCCCGGACTCCTGGTCGCGGGCGCTGGTGGAGGCGGCGGAGGAGCTCGGCGCCGAGCTGACCGTCGAGGACCGGCCGGTGCTCGCCGAGGTGCTCTACCGCGAGCTGCGGCCCGCGCTCGTCGTCGGCTGCTTCTCCACGGCGCTGCTCACGGCGGCGACCTTCTACGGGACGCCGGCCGCCCGGGTCGGCACCCGCGCCCTCCTGGAACGGCTCACCCCGTTCCAGAACAGCAACCGGATCCCGCTCACGGTCGTCGACGCGGTCGTCCCGCCCCTGGAGGAGGGGGACGGCGACGACGCCGGGATCGGTACGGAGCAGCTGAACGACCTGGTCGCGGCGGTCGGCTTCGCGATGCAGCCGAAGATACGTCCGGAGCTGCGGGAGCCGGCGGTGCGGCACCTCTCGGGCCCGCTCGCCGAGCGCACCCGGCACCACTTCACCCGGCGCCGCCTCACGGTCCTGAACCTGCCGGGCGGCCTGCCGATCCCCCGCCACCCGAAGGTCCGCCGGCTCGCGCGCCGCGCGCTGCGGCTGCGCAAGGCGCTGAGGAAGTGACGGACCACCGCTGATGGGGAGGGCCCGGGACCCGTGCGGGGGTCCCGGGCCCGCGGAGGCGCGATCAGGCGCGGACGATCGGCTCCTGGATCTCCGTCACCCACCGGGACCGGTCCTCCGGGCACTCCAGGTACAGCTCGCGGGCGTAGTGCTGCGACACGTAGCCGTTGGTCTCGATCCAGCGGGCCAGGGTCTGCGCGGTCGGCAGGACGGTGTCCATCGAGCCCCGGTGGACGACGGTCGCCGCCTCCTCGACGCCGGGCAGGACGTGCACCTCGACGCCCTCGACCACCGTGCCGTCGGGAACGGTCATGGCCGCGTGCACGAGGACCGAGCCGTCCCCCTTGCCCGCGTCCTCGTAGTACGCGATGCCCGGGCCGAAACCGGTGAGCCCGGCCGCTTCGAGGCGGCCGCACAGCTCCTCGTACAGCGGCCCGATGACCGGACCGATGTCGTGCGGGCCGAAGCTCGCGGCGACCGCGCTCAGTTCGGCGACGCGGACGGCGGGGATCTTCTTGACGACGACGTCCTGGGTGGACATGCGTCCCTCGCTCTCGATGGCTCGGAGCCTCGCGCCGACCTGGGCGAGCCGGGCCCGCGCCGCCTCCACGGCCGCCTCCAGCTCGGCCTGGCGCAGGCGCAGCATCCCCCGCAGCTCCTCCGCGCCGAGCTCGTCCCGGAGGATCGCCCCCACCTGTTCGAGGGTGAAGCCGAGGTCCTTGAGCGCGATGACGCGGTTGAGCTGGGCGAGCTGGTCCGCCGAGTAGAAGCGGTAGCCGCTGTGCGGGTCGACGTGGGCCGGGCGCAGCAGTCCGATGGCGTCGTAGTGGCGCAGCATCCGGACCGACACCCGCCCGTGCCGGGCGAAGTCTCCGATGGTGAACATGACGCCCCTACGGAACGGCCTCACACCGTGTGAGGGTCAAGCGGACCGGTCAGGCGCTGCTGAGCGAGAGCTTCGCGGCGAAGCCGAGGAAGAGGGCGCCGGCGGCGGAGGTCGCTCCCGCCGAGAGGCGCTTGCGGCGGCGGAACGCCTCGGCGAGGCGGGTGCCGCCGAATATCAGGGTCGTCAGGTAGAGGAAGCTGCCGAGCTGGAGCAGGGTGCCGAGGACCAGGAAGGAGAGCGCCGGGTAGGCGTAGGAGGGGTCCACGAACTGCACGAAGAAGGAGATCAGGAAGAGGATCGCCTTCGGGTTGAAGAGGCTGATGATCAGCGCGCGGCGGTACGGGTGCTCGGACGGTCCGGCGTCCGGCTCGGCGGCGGCCTCGACGGCGGCCTCGTGCCGGGTGCGCCACATGGCCAGGGCGGCCCGCAGCATCCCGATCGCCATCCAGGTCAGATAGCCGGCGCCCGCGTACTTCACGATCATGAAGAGGAGCGGGGTGGTCTGGAGCAGCGAGGCGGCACCGAGGGCGGCGAGGGTCATCAGGACGGCGTCGCCGGTGAACACGCCGGCGGCGGCCTTGTACCCGGTCCGGGTGCCCTTGCGGGCGGCGACGGACAGCACGTACAGCGAGTTCGGCCCCGGGAGGAGGATGATGAGGACGAGCCCGGCGAGATAGGTCGGTAGATCGGTGACACCCAGCATGAAGCGGAGTGTCGCACACCGGTACGACACCCCGCTTTGAGTTTCAACGGGCGGAATCGGTCAGAACGCATCGGTCGGGACGTAGGTGCCCCAGACCTCCCGCAGCGCGTTGCAGACCTCGCCGACCGTGGCCCGGGCCCTGAGGGCGTCCTTCATCGGGTAGAGGACGTTGTCCGTGCCCTCCGCCGCCTTCTTCAGCTCCGCGAGGGCCGCGTCCACGGCCGCCCCGTCGCGCTCGGCCCTCAGCCTCGCGAGGCGCTCGGCCTGCTGGGCCTCGATGGCCGGGTCGACGCGGAGCGGCTCGTAGGGCTCCTCGACGTCGATCGTGTAGCGGTTGACGCCGACGACGACCCGCTCGCCGCTGTCGGTCTCCTGTGCGATCCGGTAGGCCGAGCGCTCGATCTCGTCCTTCTGGAAGCCGCGCTCGATCGCGCCGACCGCGCCGCCCATCCCCTCGATCCGTTCCATCAGCTCCAGGGCGGCGGCCTCGACGTCGTCCGTCATCCTCTCGACGACGTAGGAGCCGGCGAAGGGGTCGACGGTGGCGGTGACGTCCGTCTCGTACGCCAGGACCTGCTGGGTGCGCAGGGCGAGGCGGGCGGACTTGTCGGTCGGCAGGGCGATGGCCTCGTCGAAGGAGTTGGTGTGCAGCGACTGCGTGCCGCCGAGGACGGCCGCGAGGCCCTGGACGGCGACGCGCACCAGGTTGACCTCGGGCTGCTGGGCGGTGAGCTGCACGCCGGCGGTCTGGGTGTGGAAGCGGAGCATCAGCGACTTGGGGTTCTCCGCGCCGAACTCCTCCTTCATCACCCGCGCCCAGATCCGGCGGGCGGCGCGGAACTTGGCGACCTCCTCCAGGAGGGTCGTGCGGGCCACGAAGAAGAAGGAGAGCCGGGGCGCGAAGTCGTCGACGTCCATGCCGGCGGCGACGGCGGTGCGGACGTACTCGATGCCGTCGGCGAGGGTGAACGCGATCTCCTGCGCGGGCGAGGCGCCGGCCTCGGCCATGTGGTAGCCGGAGATCGAGATGGTGTTCCACTTCGGGATCTCGGCCCGGCAGTACTTGAAGACGTCCGCGATCAGCCGCAGCGAGGGCTTCGGCGGGAAGATGTACGTGCCGCGGGCGATGTACTCCTTGAGGACGTCGTTCTGGATCGTGCCGGTCAGCCGGTCCGCCGGGACGCCCTGTTCCTCGCCGACGAGCTGGTAGAGCAGGAGCAGCAGCGCGGCGGGGGCGTTGATCGTCATCGACGTGGAGACCTCGTCCAGCGGGATGCCGTCGAACAGGACCCGCATGTCGTCGATCGAGTCGATGGCGACGCCGACCTTGCCGACCTCGCCGTGCGCGAGCGGGGCGTCGGAGTCGTGGCCCATCTGCGTGGGCAGGTCGAAGGCGACCGACAGGCCCGTGGTGCCGTTGGCGATGAGCTGCCGGTAGCGGGCGTTGGACTCCACGGCGGTGCCGAAGCCTGCGTACTGCCGCATGGTCCAGGGCCGGCCGGTGTACATCGAGGGGTACACGCCGCGGGTGAAGGGGTACGAGCCCGGCTCGCCCAGCTTCTCGGCGGGATCCCATCCGTCCAGGGCGTCCGGTCCGTAGACCGGTTCGATGGGCAGCCCCGACTCCGACTCGCGCGCCATGTCCTGTGCCTCCCGGTAGACCCGTGGCCCGGGCCTGCCGCCCGGGACCTTCGCTCCCTGCCCACAGGATGCGCGGTTCGCGGCCCGGGTGCGCAACCACACGCGCGCGGGAAGCATCCCTACGTACACACGACACACCTCGGGGGGCAACGATGAAGCGGTCTTCTTCCGTCATGCGCAGAGTGATCCTGGCGGCCGCGGCGGTGGCACTCGCCGCCGGCTGCACGCCGGACGCCGGCGGCACGGGCACGGGTACGGGTACGGGTGCGGTGCCGAGCTCGACCGCTCCCGCCGCCACCCCCACCACGGACGACAAGCCGCCGTCCCCCTCCGCCACCGCCGGCTCCCCCACCGCCTCCCCCTCGACCGGGAAGCCCACGGCGAAGCCCCTCATGGCCGACGGGGACGAGAACGAGCAGGTGCGCGAGCTCCAGGCGCGGCTGCGGCAGCTCGACTTCTTCGACCGGGCCCCCACCGGCTTCTACGGGACGATGACGGCGGCCTCGGTCAGGAAGTTCCAGGCGCGCCGGGGGCTGCCGGAGACGGGCACGGTCGACGCGGCGACCTGGCAGCAGCTGCTCTCCGTCACCCGGAAGCCGACCGCCGACGAGCTGAAGCCGGCGACGACGAACAAGCTGGACACCCCGGACCCGCGGTGCATGACCGGCCGGGTGCTGTGCATCAGCAAGGAGAGCCGGACCCTCGCCTGGATGATCGACGGGAAGGTCGTCTCCTCGATGGACGTCCGCTTCGGCTCGGAGAACACGCCGACCCGCGAGGGCCTCTTCAAGGTGGAGTGGAAGGCGAAGGACTGGACGTCGACGATCTACCACACGCCCATGCCGTACGCGATGTTCTTCAGCCGCGGCCAGGCCGTGCACTACTCGGCGGACTTCGCGGCCCGCGGCTACGCGGGGGCCTCGCACGGCTGCGTCAACGTCCGGGACCGGGCCAAGCTCTCCGCCCTCTTCGACCAGGTGAAGGTCGGCGACAAGGTCGTCGTCCACTGGTAGGGGGCTCGGGAGAGGAAGGGGCGCGGGTGGGACCGGGGGAACGTGTCCCACCCGCGCCAGGTGCGCGGAGCCGTAGGTACGGGGGGAACCCCGGCTCTCAGCGCGGCCGATGACCAGTCGGCACTTCTTACTGCGTCGGGGGGTCGAGAAGTGTTACACCCCGAGCGGAAGACGTGTTCCGACGGTGATTCCCGCGGGCAGTACGGCGGTGACTCCGGTGTCGAGGCGGACGCCTCCGTTCTGGTTCCCGGTGCCGCCGTGCAGGCCGCCGCTTCCGCCGACGCTCGCGGAGCCGCCCTTCGAGCCGGACTTGCGGTCGCCGTCGGAGGTGTCGTCGGAGTCGCCCTTGCCGTCACCCGTGTCGCCCTCGGAGCCGCTCCCGGCGGAGTCCCGGCCCCCGCCTCCGGAGGTGCCGGTGTCGCCGGAGAGGATCCGGTCGCAGTAGACGCGCAGGGTGTCGCCCTTGCGCAGGGTCTTCAGAAGCTGCTGCCGGCCGGTGTCGTCGAGCTTTCCCGTCCGGTACTCCCGGCAGGCCTGGAGGGCCTTCTCGCGGCCGGCCGCCGAATCGGTGCCGGCCGCGTCGCCGCCGGGCGTCGTCCTGCCCGGGGTCGGGGTGCCGGGGGGCCGGGTGACCGTGCCGTGCCCGTCCGGGGCGCGGGGGGAGGGGGCGGTGGACCCCGAGTCGGCCGAGGGGGACGAGCCGGGCGTGGGGCCGCCACCGTCGCCCGGTTCCGTCGGGGGCGTCTCGGGGTCCTCGCGTATGCCGGGCTCCTCGGAGACGAGCGGGTCCGTCGTCTCCCCCGCCGAGACGGAGCTGGCGGGGGCGGGGCCGATCAGCGGCAGCACGCCCGTGCCCGCGGCGACGGCGACGCCGCCGACCGTGACGGCGGCGACCGCGGCGGCCAGCCCGTACCGCAGGGAACGTCCCCAGCGGCGCGCCGGGGCGGTCACGGGCGCGAGGCGTATCCGGCCGAGTTCGCCGGCGGTGGCGGGGCCGGCGGGCGCGGGCCCGGTGGCTCCGGCGGTCGCGGAGGCGCCGGCGGCCGCGGCCCGCTCGGCGGTGGCCTTGCGGAAGGCGGCGAGCGCCGCCGCCTCGCCCGGCAGTTCGGTGCGCTCGGCCGGCGGGACGGCTGGGACACGGGCCGTGCCGAGGGCCTCGGCCAGGCGCGCGGCCTCGGCGCGCGCACGGTCGTCGACGGCCTCGACCGGCTCACCGCGGAGCAGCCGCTCCGCGGCCTCCTGATCGAGCCACTGGTACCGCTCGTCGGCCATCACATGTCCTTCTGCGTACGCGGACGTGATTGCGTCACACCGCCGGGGGCCACGGGCCCCGGTGCGCGACCGCGTTGCGGAGGGACGCCGTCCAGGGGGAGGACGGTTCCCGGACCGTCGCCCTGCCCGCCGTCGGCCCCGAGGAGCTCGGCGAGCTTCTTGAGCCCCCGGTGCGCGGCGGTGCGCACGGCGCCGGGGCGTTTCCCCAGGGTGTCGGCGGCGCTCTTGGCGTCGAGGCCGACGACGACGCGCAGGACGACGGCCTCGGCCTGGTCCTGCGGGAGCTGGGCGATCAGCTGCATGGTGTCACCGGTGGAGAGGGCCTCCAGGGCTTCGCCTGCCGTGTCGGAGTCGGCGGGCTTGTCGGCGAGTTCGGTCTCGTCGGCGCCCACGGCGGGGCGGCGGCCGCGCATCCGGACGTGGTCGAGGGCGCGGTTGCGGGCGATCCGGGCCGCCCAGCCGCGGAACCGGTCCGCGTCGCCGTCGAAGCGGTCGAGGTCACGGGCTATCTGGAGCCAGGCCTCGGAGGCGACGTCCTCGGCGTCCGCGTCGCCGACCAGTGTGCGTATGTAGCCGAGCAACCGGGGGTGCACGGCGCGGTACACAGTACGGAAGGCGTCCTCGTTCCCGTCCTGCGCAGCGAGCACCGCGGCCGTCAGCTCCGCGTCGTCCCCCAGCACTCCCCTAAACCCTGTTCGTCGGCAGCGTGGCCGCGTCCCGCGTCATCGCGGCTGGTCATCACCGCCACGCCGGCTCGCGCACCTGCACGCTACGTGGTGTCGCGGCGTCTCGTCCACGCGGTCCGGGGTCTTTGTGCAACTTGCAACCTCTGGGCGTCCGGAGGTGGTGTGACAGAAACCGCACGCCCGGCGCTGATAGGAGTACGGAGCCGTGCTGCGGCTCCGTGGACGACGACCGGGGCCTCTCCTGTGGGGGGTGGCGGCCCCGGTCGTCTCCCTTTTTCCCTCCTTCTTCTCACTCTTTCTCGCGACCTCTCGCCGCCCGGGGCGCAGTACGCCCTTCGGGTGTCAACCGCCCGTTGACAGTGGAGGACTGTCAACCTAAGGTTGCCTCATGACGAATCCAGTCGGCATGAATGTCCCCGTCCGTCTCGACGAACTCATCGAAGCCATCAAGAAGGTCCACCCGGACTCCCTGGAGCAGCTCTCCAGCGCGGTCATCGCGGCGGACCACCTCGGCGACGTCGCCGACCACCTCATCGGCCACTTCGTGGACCAGGCCCGGCGCTCCGGCGCCTCCTGGACCGACATCGGCCGCAGCATGGGCGTCACCCGGCAGGCGGCCCAGAAGCGCTTCGTGCCGAAGGAGCCCGACGCCTCCACGATGGACCCGAACGCCGGGTTCAGCCGCTTCACCCCGCGTGCCCGCAAGGTGGTCGTGGCCTCGCAGGAGGAGGCCCGGGCGGCCGCCAACGACCAGGTCACGACCGGACACCTCGCCCTCGGCCTGCTCGCCGAGCCCGAGTCGCTCGCCATGCGGTGGCTGGCCGGGCACGACGTGACGGGGGAGGCGGTGCGCGAGGCGGTGACCCCGACGCTGCCGCCGCGGGCCGAGAAGATCCCGGCGCTGATCCCGTTCGACGCGGACACGAAGAAGGTCCTGGAGCTGACGTTCCGCGAGGCCCTGCGCCTCGGCCACAACTACGTCGGCACCGAGCACATCCTGCTGGCCCTCCTGGAGCACGAGGACGGGCGGGGCGTGCTGAGCGGGCTCGGCGTGGACAAGGCCGCGGCGGAGCGGGAGATCGCTGAGGCGATCGCCTCGGTCGCGGTCCAGGCGCCGGAGGCCTGACCGGGGCCTCCCGCACGGAGCGAGGGGGTGGCCGGCACCGGCCGCCCCCTCGTCCCGTACGGAACCCCGCGGCTCAGGCCGTCCGCGCCCGGCGCGAGACGACCGCGCGCAGCACCCTGCCGCCCTCGACGGACACCTCACGGGCCCGGCGCAGTCCGGTGGGCCCGTGCGCGGCGGCTTCCAGGACGGCCAGCTGGCGGCGGAGCTCCCCCGCGAGCAGCGGACCCGCGCCGTCCGCGTCCCCGGCCCGGCAGCGCTCGACGAGCCCGTCGGGCACCTCGGCCGCGTCGTACCGCCCGTGCAGGGCGAGCGCCGCGACGGAGCAGTCGCCGGCCCAGGCGCGCAGGGCCTCGGCGGTCCAGGCGGCCGGGGCCCGGTCGAGCATGCGGCGCACGGCCTCGGCGTCCTCCGTGCCGTCGGCGTCGAGTTCGACGCGGGCCTTGGCGACGGTCTCGCCCCACGCGTCTCCGTCGCCGCGCGCGACGGCCGCCCACACGGGACGCAGGGCGTCGGCCCGGTCGGGGGCGAGCAACGGCAGACAGCGGTCGAGGCAGGCGAGCCCGGCCGCGGCCAGCCCTCGCTCGTCGGCCCCGTCGATCAGTTCCAGCAGGCTCCGGCCGTTCCCCGACGTCATGGACGCCTCCTCGCCACCCGATGCGGACGCAGTACTTCCACTACTGCGCCGAGGGGCGCTTTTTCGTCACTGCGCGGCCGGAATCATGCCAGCGGCCTTGGCGTGCTGCATAGAGGTCAGACGCCGGACGACGAGGATGGCGAGAACGGCGGCGGCGGCGTCGAGGGCGTAGTACGCGAGGGCCCAGGCGGCAGCGGCATCGTAGGCCTCCGGCGTGTCGTCATGCCTGTACAGCCGCGTGCCGACCTTCTCCACGACCCAGGAGGCCACCCAGCACGCCCACCAGGCGTTCAGGAGCACCAGGCCCCGGGAGCCGTCGGCGGCGTACGGCTGCCAGCGGCTGGCCCGCCAGATGTCGACGGCGATCCCCCGCGGGATCCAGAGGTTGGCGATCGGGACGAACCAGCCGCCGATGGCCCAGCCGGGCTTCCGGCCCTGCAGATCAGGGGCCCAGACCTCGGCGTTCTTCCGCAGTCGGTGGAACCAGACGATGAAGACGACGGCGGTCGCCGTGAACAGTGTGAACGCCATGTTGGAGGCCACGTTCAGGTCGACCTGTCCGAACACGGCCGGATCGAAGGTGTAGGGCATCGCGTCGGCCATCAGCCAGCGGACCTCGAACAGGCCGAGCAGGACGTCGAAGAGGATGTTTCCGGCCAGCAGGGCCACGACGGCTCTCGCGAGGCCGTTCGGATTCTTGAGCGTGAGCAACTGGTTCCCCCCAGGAACGTGCGGCGGCCGTTCGGCCGCCGCCGGGGGAACGTACGCGATCCGGACCGATCGCGTCCACGACAAAAAGTCAGCCCACCTTCGACGCCAGCCCCTTGAACTGCGCCCAGGTCAGCGCCGGTGGGCGCGGGTCCCAGACCTTCTGGGCCAGGGCCGCGAGCGGGAGGCGGATGCCGGCCGCCACCTGGGCCTGCGTCTGCGCGCGCGACAGGTCGCACCAGACCGCGAGCCGGCCGCCGAGGATCTGGGGGTCGTACCGCGCCGGCACGGGGGTGGAGCCGCGCAGGACGCGGGGGGTCCACTGCTCGTAGATCCGGCGGCCGGTGGGATACGGGAACTTATTGGGCTCGCCCAGGATGTAGTAGAGGTAGTCGTCGTTGAGGTTGACCACCTTGCGGCCCTCGCTCAGGTACGAGACGGGCAGCCGGGCGCCGATCTCGCGGCCCGTCCAGTACTCGACCTCCAGGTCCTTGGCCGGGACCGCGACCCCGCCCGTGAAGAAGCCGTCGTTCCAGGCCTTGAGGGTCTTGCCGGTGGGGCGGACTACGGCCGCGCGGTCGTTCAGCCAGCCGGTGGCGAGGTCCTGGACGCGGCCGGAGGGTCCGTACTTCGCGACCGCGGCCCGCGCCAGCTTCGGGTAGCTCGCCTCGGGGTTCTTGGACATCAGGGCGACGTATTCGTCGCCGCCGAGGTGCCAGTACGCCCCGGGGAAGAGCCCGGCGTACTCGCGCAGCAGCTCGTCCACGATCTTCGCCGCGTCCGGGTTCGAGATGTCGACGGTCCCGCGCGGGGCCCGGCCGCTCGCGCTGACGAGCTGGAGCCCGGGGTGGGCGGCGATGACGGCGCCGAGGTGCCCCGGGGAGTCGATCTCGGGGATCACCGTGACGTGGCGGCTCGCCGCGAGGGCGAGGATCCGGCGGACCTCGGCCTTGGTGAGGTGCTGGGCCGAGACGACCTCGGGGTGGCTGGAGGACTCGATCCGGAAGCCCTGGTCGTCGGAGAAGTGCAGCCCGAGCTGGTTGAGCTTCAGGTCGCTCATCTCCCGGATGCGGTCCTCGATCCAGGCGGCGGTGAAGTGCTTGCGGGCGATGTCGAGCATGAGCCCGCGCTGCGGTTTCGCCGGCCGGTCGGTGACCGTGCCCTCGGGCATCGCGCCGGTCGCCTTCACCGACTGCTTGAGGGTGCGGGTGCCGTAGAAGACCCCGGCCTCGTCGGGGCCGGCGATCCGGACGCGGCCGCCCGTCACCGTCAGGGTGTACGACTCGGGGGCGCCCGTCCCGCCGAGGGCCAGTTCGACGTCCCCGGGCCCGGCCGCGGCGGCGCCCCGGTACGGGACGCCGAGCTCCCCGGCGAGCAGCCGCCCCTCGTCGGCGAGGGCCCCGCTGTTCGCGGCGAGGACGACCCCGCCCGTGGGCGCGGGCTTCCAGCCGGGGCCGCGGGCGGCCTGGTGGGCGCGGACGGCGGGGACGGTGCCGGGCGCGGTGGAGAGGGGATAGGACTTCGAGGGCGTGGGGGTGGGCGCGGCCGGCGGCGTCGGCGTGGGGCTGGGAGGCGGCGCCGTGCCCGTGGGCGCGGCGCTCGCGGACGCGCCCGTGGCGGACGGGCCGGAGGGCGGGCCGGACGGAGAGCCGTTCGAGCAGGCCGCCACGGTGGCCAGCGCCACCGCGGTCGCCAGGAGGGCGGGGGCCCGACGAGGCCCTCGGAGGGAGTACCGCATCATTCGGAATCCTCCCGTAAGGACGGGAGTCCGACCACTCGACGGGGCGGAAGCCGATCGTCCATCATCTGTTCCGAAACTCTCCCTTCCGGGTGAAAATCGCGCATCCGTCGGACACTTCCCCCATCCCGTCGATAACGTTGCGTCACGTCCACCCCACCCGTCCCGGAGCACCGGAGTCCACGCTGACCAGCGACACCCACGCCCCCTGCCGGAAGCCGGGCGCCGCGGACACCCCTGCCCTACCTGCCCAGCAGACCCACTCCCGGCACACCGGGGGTCTCGTCGGGTTCAACGCGGCCTCGCCCGCCGAGGCGGTGGCGCTGCTGCTCTCCTGCTGCCACAGCACGCGCTGGGCCGAACGGGTGGCGGCGCACCGTCCGTACCCGACCGTGGACGCCCTGCTCGCCGCCGCCGACGAGGCCGGCTACGACCTCTCCCGCGCCGATCTCGACGAGGCCCTCGCCGCCGAGTCCTCCGCGCTGCCCCACCCGGACGCCCCGCCGGCCGCCCGGACCGCGCTGCGGGCCGCCCACGCCGCGTACGAGAGCAGTTTCGGACACGCGTTCGTGATCAGCCTCGACGGAGTGCGCCCCGAGGAGCGGCTCGACCAGTTACTGGCCGGTATCCGGTCACGTCTCGGCAACGAAGCGGAGGAGGAACGGGTGGTCGCCGCCGAGGAGCTCCGCCGCCTCGCCCGCGCCCGACTGGCCCTCCGGGTGGCCCAGGGGCTCACACCGCGACACTCCGGGCCGTGATTCCGTCCGCAATGCGGTGATTTCGGCCTGTGTGATAGCCCGTCCGTGCCTGTTTGATCACACCGATGGACCCCGGGCGAGCGAACCGACAAGTCGTCGCTACGATGACCGGGGCCGGTGGACCGTACCCGGCCGGGTCAGACCGACAGAGAAGCCGGCCGACCCCGATCCCCGCTCCCGGAGGGTTTTTCCGTGCCGGCTGGAACGCTGTACCGCGGCCGGGAAGGAATGTGGTCCTGGGTGGCTCATCGAGTCACCGGCGTCCTCATCTTCTTCTTCCTGTTCGTACACGTGCTGGACACCGCTCTCGTCCGCGTCTCCCCCGAGGCGTACGACGAGGTCGTCGCGACCTACAAGACGCCGATCGTCGCTCTTCTCGAGTACGGCCTGGTCGCCGCCATCCTCTTCCACGCGCTGAACGGCCTCCGGGTCATCGCCGTGGACTTCTGGTCGAAGGGCCCGCGCTACCAGAAGCAGATGCTCTGGACCGTCGTGGGCATCTGGGTCGTGCTGATGGCGGGCTCCCTGTACCCCGTCCTCGGCCACGCCGCACGTGAACTGTTCGGGAGCTGACGCCAGACATGTCGACTGACACCACCTCCGCGATCGGACCCGTCGAGGGCGGCCCGCGCTACGACGTGGACAACCCCGCGCCGTACATCGAAGCCCCCCGCAAGCGCACGGGCAAGACCCCTCGCGCGACCCGCGGCAACTTCGAGATGGCCGCGTGGCTCTTCATGCGCCTCTCCGGCGTGGTCCTCGTCGTCCTGGTCCTCGGCCACCTGCTGATCCAGCTCTTCCTGGACGGCGGCGTCACCAAGGTCGGCTTCGCCTTCGTGGCCGGCCGCTGGGCGTCCCCGTTCTGGCAGGTCTGGGACCTGCTGATGCTCTGGCTCGCCATGCTGCACGGCGCCAACGGTCTCCGCACGGTCATCAACGACTACGCGGAGCGGGCCAACACGCGCCTGTGGCTCAAGGGCCTGCTGTACACCGCCACGGTGTTCACCATCCTTCTGGGCACGCTGGTGATCTTCACCTTCGACCCGAACATCCGCTAGGCACGGGGCTGAGGTAATCCACGTCATGAAGATCCACAAGTACGACACCGTCATCGTCGGCGCCGGCGGCGCCGGCATGCGCGCCGCCATCGAGGCAACAAAGCGCAGCCGCACCGCCGTGCTGACGAAGCTCTACCCCACCCGCTCCCACACGGGCGCCGCGCAGGGCGGCATGGCCGCCGCGCTGGCGAACGTGGAGGAGGACAACTGGGAGTGGCACACCTTCGACACGGTCAAGGGCGGTGACTACCTGGTCGACCAGGACGCCGCCGAGATCCTGGCGAAGGAGGCCATCGACGCCGTCCTCGACCTGGAGAAGATGGGCCTGCCGTTCAACCGGACGCCCAACGGGACGATCGACCAGCGCCGCTTCGGCGGTCACTCCCGCAACCACGGCGAGGCCCCGGTCCGCCGGTCCTGCTACGCCGCGGACCGCACCGGCCACATGATCCTCCAGACGCTGTACCAGAACTGCGTCAAGGAGGGCGTGGAGTTCTTCAACGAGTTCTACGTCCTGGACCAGCTGATCACCGAGGTCGACGGCGTCAAGAAGTCCGCCGGCGTCGTCGCGTACGAGCTGGCCACCGGCGAGATCCACATCTTCCAGGCGAAGGCCGTGATCTACGCCTCCGGCGGCACCGGCAAGTTCTTCAAGGTGACCTCCAACGCGCACACCCTGACCGGTGACGGCCAGGCCGCCTGCTACCGCCGCGGCCTGCCCCTGGAGGACATGGAGTTCTTCCAGTTCCACCCGACGGGCATCTGGCGCATGGGCATCCTGCTGACGGAGGGCGCCCGCGGTGAGGGCGGCATCCTCCGCAACAAGGACGGCGAGCGCTTCATGGAGAAGTACGCGCCGGTCATGAAGGACCTCGCGTCCCGTGACGTCGTCTCCCGCTCCATCTACACGGAGATCCGCGAGGGCCGCGGCTGCGGTCCCGAGGGCGACCACGTCTACCTGGACCTGACGCACCTCCCGCCGGAGCAGCTCGACGCCAAGCTCCCGGACATCACCGAGTTCGCCCGTACGTACCTCGGCATCGAGCCGTACACGGACCCGATCCCGATCCAGCCCACCGCGCACTACGCCATGGGCGGCATCCCGACCAACGTCGAGGGTGAGGTCCTGGCGGACAACACCACCGTCGTCCCCGGCCTGTACGCCGCCGGCGAGGTCGCCTGCGTCTCCGTGCACGGCGCCAACCGCCTCGGCACCAACTCGCTGCTCGACATCAACGTCTTCGGCAAGCGCTCCGGCATCGCCGCCGCCGAGTACTCCGCCAAGAACGACTACGTCGAGCTGCCGGAGGCCCCCGAGGCCTTCGTCGTCGCCCAGATCGAGAAGCTCCGCAACTCCACGGGCAACGAGCGGGTCGCCGACCTGCGCCGCGAGCTCCAGGAGACGATGGACGCCAACGTGATGGTGTTCCGCACGGAGCAGACCATCAAGACGGCCGTCGAGAAGATCGCCGAGCTCCGCGAGCGCTACGAGAACGTGTCCATCCAGGACAAGGGCAAGCGCTTCAACACCGACCTCCTGGAGGCCATCGAGCTGGGCAACCTGCTCGAACTGGCCGAGGTCATGGCCGTCTCGGCCCTGGCGCGCAAGGAGTCCCGCGGCGGTCACTACCGCGAGGACTACCCGAACCGCGACGACGTCAACTTCATGCGCCACACCATGGCGTACCGCGAGGTCGGCGAGGACGGCTCCGAGACCGTCCGTCTCGACTACAAGCCGGTCGTCCAGACCCGCTACCAGCCGATGGAGCGTAAGTACTGATGGCTACCCCCGTACTGGACAAGGTCGAGGCGGACTCCGCCGCCTCCCCGTACATCACGGTCACGATGCGGATCCGCCGCTTCAACCCCGAGGTGTCCGACGCCGCGGTCTGGGAGGACTTCCAGATCCAGATCGACCCGAAGGAGCGCGTGCTCGACGCCCTTCACAAGATCAAGTGGGACATCGACGGCACGCTGACCTTCCGTCGCTCGTGCGCGCACGGCATCTGCGGCTCGGACGCGATGCGGATCAACGGCAAGAACAGGCTCGCCTGCAAGACGCTGATCAAGGACATCAACCCCGAGAAGCCGATCACGGTCGAGGCCATCAAGGGCCTGACGGTCCTCAAGGACCTGGTCGTGGACATGGAGCCGTTCTTCCAGGCGTACCGGGACGTCATGCCGTTCCTGGTCACCAAGGGGAACGAGCCGACGCGCGAGCGCCTGCAGTCCGCCGAGGACCGCGAGCGCTTCGACGACACCACCAAGTGCATCCTGTGCGCCGCGTGCACGTCGTCCTGCCCGGTCTTCTGGAACGACGGCCAGTACTTCGGTCCGGCCGCGATCGTCAACGCGCACCGCTTCATCTTCGACTCGCGTGACGAGGCGGGCGAGCAGCGCCTGGAGATCCTGAACGACAAGGACGGCGTGTGGCGCTGCCGCACGACGTTCAACTGCACGGACGCGTGCCCGCGTGGCATCGAGGTCACGAAGGCCATCCAGGAAGTGAAGCGCGCGCTGATCACGCGTCGCTTCTGACGTCCTGTTCGGCCGGGGAGCCCGTTTCTGTACGCTGCGGCGTGCAGGGGCGGGCTCTTCCATTGCGCCCGGCTTTTCCATCGCACAGAGAATCGGGGACTGATGAGCGAGCCGAACCCTTACGCGGACGGTGAGTACAAGTGGGGGCCGGGGCAGCAGGGCGGGTCGCCCGGGAGCCCGGCGTACGGATACCCGCAGGACGCGACGCCCGGGTACGGGTACCCGCAGACGCCGTCCTACCAGCCGACCCTGCCGGGCGGCGTGCCGGTGCCGCCGCAGCACGGGCCCGCGGTCGGGGGCGCGCCGGTGCTGAGCCTCGGCGACATCACCGTGGTCGGCGACCAGATCATCACGCCGGCCGGCAACATGCCCCTCAAGGGCGCCGTGTGGAACGCGATGGACATGTCGCGGACCGAGGAGAAGATGCCCACCGTGGCGATCGTCCTCGCCGTGATCTTCTTCCTCTTCTGCTTCCTCGGCCTGCTGTTCCTGCTGATGAAGGAGAAGCAGACCACCGGCTTCGTCCAGGTCACGGTGACCAGCGGCGGCCGTCACCACTCGACGATGATCCCGGCGACCGGGCCGGACACCTTCCACTGGGTGATGGGGCAGCTCAACTACGCGCGCTCGCTGAGCGTGTGACGCGCGCCCGGTCCCGTCACGCCTGGGCTCGCCCGCCGAGCCCGGTCACGCCGGGCGGGCCGGGCGGGCTCAGGCGTGACGGACGGGCCCAGGCGTTCCGGGCGGGCTCAGGCGTGCCAGGACTGGACGGGGGCGCCCGACTCCGCCTCGACCATGATCCGGCGCAACATGCCGTTGAGCAGGTCGCGTTCCTCGGGGGTGAGGACGCCGAGGAGCCGCTCCTCCTCGTGACCGAGGACGTCCATCGCGCCGAGCCAGGTCTCGCGGCCGGAGGCGGTGAGTTCGACGACGACCCGGCGGCGGTCGGTCGTGGACTGGGTGCGGCGGACGAAGCCGCGTTTCTCCAGGGCGTCGAGGCGCCCGGAGACGGAGGCGGGGGCCAGGTCGAGGTCCTGGACGAGTTCGGAGGGGGCGGCGCTGCCGCCGCGCCCCGCGAGCTTGTGGAGGGTCTCGAACTCGTGGCGTTCCAGGTCGAAGTCGACGAGGGACTGCTCCCTGACCCGGCGCAGATGGACCGAGAGCTTCTTCATCCGGGTGACCGCGCCTTCGACGACGGGGTCGAGGCGGGGCAGGACGGGCTGCCAGCGGTCGACGTGCTCGTCGGTCCAGTCGCGCGGTGCGTGTGGCGCGCGGGATTCGCGGGGGGCACGCGGTTCCTCGGAGTGTCCCATGGGGTGATCGTACGTCGGCGGGGCGCCGTTCTCCCGAGAAGTATTTCGTTGACGAATTATTCGGTACCGAAATAACCTGCGGTGCATGCCCGCCGCCCCCGCGCGCCCCGTCGCCGCCCCGCCCGTACCCCACCCCCTGCGCACCCGCTCCTTCCGCCTCCTCTTCACCGGCCGCGCCCTCTCCCTGCTCGGCGACGCCGCCATCCCCGCCGCCCTCGCCCTCGCCGTCCTGGAGGCCACCGGCTCCACCTCGGCGCTCGCCCTGGTCCTCGGCTGCGCGATGGTCCCCAAACTGCTCCTGCTGCCGCTGGGAGGCGTCGCCGGAGACCGCTTCGACGCCCGTACGGTCGCGCTCACCACGGACGCCGTACGCTGCGCCACCCAGCTCCTCGTCGGCGTCCAGCTGCTCGGCGGCGCCCCCAGCCTCGCCGTCCTCGCCGTCGCCGAGGCCCTCGGCGGCGCCGCCGGAGCCTTCGCCATGCCGACCGGCTCACCGCTCGTGAAGGGCACGGTGCCGGAGGAGGCCCTGCACCGGGCCAACGCGACGATGGGCGTCGCCCAGAGCGCCACCCGCCTCGCGGGACCCGCGCTCGCCGGCACCCTGGTCCTGACCGTCGGCCCCGGCTGGGCGTTCGTCCTGGACGCGGCCACCTTCGCCGTCAGCGCCCTGCTCCTGACCGCCGTACGGGTGAAGCGGATCCCCGTCCCCCGCCGCTCGCTCCGCGCCGACCTCGCCGAGGGCTGGCAGGAGGTCCGCTCCCGGGACTGGTACTGGGCCAGCCTCGTCGGCCACAGCGCCTGGAACGGCGCCGCCGCCGTCCTGATGACCCTCGGCCCCGCCATCGCCGTGGACCGGCTCGGCGGCGGCACCACCTGGGTCGTCCTGCTCCAGGTCGGCGCCGTCGGCTTCCTCCTCGGGACCCTGCTCGCCGACCGGGCCCGCCCCCGGCGCCCGGTCCTGACCGCGAACCTCGGCCTCGCCACGTACGCGCTGCCGCTGGCGCTGCTCGCCCTCGCCGCGCCCGCCCCGGCGACGATCGCGGCGTACGGGCTCGCGCAGGCGGGGCTCGGCTTCCTCTCCCCCGTCTGGCAGACCGCCGTCCAGCGCGCGGTCCCGGAGCACGCGCTCGCCCGGGTCACCTCGTACGACTGGCTGCTCTCGCTCGCCGCGATGCCCCTGGGGTACGCCCTCGCCCCGCTCGCCGCCTCGGCCTGGGGCCCTGGGGTACCGCTGCTGGTCGCGGCGGTGGTGGTGGGCGGGTGCTGCGCGGGGACGGCGCTGGTGCCGGGGGTGAGGCGGTTCAGGTAGGGCCGCCGTCGGGGGTCGCCGCCTCCCCGGAAGCGCGGAGGCGCCTGGCGCGCTCGCGCCGCGGAGCAGGACGACGGCCGAGCGGCCGGTGCCGACCGGGTCATGAGGGGGCGTCACCCGCCGGGCCCCAGAGGGCGGGACGCACCCGGCCCACTTCACGCCCCCAGCGACTTGAACGCGTTCAAGAGGGGGTCTACAGTCATGCCTGCCAGCTTTTGAACGCGTTCAAGGGAGGGTGGGGCATGGACCTCACTGTCGTCGCGTACATCGTCTACCTGCTGATCGGCGTGGCCCTCACCATCTGGGTCGCCCGCACGCTCAGCCGCAACGGAAGGGTCTTCCTCTCCGACGTCCTGCACGGGAACGAGAAGCTCGCGGACGCCGTCAACCACCTCCTGGTGGTCGGCTTCTACCTCGTCAACTTCGGCTTCGTCGCCCTCTACCTGAGCCAGGACGCCGCCGTCGCCGACGCCCGGGCGCTCTTCGAGGCCCTCTCCGTCAAGCTCGGAGTGGTCCTGCTCGTCCTCGGCGTGATGCACCTCGGAAACGTCTACGTGCTCAACAAGATCCGCCGCCGCGGGGTCATGGAGCGCGAGCAGGTGCCGCCGGTCGGCCCCCAGGGCTGGACCACCACCCCCAAGGGCGGCCCCTGGGCCCCGCCCGCGCCCCAGGGCTGACCGACCGTGCCCGCCCCGACCGCGCGATCGGCCCCCACGACCCCCGTGGGACGCCTGACCGTGCTGTACGACGCCGACTGCCCGCTCTGCGTGCACCTCAGGCACTGGCTGCTGCGCCAACGGCAGCTCGTCCCGCTCGACTTCGTACCGGCCGGCTCGCAGCAGGCACGGCGCCTCTTCCCGGCCCTCGACCACACCGCCACCCTGCGGGAGATCACCGTGATCGGGGACCGGGGCCAGGTCTACCGCGAGACCTCCGCCTGGATCGTCTGCCTCTGGGCCCTGGCCGAACACCGGCCCAAGGCGCACTGGCTGGCCACCCCCGCCGGACAGCCCTTCGCCCGGGTGACCGTCCTGGCGGCCGCGAAGTGGCGCGAGGCCCTCAGGGGACCGGGACCGGACGACGGGCCCTGCCGGGACGGGCACTGCGAGGTGCCCGGTCCGCCCGGTTAGGCTCGCCCCTGTGAAGGACGTGAAGGAAGAGAAGAAGGCCGACGCGAAGCCGGCGGCCGAGAAGCCGGCCGACGAGAAGAAGGCCGAGGAGAAGAAGGCCCCCAAGAGCGAACAGACCCGCACGCTCATCCTCGAAACCGCGCTCCGGCTGTTCAAGGAGCGCGGTTACGACAAGACCACGATGCGGGCCATCGCCCAGGAGGCCGGGGTCTCCGTCGGCAACGCGTACTACTACTTCTCCTCCAAGGAGCACCTCGTCCAGGGCTTCTACGACCGGATCGCCGAGGAGCACCAGGCGGCCGTCGAGCCCATCCTGACCGGCCCCGAGAAGGACCTGACCGCCCGGATCCGCGGGGTCTACCTCGGCTGGCTCGACATCGCGGAGCCGTACCACGAGTTCGCGGCCCAGTTCTTCAAGAACGCCGCCGACCCGGACAGCCCGCTCAGCCCCTTCTCCCCCGAGTCGGAGGGCCCGCGCGAGGCGGCGATCGAGGTGCACCGGCGGGTCATCTCCGGCGCCTCGGTCAAGGTCGACCCGGAACTGAAGGAAGCGCTCCCGCAGTTGCTCTGGCTCCAGCAGATGGGCCTGGTGCTGTTCTGGGTGTACGACCGCTCGGAGGGCGCGGCGAACAGCCGGCGCCTGGTGGAGCGCCTCGCGCCGGTCACCGCCCGCGCGATCTCGCTCTCCCGCTTCCGGATCCTGCGCCCGCTGGTCAAGGAGACGCACGAACTGCTCTCCGACTTCATGCCGACGGCGGCCGGGATGGCGGCCTCGGGCAAGCCCAAGAAGCGGACGGGCCCGAAGCCGCAGAGCACCCCATAGCCCCGGTCGGGCCCGGTGAGGTCCAGCCGGATCCGGTCAGACCCGGCCAGGCCCGGTCAGATCCAGCTGAGCTCCCACAGGCGCCAGATGCCCGTGCCGTCCGACAGGTACTGGGAGCCGGTGACCGCCTCCGTGGAGAGGACGTAGTCCTTCTTCTGCCAGAGCGGGACGAGCGGCACGTCGACGGCGACCTCGTTCTGGATCTCCTTGAAGTCGCCCGTCGCCCGGCCCCGGTCGCTGTACTGCTGCGTCGAGGCGATCAGGCCGTCGATCCGCTTGCTGGAGAAGCCGTTGTGGAGGGTGTTCCCGGTGCCGACGAGCGGGGCGGTGAAGCTGTCGGAGTCGGGGAAGTCGGGGAGCCAGCCGACGCCGTAGGCGTCGTAGCTGCCCTTCGCGTACCCCTTCTGGAAGTTCTTCCAGTCGACCTCGACGACCTTCACCTCGAAGAGGCCGGTCCCGTCCAGCTGCCGCTTGATCTCGGCGGCCTCGGCGACGTAGGTGGCGTCCTTGCGGACGCCGAGGGTGAACTCCACCGGCGTCTTGATCCCGGCGTCCTTCAGGAGCTCCCGGGCCTTCTTCCGGCTCGGCTCCGGGTAGACGTCGAAGAAGGCGGTGCTGTGGCCGACGAAGCCCTGCGGGATGAGGGAGTAGAGCGGCTCGACCGTGCCCTTGTAGGCGCCCTCGGTGATCGCCGGGCGGTCGAGGACGGCGGCGACGGCCTGCCGTACGGCCTTGTCCGCCATGGGCGAGCCGGGCCGGACGTTGAAGTTGAGGTTGCGGATCTCGGCGCTCTCCGCCTCGGTGATCCGGGTCCCGTCCTTGGTGCCCAGGGTCGAGATGAAGTCCGGCGGGAGCTGCCGGTGCGTCACCTGGACCTCCTTCGCCTTCCAGGCCTTGGCGAGGTCCTCGGACTGGCCGTAGTACTTCACCAGCACCGTGTGGCCGGCCTTGGTGACGGCGCCCTTGTACCGGGGGTTGGGCTCCAGTCGCGCGGACGCGCCCTCCTTGTACTCCTTGAGGACGTACGGCCCCGAGCCGTCGACCGCGGGGTCCGTCCGCAGCCTGTCGGCCGGGTAGTGGTCCTTGTCCACGATCGAGCCGGCGCCCGTGGCCACCTTCAGCGGGAACGTGGCGTCACGGCCGCTCAGGTGGAAGGTGACGGTACGGCCCTGGACCGAGACGCTCTTCAGGGTCGGGAAGAGCGGCTGCGGACCGACGTCGGTCTTGATGCGCAGCATCCGCTCGAAGGAGTACTTGACGTCCTCGGCGGTGACCTTGCGCCCATTGGCGAAGGTGAGGTCGTCGCGGAGCGTGCACTGGTACGTGGAGAGCTTGGTGCCGGAGAACCTGCAGCTCTCGGCCGCGTCCGGGACCGGCTGGCTGAGCCCCGGCTTGAACGTCAGCAGCGACTGGAAGACGTTGCTGTACATGGCCCAGGAGCCGGCGTCGTAGGCACCCGCCGGGTCGAGCGAAGTGACCTCGTCGGTCGTGCCGACGGTGATCGGATCGGTCCGCTCGCCGTCGGAGGGCAGGAGTTGCCAGCCCCCCACGCCGGCGGCCACCAGTACTCCACAAGTGATGAGGATCCGCAGACGGACCGTCGACCGCATTGCCGTGCTTCCTTTTTTTGATACCACCCCTGATGCGACGGCCCCCGGAAAACGCCGCGTGGCTGCATCCCATCACACGGCTTTCACATGGGGAAGGGGAAACTTTCACACGACAGGTATATGTCCGGGATATGAGACTTTAAGTCGATGAGCGGTACGCGCCGGTCACGGCGCGGGGAGTGACGGCGCCCCGTCAGGCCTGCTTCGAGGCGAGTTCGACGATCGTGATGTCGGAGGGCGCCCCGACCCGGACCGGAGGCCCCCAGGCGCCCGCGCCCCGCGAGACGTACAGCTGCGTGTCCCCGTACCGCTCCAGGCCGGCGACGGTCGGGTTGGCGAGCTCGGCGAGGTAGTTGCCGGGCCAGAGCTGACCGCCGTGGGTGTGCCCGGAGAGCTGGAGGTCCACGCCGTGGCGCACGGCGTCGTGGACCACGATCGGCTGGTGCGCGAGGAGCACCGCGGCGCGGGCCCGGTCGCGGTCGCCGAGGGCCCGCGCGAAGTCGGGGCCCCGGCCCTCGCTCTCCCCCGCGACGTCGTCGACGCCGGCGAGGTCGAAGCCGGCCGGGATCTCCACGCGCGCGTTGCGCAGCGGACGCAGGCCGAGCTCCCGGACGTGGTCGACCCAGGCGTCGGCGCCCGAGAAGTACTCGTGGTTGCCGGTCACGAAGAAGGAGCCGTGCCGGGCCCGGAGCCGGGCGAGCGGCTCGGCGGCCGGGCCGAGGTTCTCGACGGTCCCGTCGACGAGGTCGCCGACGACGGCGATCAGGTCGGGCTGGGCGGCGTTGATCGAATCGACGATCCGCTGGGTGTGGGCGCGCCCCAGGATCGGCCCGAGGTGGATGTCGGACACGACGGCGATCCGGTAACCGTGCGCGGCGCGCGGGATCTTGGCCAGCGGCACGGTGACCCGCTTGACCCGGGGCCCGCGCAGCACCCCGTACGTCCCGTACCCGACGGTCCCGAGGGCGACGGCAGCCGCGGATCCCCCGACGACCCGGGAGACGAAGAGCCGCCGGGAGAGCTCGGCCTCCGTCGCGGCCGCGGGTACGGACTCCGCGGGCGCGGGCGCGGGCGCTGCGGGCACGGCCTCGGTCACGGGCTCCGCCGGAGCGGCCGTCAGGGGCGCGGGTACGGCCACGGGCGCGGGCTCCGCCGGAGCGGAGGCCGCGGCGCGACGCCCCGTCCAGGCGCGCAGGAGCGGCCGGACGGCCTCGCCGACGACCAGCGCCAGGACCAGGTAGAGGAGCACGGCGAGCCAGAGGAAGCCCGGCCAGGCGACCGTCCGCTGGAACCAGAAGGGCGCGCCCGCCCGCGAGGAGACCAGGGCGGCGAGCGAGAGCAGCGGCAGCACCACGACGGCGGCCGTCCCGAGCCGGCGCGCGGTGCTCCCGGCCGCCGTGACGTCCCGCACGAGGCGCCGCCACACGTACCAGTGCACGCCACCGAGCAGCGCGAGCACCACGACCAGGACCAGCAGAAAGACGACCACGCCCCCGCAACCCCTCTTCTAGGCGTCCGCGCGGCGCGCGGCGCGCACCCCACGCAACCCGATCACGCCGATCACCGTCCCCAGGACAAAGGACGTGACGGCAAGCAGCAGATGAACCCAGAAGTAGGCCGTCGGGTCGCCCGCGTCGTCGAAGGCGAGGCCGCTCCCGTCGTTCCAGAGGTTCTTGACGAAGGTGACCCAGATGAACCAGGACCACACGCCGAAGGCGAGCAGGAACCAGGAGACGCGGCGGCTGAGCTTCATGTCCCCAGTATCGCCGTCGGCCTCCCGGCCCCCGCTTCCGGGTGGAGGACGGCGGGCGAACCGCCTGCCGGGGTTCGGATCGGTTGTGCGTACCTGTACGTTCTCGACCGTGTCTGCTTCGAAGAAGACCGCTTGGGCGGTCGCCGCTGCTGTGCTCCTGCCGCTCGTCACCGCCGCGCCCGCGGCGCACGCGGACGGAAAGGACGGGAAGGACAAGCAGCCCAAGCCTCCCGCCGTGATGTCCCGGGTCGGCGGTTCCCTGCTCGGCAAGCCGGGGACGCAGGTGCTGCTCGGCCCCGGCGCTCCGGTGCTGCCGAAGGAGCTGTCCGGTCGCTCCTGGATCGTCGCCGACGCGGAGAGCGGGCAGATCCTCGCCGCGCACAACGCGCACTGGCGGCTCGCCCCGGCCTCCACGCTCAAGATGCTCTTCGCGGACACCCTGCTGCCGAAGTTCCCCAACAAGACGCAGAACCACCTGGTCACCACCGCGGACCTGGCCGGGATAGGAGACGGCTCCAGCCTGGTCGGCATCAAGGAGAAGCAGACCTACAGCGTCCGCGACCTGTGGCTCGGCGTGTTCCTCCGCTCCGGCAACGACGCCGTGCACGTGCTGACCAGCATGAACGGCGGTCTCCAGCGGACCGTGCAGGAGATGAACGACCAGGCGACCGAACTCCAGGCCCTCGACACCCACGTGGTCACCCCGGACGGCTACGACGCCCCGCGCCAGGTCTCCTCCGCGTACGACCTGACCCTCATCGCCCGCCACGGCATGCAGAACCCGGACTTCCGCGCGTACGCCGCCACGGCCCGCGCCACCTTCCCCGGCGAGGCCAAGCCGGGCAAGAAGCGCGAGACCTTCGAGATCCAGAACACCAACCGGCTCCTCACCGGAGACAGCGGCGTCGCCCCGTACCAGGGCATCGCCGGGGTCAAGAACGGCAACACCACACACGCCGGCGCCACCTTCACCGGGGTCGCCGAACGCAACGGCAGGGTCCTGCTCGTCACCGTCATGAACCCCTCCTCGGAGGAGCAGCACGCGGTCTACCGGGAGGCCGCCCGGCTGCTCGACTGGGGCTTCGCCGCCTCCGGGAAGGTGACGCCGGTGGGTGAACTGGTGCCGCCGCTCTCCGCGCGCACGGCGTCCCCCACCCCGGTGGACGGCACGGCTCCGGAGGGCGGGAAGGACACCCCGCGGAAGCCGGTCCACGCGGCCGCGCCCGCCGTCGGGAAGACCGGCGGGATGGGGATCGCGCTGGCCGTGGCGGGCGGTGTCCTCGTCCTCCTGGCCGCGGCCGGCTTCCTGGTCAACCGTCGCTGGCCGCTGGCCGGGGCCGCGGCCCGTCGGCGCCGTTCCCCGTCTCCGGAGGAGACTTCGGCCCCGGGTCCGAAGGACTCGGCCGACGTGACTCCGTAGCCGTCCAGGCCGCGCAGAACAGCAGCAGTTTCGCGGTGAAGTTGATCCAGAGGAGCAGGGCGACCGGAACGCCGAACGCCCCGTACATCGACTTCGCCGCGACCCCCTTCATGTAGCCGCCGAGCAGCAGCTTCAGCAGTTCGAAGCCGACCGCGCCCATCAGTGCCGCCGTCACGAGGTCCCGGCGGTGCGGTTCGACGCCCGGCAGCAGCGTCAGCACGTACAGCAGGATCAGGAAGTCGGCGACGACGCCGACGAGGACGGCCGCCGCCTGGAGCAGGACGCCGCCCGCTCCCCCGCCCGAGATGCCGAGCCGGTCGGCGCTCCAGCCGACGGCGGTGGAGCCGAGCCAGGACGCGGCGAGCGAGCCGAGCGCGACGCCGCCGAGGCCGAGGAGGATCAGCGCGTCCTTCCCCTTGAGCACGATCGGGTTGCCCTCGACGTCGTCCAGCCCCCAGACCGCGCGCAGGCACTCCCGCATGGAGCCGATCCAGCTGATGCCGGTGACGAGCAGGACGGCGCCGGCGACGATCCCGATCGTGCCGGCGTTGGCGACGAGCCCGCCGATGTCGAGCTGGTCGGAGATGCCGGGCACCTGGTCGCCGATCTTCTTCTCGATGGTGTCGAGTTGGGCGTCGGTGAGGAGCGCGGCGCCGATCGCGGCGGCGACCGTGATCAGCGGGAAGAGGGCGATGAAGGAGACGAAGGTGATCGCGGCGGCGAGCCGCGTCCAGTGCGCCGCGTCGAGGGTCTCGTACGCGTGCCAGCCGTGGGTCCGCATGAGGCGGGCGACCCACGGGCCGATGACGGGGAGTCTGGTCAGCCAGTCCATGTCGTACGTCTGCTCCTCGCGCCGTCGCTCACTCGGGTCACTCAGGTACGAGAATCCCCCGCCGGGGGGCGGGGACCCGCGACCGACATCCCGTACGGCGTGACCGGTGCCGGGCCGTGGGGCCCCTTCCCGGTGGTCCTTGCGTTCCTTCGGGCATCCGTTCCGACGAGCCGCTCCGCAATACCGGCACAATCGCCATATCCGGCTATACGGTCACCTCCATGGCTGTCGAGACCCGCGTCCCGGACGAGGACTGCGAAGCGATCAGCGGTTGGGGCCGCACCGCCCCCACCCTCGCGCGCGTGCACCGGCCCCGCGGGTACGCCGAGGCCGTCGAGGCCGTCCTCGCCCCCGGCCGCCGGGGTCTCGTCGCCCGCGGCCTCGGCCGCGCGTGCGGCGACGCCGCGCAGAACGCCGGCGGCACCGTCCTCGACATGACCGGCTTCGACCGCCTCCTGGCCGTCGACACCGCCGCCGGGCTCGTCGTCTGCGAGGCGGGCGTCACCCTGCACCGGCTGATGGAGGCGCTGCTGCCGTTCGGCTGGTTCCTCCCCGTCGTCCCCGGCACCCGGTACATGACCGTCGGCGGCGCGATCGGCGCCGACGTCCACGGCGGGAACCACTCCGTCGCGGGTTCCTTCGGCCGGCACGTGACCGCGCTCGAACTCCTCACCGCCGACGGGCGGATCCGCGCCGTGTCGCCGGGGACCCCGCTCTTCGACGCCACCACCGGCGGCCTGGGCCTGACCGGTGTGGTCCTCTCGGCCACCCTGCGGCTGCTGCCCGTCGAGACCTCCCTGATGCGCGTGGACACCGAGCGCGTCCCCGACCTCGACGCGCTGCTGACCCGGCTCGCCGACGGCGGCCGGCGGCACTCCTACTCCGCCGCCCGGGTCGACCTGCTCGCCCGGGGCGCCGCCACCGGCCGCGCCGTCCTGACCCGCGGCGACCACGTGCCGTACGACGCGCTGCCCCGCCGCCACCGGGCCCGCCGCGAACCGCTGGCCTTCCGGCCGGGGCGGCTGCCCGTGCCGCCGCCGTACGTCCCCGGCGGACCGCTCGGCCGCACGTCCGTCGGGCTCCTCAACGAGTTCTGGTACCGCGGGGCCCCTCGCGCCGCCACCGGCCGTCTCCGGTCGCTGCCGGCCTTCTTCCACCCCCTCGACGGCGTCCCCCACCGGAACCGGATCCACGGGCCCGAGGGCTTCGTCCGGTACCGGTTCGTCGTCCCGTACGGGCAGGAGGACGCCCTCCGGCGGATCGTGCGGCGGATCGCGGACCGGCGCCTCCCCTGCTTCCCCGCCGTCCTGCGACGGCTCGGCGCGGGCGGCCCCGGCCCGCTCTCCTTCCCCCTCCCCGGCTGGTCCCTCGCCCTCGGCCTCCCCACCGGCCTGCCCGGACTCGGGCGCTTCCTCGACGCGCTCGACGAGGAGGTCGCGGGCGCCGGCGGTCGGATCGACCTCGCCGAGGACTCCCGGGTCCGGCCGGAGGCCCTGGCCGCGATGTACCCGCGGCTCGACGAGTTCCGGACGCTGCGCGCGGCGCTCGACCCGCGGTCCGTCCTCGTCTCGGACCTCGCCCGCCGTCTCGGCCTCTAGCGCCTCTAGCGCCTCCAGTACCCCAGGGGCTCAACGCCCCAAGAAGTTCAAGGAGTTCAGGGAGCTCATGTGAAGGACGCCTTCGGTGCCCCGCAGTCGCTGCTCGTCCTCGGCGGCACCTCCGAGATCGGGCTCGCCACCGCCCGCCGGCTGATCGCGCGCCGCACCCGCACGGTCCGGCTGGCCGGCCGCCCCTCCCCCGCGCTCACGGCCGCCGCGGACTCGCTGCGCGCGCTGGGGGCGGACGTGCGCACCGTGCCCTTCGACGCGCTCGACACCGCGTCGCACGAGGAGGCGCTCGGGGAGGTCTTCGCCGAGGGGGACGTCGACATGGTGCTGCTCGCCTTCGGGGTCTTCGGCGACCAGGCGCGCGACGAGTCGGACCCGGTCGCCGCCGCCCGGGTCGCGCAGACCAACTACACGGGTGCCGTCTCGGCCGGTCTGGTGTGCGCGGGCGCGCTCCAGGCGCAGGGGCACGGTTCGCTGGTGGTGCTCTCGTCGGTGGCGGGCGAGCGGGCGCGCCGCGCCGACTTCATCTACGGCTCGTCGAAGGCGGGGCTCGACGTCTTCGCCCAGGGGCTGGGGGACGCGCTGTACGGCACGGGCGTGCACGTCATGGTCGTGCGGCCCGGGTCCGTGCGCTCGAAGGCGACGGCCGGGCTCGCGGAGGCGCCGCTCGCGACGACCCCGGAGGCGGTCGCGGGCGCGATCGAGCTGGGGTTGCGGCGGCGCTCGGAGACGGTGTGGGTGCCGGGCTCGCTGCGGATGGTGATGGCGGCGGTGCGTCACGTGCCGAGGCCGCTGTTCCGGCGCCTGCCGGTGTGACGTACGGCTCCGGGCGCGCTGAGGCCGGGCCCCGGGGGGGTCAGGCCGTCGGCGTCGGGGTGTCGACCGGGCTGCCGCCCTGGGCGGGGACGGCGGCGATCGGGCGGCCGCTGCCGAACTCGTAGTCGTACAGCTTCCGCCAGACCCCGTCCGGGCCCTGCTCGTAGAGCGCGAAGGAGCGGCAGGTCCAGGCCGCCTCGTACCCCGCGAGCTCCTCGAACGCCCGGTCCATCCCCTCCTCGGAGATGCCGTGCGCCACGGTGACGTGCGGGTGGTACGGGAACTGGAGCTCGCGCACCAGCGGCCCGGCCTCGTCGCGGATCCGGTGCTGGAGGCGGTGGCAGGGGGTGACGCCCTCCTCCAGCTTCACGTAGACGACCGGGGAGAGCGGGCGGAAGGTGCCGGTGCCCTTGAGGCGCACGGGGAACGGCTGGTGCTCGGCGGCGACGCCCGCGAGGTGGGCCTCGATCTCCGGCAGCCGCTCCTCGGCGACCTCGGTCGGCGGGACCAGGGTGACGTGCGTGGGGATGCCGTACGCGGCCGGGTCCCCGAAGCCGGCGCGCCGCTCCTGGAGCAGGCTGCCGTAGGGCTCCGGGACCGCGATCGAAACGCCGAGCGTTACGGTCCCCACGTCGTTCTCCTCCGTCGTCCGTCGAAATGTGTACGGGTGGTGCAGCGCCAGTGTGCGGCCTGCACCACCCTTTCGGCCAGGGTCCTTGGACTCGGTGCCGTCTCAGTGCTTGGCGGGCAGGAAGCCGATCCGCTCGTACGTCTGCGCCAGCGTCTCCGCGGCGACCGCGCGGGCCTTCTCCGCTCCCTTGGCCAGGACCGAGTCCAGCGTCTCCGGGTCGTCCAGGTATTCCTGGGTGCGGGCCCGGAACGGCGTGACGAAGTCCACCATGACCTCGGCGAGATCCGTCTTCAGCGCGCCGTACATCTTGCCCTCGTAGCTCTTCTCCAGGTCCTCGACGGACGTGGAGGTGAGCGTGGACATGATGCTGAGCAGGTTGGAGACGCCGGCCTTGTTCTCCGGGTCGAAGCGGATCACCGTCTCGGTGTCGGTGACGGCGCTCTTGACCTTCTTCGCGGTGACCTTCGGGTCGTCCAGGAGGTTGATGAGGCCCTTCGGCGTCGACGCCGACTTGCTCATCTTGATCGTCGGGTCCTGGAGGTCGTAGATCTTCCCCGTCTCCTTGAGGATGTACGGGGCGGGGATCGTGAACGTCTCGCCGAAGCGGCCGTTGAAGCGCTCCGCGAGGTCGCGGGTCAGCTCGATGTGCTGGCGCTGGTCCTCGCCGACCGGAACCTGGTCGGCCTGGTAGAGCAGGATGTCCGCGACCTGGAGGATCGGGTACGTGAAGAGGCCGACGGTGGCGCGGTCGGCGCCCTGCTTGGCGGACTTGTCCTTGAACTGGGTCATGCGGGAGGCCTCGCCGAAGCCGGTGAGGCAGTTCATGACCCAGCCGAGCTGGGCGTGCTCGGGGACGTGGCTCTGGACGAAGAGGGTGCAGCGCTCCGGGTCGAGGCCGGCGGCGAGCAGTTGGGCGGCGGCGAGCCGGGTGTTGGCGCGCAGCTCGGCGGGGTCCTGCGGGACCGTGATCGCGTGCAGGTCGACGACCATGTAGAAGGCGTCGTGGGTCTCCTGCAGGGCGACCCACTGGCGGACGGCGCCGAGGTAGTTGCCGAGGTGGAACGAGCCTGCGGTGGGCTGGATTCCGGAGAGCACACGGGGACTGTCAGAGGCCATGCACATCATTCTCTCAGGTGTGGGACCGTTCCCCGACTGCCGTCCGCCGGGAGCGTGCGGACCCGGTCCCCGATGAGACCGGGAACACAGCGCGGCGGTGGCCTCGCGCCCCGGGGGACAGGAGCGCGGGGCCACCGGGCCCGGGTCCTGCCGGCTAGACCGGGAGGCCCGGGGCGGGGTGGGCGGCCATGAGGTCGGCGACCTCGGCGCGGACCGCGCGGAGGGAGTCCTCGTCGCCCGTGCCGGCGGCGGTGACGGCGCGGTCGATCCACTCGGCGACCTTCGCCATGTGGTCCGTGGTGAGGCCGCGGGAGGTGAGGGAGGGGGTGCCGATGCGGATGCCGGAGGGGTCGAAGGGCTTCCGCGGGTCGTAGGGGACGGTGTTGTAGTTGACGACGATCCCGGCCCGGTCGAGGGCCTTCGCGGCGGTCTTGCCCGGGACCTGCTTGGGGGTGAGGTCGATCAGGATCAGGTGGTTGTCGGTGCCGCCGGAGACCAGGTCGAAGCCGCGGGCGAGGAGCGCCTCGGCGAGGGCCTTGGCGTTGGCGACGACGGCGTGGGCGTAGTCGCGGAAGGAGGGCAGGGAGGCCTCGCGGAGGGCGACGGCGATGGCGGCGGTGGTCTGGTTGTGGGGGCCGCCCTGGAGGCCGGGGAAGACGGCCTTGTCGAGGGCCCTGGCGTGCTCCTCGGTGGACATCAGCATGGCGCCGCGCGGGCCGCGGAGGGTCTTGTGGGTGGTCGTGGAGATCACGTCGACGTGGCCGACCGGGGACGGGTGGGCGCCGCCCGCGATGAGGCCGGCGATGTGGGCGACGTCGGCGACGAGGACGGCGCCGGACTCGCGGGCGATCTCGCCGAAGGCGGCGAAGTCGATGGTGCGGGGCAGTGCGGTGCCGCCGCAGAAGATGACCTTCGGGCGCTCCTTGAGGGCGAGGTCGCGGACCTGGTCGAAGTCGATGAGACCGTCGTCCTCGCGGACGCCGTACTGGACGCCGCGGAACCAGGTGCCGGTGGCGGAGACGCCCCAGCCGTGGGTGAGGTGGCCGCCCATGGGCAGGGCCATGCCCATGACGGTGTCGCCGGGCCGCGCGAAGGCGAGGTAGACGGCGAGGTTGGCCGGGGAGCCGGAGTAGGGCTGGACGTTGGCGTGGTCGACGCCGAAGAGGGCCTTGGCGCGCTCGATCGCGAGGGTCTCGACCTGGTCGATGTTCTGCTGGCCCTCGTAGTAGCGGCGACCGGGGTAGCCCTCGCTGTACTTGTTCTGCAGGACGGTGCCGGAGGCTTCGAGCACGGCGGCGGAGACGTAGTTCTCGCTGGGGATGAGGCGCAGGGTCTCGGCCTGGAGCCGTTCCTCGGCGCCGACGAGGGCGGCGAGCTCGGGGTCGGCGGCGGCAAGTGCGGGGTGCTGCTGCGGGGTGGTCATGGTGAGGTCCTCCGGGCGTTCGGCGGATCGTCCCGGGGCGGGGTGCCGCACGGGACGGGGGTCCCGTGATGCCCAGGCGAGCGGCACCTCGTGTTCGTGGAGCGCGCGCGGCTCCCCCGGGGTCGCTTCCCCGTACGCCAGTCGCCGTGCGTGTCTCCACAGTAGCGGGCGCGTCGCGGCCGAGGTTTCCCCGTCCGGCATCCGAGCGACGATAAGAAGGGGGCCACAGCCCCTGGGGAGAGCCATCCCGAGCCGCAGGACGAACGGAGACCCCGTGTCGAGGACAGAAGAGGCGATCGCTTCCGCGGACGCGCACAGCGCGCACAACTACCACCCCCTTCCGGTCGTCGTCGCCTCGGCGGACGGTGCCTGGATGACCGACGTCGAGGGCCGTCGCTACCTCGACATGCTCGCCGGGTACTCGGCGCTCAACTTCGGACACGGCAACCGGCGTCTGATCGACGCGGCGAAGGCGCAGCTGGAGCGGGTGACGCTGACCTCGCGCGCCTTCCACCACGACCGGTTCGCCGAGTTCTGCGCGCGGCTCGCGGAGCTGTGCGGCAAGGAGGCGGTGCTGCCGATGAACACCGGGGCGGAGGCGGTCGAGACGGCCGTGAAGACCGCCCGGAAGTGGGGGTACGAGGTGAAGGGCGTGCCGGACGGGCACGCGAAGATCGTGGTGGCGGCGAACAACTTCCACGGCCGGACGACGACGATCGTGAGCTTCTCGACGGACCACGAGGCGCGGGACCACTACGGGCCGTACACGCCGGGGTTCGAGATCGTGCCGTACGGGGACCTGACGGCGATGGAGGCGGCGGTCACCGAGAACACGGTGGCGGTGCTGCTCGAACCGATCCAGGGCGAGGCGGGGGTCCTGGTCCCGCCGGCCGGCTACCTGGCGGGGGTGCGGGAGCTGACGCGGCGGCGGAACGTGCTGTTCATGGCGGACGAGATCCAGTCGGGCCTGGGCCGGACCGGGCGGACGTTCGCGTGCGAGCACGAGGGCGTGGTGCCGGACGTGTACATCCTGGGGAAGGCGCTGGGCGGCGGAGTGGTGCCGGTGTCGGCGGTGGTGGCCGACCGCGACGTGCTCGGGGTGTTCCGGCCGGGCGAGCACGGGTCGACGTTCGGCGGGAACCCGCTGGCGTGCGCGGTGGCCCTGGAGGTCATCGCGATGCTGCGGACGGGTGAGTTCCAGGAGCGGGCGGCGGAACTGGGCGAACACCTCCACGCGGAGCTGGGGCTGCTCGTGGGCGGCGGCGCGGTGGAGACGGTGCGGGGGCGCGGGCTGTGGGCCGGGGTGGACGTCGTGCCGTCCAGGGGGACGGGCCGACAGATCTCGGAGCGGCTGATGGAGCGGGGGGTCCTGGTGAAGGACACGCACGGGTCGACGATCCGGATCGCGCCGCCGCTGGTGATCTCGAAGGAGGACCTGGACTGGGGGCTGGAGCAGCTGAGGTCGGTCCTGACGACTTGACGCACCGCGCGGCGGCCACTTACGGGGCGGCGCCCCTCCCGCACCTCCGTACGGGGCCCGCGCCCTGCGGGGCAGGGCTCCCGCCCACCCGCCCGTGTGGGCAATCGTCCCGCTGGGGCGGGACGGGTGGGCACACGGGACGGCGCCCTTAAGCGGCGCCTCCGCGTCCCGCGCCTGGACCCGCACCCCGTGTGCGGCGCACCGGCGGTGACCGTTCAGGCGCGGGAGCCTAGGCCCGGCAAGGGGCGCCGTTCCGTTGTGCCCACCCGTTCCGCCCCAGCGGAACGACTGCCCACAACGGGGGCGGTGGGGTTACAGGATCACGTGAGGGAGGAAGCGGGCGTACTCGTCCGTGACGAGGCCCGTCGACTCGCGGATCCCCAGCCCCGCCGCCTCGTCCTCCACGACCCACGCCCCCAGCACCACCCGGTTGCCGTCGAAGTCCGGCAGGGGGGCCAGTTCCTGGTAGCAGCAGGCCTCCCCGTCCCGTACGAAGGGCTCCGTACCGGCCTCGTGCAGGGTGACGCCCGCCCCCTCGCGGCCGAGCAGCGGCTTGGCGACCCAGCCGCTGGTGGAGGCGAGTTCGCGCGGCCCGTCGAGGTAGGCGGGCAGCAGGTTGGGGTGGCCGGGGTTCAGCTCCCACAGGATCGCGAGGAGCGCCTTGTTGGAGAGCAGCATCTTCCAGGCGGGTTCGATCCAGCAGGTCGTGCCGGTGCCGCCGCCGTTGTCGAGGGTGTCGAGGACGTGCGGGCCGAAGCGGTCGGTGGTCAGCCACTCCCACGGGTAGAGCTTGAAGCAGCTGCGGATGAAGCGGAGCCGGTCGTCGACGAAGCGGCGCGAGAGCCGGTCCCAGCCGATCCGTTCGACGGAGAGCGCCTCGGTGTCGAGTCCGGCCTGCTGGGCGGTCTCGCGCAGGTACGCGACCGTCATCAGGTCCTCGCCGAGTTCGTCGCCGTCCGAGTGGGCGAAGTGGACGGGGCCGGGCGGGAGGAGGTGGGCCTGGCGCTTCCAGGCGTCGACGAGCCGCTCGTGGAGGGAGTTCCACTGGTCGGCGCCGGGGAACCGTTCCTCCATCCAGAACCACTGGGGGCTCGCCGCCTCCACCAGGGAGGTGGGGGTGTCGGCGTTGTACTCCAGCATCTTGGCCGGGCCCGTGCCGTCGTAGCGGAGGTCGAAGCGGCCGTACAGGGAGGGGAGTTCGGCGCGTCGGCGCCAGGACTCGGCGACCAGGCCGGCCAGTTTCGGGTCGGTGATGCCGAGTTCGGCGAAGCGGTCGTGCTCGACGATGTGCGCGGCCGCCGCCAGGCACAGCGCGTGGAGTTCCTCGACGACCTCTTCCAGGGCCTCGACCTCGGGCAGCGAGAAGGAGTAGTACGCGCTCTCGTCCCAGTACGGGCGCAGCGAGCCGTCCGGGTAGCGGGTCAGGGGGTAGACGAGCCCCTGCTCCTCGACGGTCTGCTGCCAGCCGGGCCGGGGTTCGACGGTGTGGCGTTCCATGGTGCGTGCGTGCCCGTCCCTCTCAGCCGCCGCCGGTGCCGGAGCAGCCGAAGCCGCCGCTGTCGACGGCGGTCTTGTCGAAGCTGCCGCCGCTGACGCGCTTGTCGCGGACGGATCCGCCGTAGTAGTACGCGCCCCGGGTGGTGCCGCCGTTGTCGTCGTCGCTTCCGCCGCCGCTCTCGCACCGGTAGCTGGGCAGTTCCTCCCGGGTCAGCGGGTCCACGCACCGCCGGTCCGGCTCCGAACCGCACGCGGTGATCGTCGCCGCGAGCACACCCATCCCGCCGAGCACCACCGTGCTCGACCTCAGCCTGCGCATGTCCGTCGCCTCACCTTCGCTGTCGCGAACCCGTCACGTCCGTCGCGACCGCACAGTGTAGGCCGGTGTTTTCCGGCCGCACCCCCTAGAGTCTTTTCGTGCTACTCGGGATGATTTGCGCGCTGGCCTCGTCCGTCTGCTTCGGCGCGGCATCGGTGCTCCAGGCGATGGGGGCCCGCGCCGCCGCGCCGGGGACGGGGGGCGGCGTCGACGTCGCGCTGATGGGGCGGGTCCTGCGGCAGTGGCGGTATCTCGCCGGTCTCGGGATGGACGCCCTGGGCTTCGTCCTGCAGATCGTGGCCCTGCGGACGCTGCCCATCTACATGGTGGGCGCGGCCCTCGCCGCGAGTCTGGCGGTCACGGCGGTCATCGCCTCCCGGGTGCTGAAGGCGCGGCTGAGCCGGGTGGAGTGGGCGGCCGTGGCCATGGTCTGCGCGGGGCTCGCGATGCTGGCGCTCGCCTCCGGCGAGGAGGGCCACCGGGACGGCTCGGCCGCGCTGGACTGGGCGCTCCTCGGGATCTCCTTCGGGGTCCTGCTGGTCGGCGTGGTGGCGGGCCGGCTGCCGGCGCGGTCCCGGGCGCTCGTCCTGGGTCTCGGGGCGGGTGTCGGTTTCGGGGTGGTGGAGGTGGCGGTCCGGCTGATCGACGGCGTCGATTTCGCCGATCCCGTCTGGTATGCGCTGCTGGTCGGCGGCGGGGCGGCGTTCCTCCTGCTGACCTCGGCGCTCCAGCGCGGTTCGGTGACCACGGCGACGGCGGGCGCGGTGCTCGGCGAGACGATCGGGCCCGCGATCGTCGGGGTGGCCTGGCTCGGGGACCGTACGCGGGACGGGCTCGGCTGGCTGGCGGTCGTCGGCTTCGCCGTGGCGGTGGCGGGCTCCCTGACGCTGGCCCGCTTCGGCGAGGCCCCCGCCCCCGCCCCGAACCCGGACCCTGCGCCGGAGTCCGCCGCGCCGTAGCGGCTCTTACGGCAGCACCCCGCACAGGGCCCGGAGGGCGCCCTGCCAGCCGCTGTCGGGAGGCGTGGCGTAGCCGACGACGAGGCCGTCGAGGGTGGGCGGCACCGTGGGGCGGCGGAACCGGTTGACGCCCTGGACGGCGAGGCCGCGCCAGGCGGCGGCCCGCAGGGTGGCCTGCTCGGTGCCCGGCGGCAGGGTCAGGACGGCGTGGAGGCCGGCCGCGATCCCGCTGACCCGGGTCTCCGGCGAGTGCGCGGTGACGGCCGCCACCAGCTGGTCGCGGCGGCGCCGGTAGCGCAGCCGCATCGCCCGTACGTGCCGGTCGTACGCCCCCGAGCGCAGGAACTCGGCGAAGGCCAGCTGGTCCGGGGCGCTCGACGTCCAGTCCGCGGCCCCCTTGGCCGCCGCCACCTCCTGCGCCAGCTCCTGCGGCAGGACCATCCAGCCGAGGCGGAGTCCGGGCGCCAGGGCCTTGCTGGCGGTGCCGAAGTAGACGACGCGGTCGGGGTCGAGGCCCTGGAGGGCGCCGACCGGCTGCCGGTCGTAACGGAACTCCCCGTCGTAGTCGTCCTCCAGGACGAAGCCACCGGAGGCGTGCGCCCAGTCGACGACGGCCGCCCGCCGGTCCGGGGGCAGGGCGCCGCCCAGCGGGTACTGGTGGGCGGCCGTCATGAGGACGGCCCCGCATCCGTCGAGGCCGTCCAGTTCCTCGGTCCTCGTGCCGCGCTCGTCGAACCCCAGGGCGGGGGTGCCGAGTCCGGCCCGGCGCAGGAGCTCGTCGTGGAGCCAGAGTCCGTACGACTCGACGGCCACGTCCCGTACGCCCCGGGCCCGCAGCACCCCGCCGATCAGCGTCAGGCCGTGCACGAAACCGGCGCAGATCACGATCCGTTCGGGCCGGGCGTGCACGCCCCGGGCGCGGGCGAGGTACTCGGCGAGCGCGGCGCGCAGTTCGGGGCGGCCGCGCGGATCGCCGTATCCGAAGGCCTCGTTGGGGGCGGCGGTGAGGGCCCGGCGGTAGGCCTTGAGCCATTCGGCGCGCGGGAAGGAGGCGAGGTCGGGGGTGCCGGACTGGAGGTTGTGCGCGAGTGCGGCGGTCCGGCCGCGGCCGGTGCCGGACGGTGGGGGCGGGCCCGACGGCGCCGGGGGGCGGGGCGCGGCGCGGCGGGCGACGCGGGTCCCGGAGCCCTGCCGGGCGGTGAGCCAGCCCTCGGCGACGAGTTCGGCGTAGGCGTCGGCGACGGTGTTGCGGGCCATGCCGAGGTCGGCGGCGAGCGAACGGGAGGACGGCAGCCGGGTGCCGGCCTCCAGGCGCCCGCTGCGGACGGCCTCCCGCAGGGCGTCCATCAGGCCCGCGCGGAGCCGGGTGCCACGGAGTTCCAGGTGGAGGTCGGACCCGAAAGTGGCCCAGTCGTTCGCCATGGAAATGGACCATACAGCTGAGCCAACTGCTTCGTACGGTGGTCGGCATGACGACGACGGAATCGATCGACCGGACCGTGTACGCCCACGAGCACGCGCCCCGCCTCCCCCTCGCCGAGCACCTCCCCGAGTTCTACCGGGCGATGATCCGGCTGGAGACGGCGGCCGCGAAGGACATCGACCCGACCCTGTACCACCTGATCAAGCTGCGCGCCTCGCAGATCAACCGCTGTGCGTTCTGCATCGACATGCACAGCAAGGACGCGCTGGCCGAGGGCGAGAGCGTCGAGCGGATCGTGCAGCTCGCCGCCTGGGAGGAGTCCCGGCACTTCTACACCGAGCGCGAACTCGCCGCGTTCGCCCTGACCGAGGCCGTCACCGTCCTCACCGACGGCTTCGTGCCCGACGAGGTGTACGCACGGGCCGCCGAGCACTTCGACGAGACCGAACTCGCCCGGGTCATCGCCGCGATCGTCACGATCAACGCCTGGAACCGGATCGGCGTCACGACGCGCATGACGCCGGGCCACTACACCCCGAAGTCCGCGTCGTGAGCACGCCGGTGAACGCCTCGGGGGCCGCCTCGGCGAACGCTTCGGGGGCCGCTTCGGGGACTGCTTCGGCGAACGCCTCGAAGGGCGCTTCGAGGGCCGTCTCGGAGGCCGCTTCGAAGAACGCCGAGGTCCTCCGCGCCCTGCACCTCGACCGCGCGGCCGGCGACCCGCTCGTGCTGCCCGGCCCGTGGGACGCGGCGAGCGCCCGCACCTTCGAGGCCGCCGGCTTCCCCGCCCTCGCCATCCCGAGCGCCGCCGTCGCCGCGTCCCTCGGCCACGAGGACGGGGCGACGCCCGCCGACGAGATGTTCGCCGCCGTGGCGCGCGTCGTCCGGGCCGTGTCCGTCCCCGTCACGGCGGACCTGGAGGGCGGTTACGGGCTGTCCCCCGCCGAACTCGTCGAGCGGGTGCGGGAGACCGGCGCGGTCGGCGTGAACCTGGAGGACAGCGACGCCACGAACGGCCTCAAGGACCCCGAGGCGCACGCGGAGTGGCTGGCGGAGGTACGGGCGACGGCCGGGCCCGGACTCTTCCTGAACGCGCGCGTCGACGCGTACCTCCGCGAGGGCGTCGCCGACCCCGCCGGGGAGGCCCTCGTCCGCGCCCGCCTCTACGCGGTGGCGGGCGCGGACTGCGTGTACCCGATCAAGGCCCCGCCCGCCGACCTGCCGGGCCTGCGGGCGGCCCTCGGCGACCTGCCGGTCAACGCCCTGGCCCTGCCGGACGGCCCGTCCTTCGCCGAGCTCGGCCGCCTGGGCGCGACCCGCGTCACCTTCGGCCCCGGCCTGCTGTTCCGCTCCCTGCGCGGGCTCGCGGACCTGGCGGCCGAGGTGCGGGCGCAGGCTCAGTAGGCGCCGGGCCGGAAGAACTCCAGGGCCACGCCGAGCCGTTCGCGCTGCTTCGGCCAGTCGGCGTCCGGGCCGGCGGCCAGGATCGCGTACTGGTTGCCGTCCTCGGCGGTGAACGCGCGGTCGACGACCTTGCGGCGGCCGCCCTCGCGGTCGTACGCGTACACGAGCTCGGCGGAGTCGGCGGGCGCGCCGGGCTCGCCCGTGACCCGTGCGAGGCTGATCTCGGCGTAGCCGGGCTTGTTGGCCCGGCCGTCCTCGGAGGCGCCGCGCAGCGCCTCGTACGGCGTGATGCCCGCCTCCTGGATGACGAAGACCTGGATCAGGCTCCGCCCGTCCGGCGCGTTGTAGAACACGCCCTGCTCGGACTCGGTGCGGTTCCAGCCCTCGGGGACGGCGATCGTGAAGCCCTTGAGGTCCTCCTGGGCGCGGTAGCCGGGCGGGGGCACGTCGTCCGAGGGCGTGGACGTGGCGGACGGGGACTCCGAGGGGGTCTCCGACGGGGACCCGGAGGTCGGGCCGCCCGTCTCCGGCGTGACCGAGACGGAGGCCGGCGGGCCCGCCGCCGGGCCCGCCCCGTTCTCGCTCCGGCCCCAGACGAACCAGGCGCCCACGGAACCCGCCGCGAGGACGGCCACCGCAACGCCGGCCGCCAGGACGGTCCGCGAACGGGGGCGGGGCGCCGGGGCGGGCGGCGCGGGGTACTGCCATCCACCCGCACCACCCGCGTCGGGGGCGTATCCCGGGGGTCCCGGGAAGTGCCCCGGCGGGTACCCGGGGCTGTGGTCCGGCGCGTACTCAGGAGGAGGCGGCGGAGGAGGAGCGACGGGGCCGGGGGGCCCGGCGGTCCCGGGAGCCTCGGGGGCCCCGGTGACCACGGAAACCCCAGGAGCCTCGGGGGTCCCGGCGACCACGGGAGCCTTGGGAGCCTCGGGGGTCCCGACGACCCCAGGAGCCTTGGGGGCCCCGGTGACCTCGGCGCCCCCGGAACCCCCCGTGCCCTCCGCGGCCACGGGCCCGCCGGCCCCGGCGCCCTCCGGAACCACCGGCCCCGGCAGGGACCCCGGCCACGTGGAGGCGGGCGGGGTCTCCGGTGGCCCGCTCTCCCAGCTCTGCGTCTCGTCGTTCCAGCGGGCCCCGCCCGCCGGAACGCCCCCCTGACCGCTCATCTCATCCTCCGAGCAGGGCGCCGACGGCCTGCCCCACGGCCACGCCCGAGGCGAGGATCCCGGTCACCGCGCCCGCGTCCCTGAGGGCGCGGCGCAGGGCGGTGAGCCGGCCGGTGCCCGCGCGTCCGGTGCCCTCGATCTCGTCCTCGGCGTCGGAGAGTTCGGCGTCGAGCGCGGTCGTCTGCTCGGTGGGGACGACGCCCTCCAGGTCGGCGCGGAGCCGGCGGATGGCCTGGAGGAGCTCCTCCTGCCGGGCGTCGCGGACGGGCTGGGTGCCGTTCACCGTGCTGGTGACGGTGTTGTTGTCGCCGATGGTGACGTTGCCGCCGGTGTTGGTGACGTGAACGCCACCACGGTCGCGGGAGTTCTCAGCCACGGTCGCCTCCGGTCGTGGAAGTGGTGAAGGTCTTGCTGGTGACGGTGTTGTGGTGGCCGACAGTGACGTTCCCCTTGGTGTTCTCGATGAACGTGCCGCCCTCGGCCACGTGGACGATCTTCTGCTCGAACTCGGCGGTCTCGTAACCGGCTTCGCGGAGCGCGAGCGTCACGCCGTTCGCGACGCGGTCCTGCACGCTCTTCAGGTAGCGGCTGACGTCCATCTCCTGGAAGAGGGAGGCCTCGTCGTCGGAGCCGAGCTCGCGGACCGAGATCCACGGCCCCTCGGGCAGCGCGTTGGTGTGGCCGGCGGTGAGCACCCGCCACACCTGGACGAGCGCGCGCCCGATCGTGACCACGGCCTGCCCGGCCGAGCGCGGGGTCTGCCCGAGCGCCCAGACGGCCTTGCCGAAGTGGTGGTTGTGGCGGTAGCGGTGGGCGATCCGGTCGGCGTACCGGTAGAGCGGCCGCACCGGCCGCAGGACGTGCGGGGCGACCTCCAGCATCAGCATGCCGCCCTGGGTGTGGACGCGGACGAAGACCGTGGTGACGATCTCCTCGCCCCAGCCGCCGACCCGGATGCGGAGGAAGTGCCGGCGGGTCTCGCCGCCCTCCTCGATGGCGCGCGAGCGGTGTGCCTCGAAGCCCTCGGGGGTGTACGGGGCGGCCGTGCGGGCCGGCAGTCCGTCGACGGGCAGGAAGACGACCTCGTCGATCTCCAGCTCACGCAGCCGGTCCCGTACGGCCGCCTGGAGCTGCGGCGAGCCGTGCGGGGAGGGCACGCGGAGCGCCTCCAGGAGCGGGACGACGTGCCGCAGGACGGCACTGTTGTCGAGCGGTTCGGGCGCCTTGCCGTCGAGGTTCTTGCGGGGGCGCAGCTCGACCGAGAGCGACCAGGGCTCGTACGGGGAGCCGGCGCCGCAGAACGGGACGTCGGCGTCGTACATGATCAGCCGGGAGTGCTGTTCGATCCGGATCCGGTCGCGCAGCCGGCGGAAGCGGGCGCCCTCGGCGAGTTCGGCCGGGTCGGTGCGCTGGTCGGCGAAGCGTTCGCGGGAGAGCTCCTGGGTGAGCGCGCGGGCGAACTGGCCGCGCTGGGTGGCCACCGCCCAGGCCACGAGGAGCGGCACGGCGATGGTGATCCACACCTCCAGCGGGCCGATGCCCCACATCTCCTGGGCGGCGAGGCTGACGGCGAGGTCGAGGGAGCCGGTGGTCTCGTGGACCCCGCCGAGGAGATCGCCGAGGAACCCGCCGTCGGACTCGTCGTCGCCGAACGCGAGGAACAAGAGGAGCAGCGCGGACTGGAGGAACATCAGCCGGCCGTACCAGCGCAGCAGGAACGCGAGGACGATCCGGTAGACGGGGGCGGTGGCGGACCGGCCGCGCACCCAGCGGGCGACGCCGAGCACCAGGAAGGGGGTGATGAGGAGCGCGATCAGGCCCTTGGTGAGGGGGATCGCGACGATCCAGAGGGCGAGGACGCCGGCGGCCCAGGCGAGTTCGACGCGGCGGGCGCGCAGCGCGTGGGCGAGGACGCGGCTCGCGTCGTAGCCGAGGGAGGGGGCGGCGAAGCGCTCCTCGTGGACGTACAGCTGGTCGATGACCGCGTCACGGAACCCGTCGTCGAGGTACGTGCCGGCGCAGAGCAGCCGGGTCGCCTCGCTGGCGGCCGGTAAGCGGCGCGGGTCGACCGCGGGCGACGGTCCGCCGGGCTGGTGAGGTACGGACGGCTGCGCCAAGATTCCCCCGTTTTCAGGTGACTGTCCTTGTCTTCGGCCCCAGTTGGCGGGAAACCGGGGGGACAGCATAGGGGAGGCGGCAGTTCGTTGTCGGCCCGAAAAGACGGCGCCCCCGGGCCGTACGGTCGGTCGTACGGCCCGGGGGCGCCGGGAACGTGAAGCCGCGGCCGGCCTCGGACGAGGCCGCGCCGCTCGGCTTCGGATCAGGCCGAGCCCGCTCAGATCAGGCCGAGCTCGCGCACCGCGTCGCGCTCCTCGGAGAGCTCCTTCACCGAGGCGTCGATGCGCTTGCGGGAGAAGTCGTTGATCTCCAGGCCCTGGACGATCTCGTACTTGCCGTCCTTGCAGGTGACGGGGAAGGAGGAGATGAGGCCCTCCGGGACGCCGTAGGAGCCGTCGGACGGGACGCCCATGGAGGTCCAGTCGCCCTCGGCGGTGCCGTTGACCCAGGTGTGGACGTGGTCGATGGCGGCGTTGGCGGCGGAGGCCGCGGAGGACGCGCCACGGGCGTCGATGATCGCGGCGCCGCGCTTGGCGACGGTCGGGATGAAGGTGTCGGCCAGCCACGCCTCGTCGTTGACGACCTCGGCCGCGTTCTTGCCGGCGATCTCCGCGTGGAAGATGTCCGGGTACTGGGTCGCGGAGTGGTTGCCCCAGATGGTGAGGCGCTTGATGTCCGTGACCGAGGAGCCGGTCTTCTGGGCCAGCTGCGTCAGGGCGCGGTTGTGGTCCAGGCGGGTCATCGCGGTGAAGCGCTCGGCCGGGACGCCCTTGGCGGCGGACTGGGCGATCAGGGCGTTGGTGTTGGCCGGGTTGCCGACGACGAGGACCTTGATGTCGTCCGCGGCGTGGGCCGCGATGGCCTCGCCCTGCGGCTTGAAGATGCCGCCGTTGGCGGCGAGCAGGTCGCCGCGCTCCATGCCCGGGCCGCGCGGGCGGGCGCCGACGAGCAGGCCGATGTTGGCGCCCTCGAAGCCCTTGTTCGGGTCGTCGAAGATGTCGATGCCCTTGAGCAGCGGGAAGGCGCAGTCGTCGAGCTCCATGGCGGTGCCCTCGGCGGCCTTGACGCCCTGGGGGATCTCGAGGAGGCGCAGCTTGACCGGCACGTCCGCGCCGAGCAGGTGGCCGGAGGCGATGCGGAAGAGCAGCGCGTAGCCGATCTGGCCGGCCGCGCCGGTGACGGTGACATTCACGGGAGTGCGGGTCATGGCGATCTCCGTAAGACAGCTGGCGGTGGGGGTCCCTGCCCCTGGTGCTGGACGGCTCCCCTGATCGACGATCGATCACCTGATCGATCGGTGTCTCGATGTGAAGAGATATCCAGCGGTCAGGCTATCCGACCCGGGCCCTCCCGAATCCCCAACCCCTTGTGGTCCGGCTCACTGCCACCCGTCCGGGCACCGCCGTGCGCCCCGACGCCCGGCCGAGGTAGCGGAATGGTCACTTCCGTGCCACAGCGCTCCGACGGGACTTGAACCACCTTGGTGCGTACATGACCCTTGATCGTGACGGCGCCCGCCCTCCCACGGGGGAGAGGGCGGGCGCCGTGCCCACGTGCCGGACGGCTACGTCACCGTCAGGTGGAGCACGTCCTCCAGGAACGGGATCCGCAGCCAGGGCCCCGGCTGCACCATGAGCGCGAGCAGCACGATCAGGCCGCCCATCACCCCGTACGTGATCATGTCCGTGAAGCGGGAGCGGACGGCCAGCATGCCGACGGACGGCAGCGCCCGCCGGATCGCCGCGCCCGTGAGGAGCGCCGCGCCGACCAGGATCGCGCCGATCCGGAAGGACTGCGGGAACGGGTCCGTCCCCACCACGAGCAGGCCGAGCCCCGCGAGCACGAGGACGGTGAGCAGCGGCCACTGGCGCGCGGGCGCCGGCGCGTCGCCGGGGGCCGCCCGGCCGCCGCCCTCGGGGCGCGCGGTGTCGGTGGTGAGCCGCTGGCGCGGACCGAGCGCCGCCGCGTCCTCCGTCGCGCCGTCCGCGGCGGTGGTGTCCGCGCCGTCGGCGGTCTCCGTGCCGCCCGCGGCGGTCGCGTCCTCCACGGCGTCCGCGCCGTCCGGGTTGCCGGGCGTCCCCGGGGTCCCGGAGGTCACCTCAGAGCGCCGCGGCCGCGCGCTCGGCGGCCTCGACGACGTTGACGAGGAGCTGCGCACGGGTCATCGGGCCCACGCCGCCGGGGTTCGGGGAGATCCAGGCGGCCACCTCGGCGACGCCCGGGTCCACGTCACCGACGATCTTGCCCTCGCCGTTGCGGGAGACGCCGACGTCGAGGACGGCCGCGCCCGGCTTCACGTCCTCCGGCTTGATGAGGTGCGGCACGCCGGCCGCCGCGACGATGATGTCGGCGTTGCGCAGGTGCGCCGCGAGGTCCCGGGTGCCGGTGTGGCACTGGGTCACGGTCGCGTTCTCGGAGCGGCGGGTCAGGATGAGCGGCATCGGACGACCGATGGTGACGCCGCGGCCGACGACGACGACCTCGGCACCGTTGATCTCCACGCCGTGGGCGCGGAGCAGGGTGACGATGCCGTTCGGCGTGCAGGGCAGCGGGGCGGGCTCGTTGAGGACGAGCCGGCCGAGGTTGGTCGGGTGCAGGCCGTCCGCGTCCTTGGCCGGGTCCATCAGCTCCAGGATGCGGTTCTCGTCGATGCCCTTGGGCAGCGGCAGCTGGACGATGTAACCGGTGCACTCCGGGTCCTCGTTGAGCTCCCGCACGACCGCCTCGATCTCCTCCTGCGTGGCGGTCGCGGGGAGTTCGCGCTGGATGGAGGCGATGCCGACCTGCGCGCAGTCGCGGTGCTTGCCCGCCACGTACTTCTGGCTGGCCGGGTCGTCGCCGACCAGGACCGTGCCGAGGCCGGGCGTGACGCCCTTCTCCTTGAGGGCCGCCACACGGACGGTCAGATCGGACTTGATCGCGGCTGCGGTGGCCTTGCCATCGAGAATCTGGGCGCTCATGGAGACATCCTCCCGGATGACCCCCGCCTTGTTCCAATTCGCCGACGAGGAGCGGGCGGCGACACGGAGCCGGAGGTTGCACTTGCACAACTCCGCTGCGTATCGACTGGACAAAATCTCGCCATTGCGACGACGATGACCGGCGTAGCAGCGCGGAAAGTGCCGGGGGGAAATCCGCTCAAATGCCGTGAAAGTCCTCCGCGCGGGCCGCGTCGTCCCCGCACAGAGAAATTTCACGGAGGAATCCCGCGATGAGCTTCGGCGAACCGAACAACCCCTACGGCCAGCCGCAGGGACAGCAGCCGGGCTACGGCTACCCGCAGCAGGCCCCGCAGGGCGTTCCGCAGCAGGGTTACGGCTACCCGGCGGCCCCGCCGTACGGCGGCGGCTACCCGGGCGCGGCCATGCAGATGCCGGGCGGAGTGAAGGCCGCGCGCGTGATGCTGTGGATCTTCGGCGTCCTCCAGATCCTGATGGGCATCCTCATGGCCCTCGCCGGCGGCTGGTTCGCCGACCAGCTCTCCAGCAGCTCGTCCGAGTTCGACAACACGGACGGCGCCGCCGCCGCGGTCACGGGCATCTTCGTGGTCATCGGCATCTTCGTCCTCGCCTTCGGCGTGTGGGCGATCATGATGGCCGTCAAGTCCGCCACCGGCGGCAACGGCGTCCGCATCTCGGCGATCGTCTACGGTTCGCTCTCGACCCTCGGCAGCCTCGTCAACCTCGTCGGTGGCAACGTCTTCGCCCTGGTCAGCCTCGCCCTCGGCATCCTGATCATCGTCTTCTACGCGAAGTCGGACGCCGCTGCCTGGTTCAAGCGGAACCGCCAGCAGTACTGAGCCCGACACGCATGTGAGGGGCGGGATCCGTACCGGGTCCCGCCCCTCGCGCGTACCGCCGTCGTCGTCGCCGTCAGCGCCGCCTCGGGACCGCTTCAGGCCCCCCTCAGGACCGCTTCAGGACCGCGAAGCCGTCCGAGCGGTAGGTGATCTCGTACCGCGCCTCCGGATGCAGTTGCGAAGCCAACTGCGCCGGATCCGACACCTGCTGACCCCAACCCCGCAGGTCGAAGGCGAGGTAGTCCGGGGTGGCGCCCTTCGACGTGCCCACCCAGTAGACCCGGTGGTCCGCCGTGAGGTGCGCGAGGAGCGAGACGTCCGCCTCGACGCTCGTCCCCTCCGGCACGGCGTCGACCGCCGCCCGCGCCTCCAGGGTCCGGCTGTCCGTCCGGTACGTCTCCGACTTCATCAGATCCCGCAGCGGCAGGTTCGCGGCGAGGACGAGCGCGACCGCCGTCGCGACCGGGACGACGACCCTGCCGTACGAGACGAGCCACTCGCGCGGCGAGGTGCGGACCGAGCGGACGCCGTCCACGAGGGCCAGGAAGACGACCGGCATGAGGACCGCGCTGTAGTGCCAGTGCATCCCCCAGTGGTTGGCGTCCTGGGAGAGGAAGCGCCAGCCCAGGGTCGGCAGGACGAGCAGGACCAGCGGGGAGCGCAGGGCGAGGAAGCCGGTGATCGCGAGCAGGTAGAAGACCATCTCCCAGCGCTCGCCCGAGGCGAGGGCGTCGCCGATGACCTGCCCGAAGGAGGTGTCGGCCCCTTGGCCGGTCTTCTCGATCTTGGCCCAGTAGTCGTACTGGCCGAGCCGGCTCGCCGCCGGGATCAGGACGAGGACCGTCAGCGCGAAGGCCGCCGTGCCGAAGCCGGCCAGGGCGGCGCCGAGGCGCCTGCGTCCCTTCAGGAAGAGAACCGCTCCGACCATGGCGACGGTGAGGCCCATGTCCTCCTTGACGAGGACGAGCGGAGCGGACCAGGCGGCCGCCGCGGTCCAGCGCCCGAGGAGCAGGGCCCGGCAGGCCAGGGCGAGCAGCGGGACGGCGAAGGCGATCTCGTGGAAGTCGGACTTGACGGCCTCCTGGAGCCCCCAGGAGAGGCCGTAGGCGACGGTCAGGCCGATGCCGGCGGCCCGGCTGCCGAGGATCTGCTGCGCGGTGCGGCCGACGACGACGGCGGAGGCGGCGAAGAGCGCGGCCTGGCCGAGGAGCAGCGCGGCGGGCGAGGGCCAGATCCAGTAGAGCGGCGCGAGCAGCGCGGTGACGGGGCTGAAGTGGTCGCCGAGTATCTGGAAGCCGGGGCCCTTGATGTCGACGACGGGGGCGCGGAACTCGGCGTACGCCCGGACCGACTGCCCGAAGATCCCGAGGTCCCAGGAGGGCGTGCGGAAGTGCGCGTACTGCACCCAGGAGTACAGGAAGTACAGGCCGCAGAGGACGCCCGCGAGGATCAGGTACGGGCGGAGCGGGGCCGGGGCGAGGCCCTCGGACGGCTCCGTGTCGGTGGTGTCCGCCGGGGGCCTGTTCAGTACGTCCAACACCACGTCCCCCACTAACGGCGGCCGACAAAAGAGCAACCCATTAGACCAGAGTCCACTCGTTCGGCGGATCCGCCGCGGGCCCGGGAACGGGAACGGCCCGTCGGCACCGTGAGGTGCCGACGGACCGCTACACGGCGCTCACCGTCAGTGGAAGAAGTGGCGCGTGCCCGTGAAGTACATCGTCACGCCCGCCTTCTTCGCCGCCTCGACGACCAGCTCGTCGCGCACCGAACCGCCCGGCTGCACGACCGCCTTCACGCCGGCCGCGGTGAGGATCTCCAGGCCGTCGGGGAAGGGGAAGAACGCGTCGGACGCGGCGTACGAGCCGCGCGCCCGCTCCTCGCCCGCCCGCTCGACGGCCAGCTTCGCGGAGTCCACGCGGTTGACCTGGCCCATGCCGACGCCGACCGAGGCGCCGTCCTTGGCGAGCAGGATCGCGTTGGACTTGACCGCGCGGCAGGCCTTCCAGGCGAAGGCGAGCTCGGCGAGCTCCTCGGCGGAGAGCGCCTCGCCGGCCGCGAGGGTCCAGTTCGCCGGGTCGTCGCCCTCGGCCTGGAGGCGGTCGGTCACCTGGAGGAGGGCGCCGCCGTCGATCGGCTTGACCTCGACCGGGTTGGCCGGGGCGCCCTCGGCCTTCAGGACGCGGATGTTCTTCTTCTTGGCGAGGATCTCGACCGCGCCGTCCTCGTAGCCGGGGGCCACGATGACCTCGGTGAAGATCTCGGCGACCTGCTCGGCCATCGCGACGGAGACCGGGCGGTTGACGGCGATGACGCCGCCGAACGCGGACAGCGGGTCGCAGGCGTGCGCCTTGCGGTGCGCCTCGGCGACGTCGGCGCCGATCGCGATGCCGCAGGGGTTGGCGTGCTTGATGATCGCGACGCAGGGCTCGGTGTGGTCGTACGCGGCCCGGCGCGCGGCGTCGGTGTCCGTGAAGTTGTTGTACGACATCTCCTTGCCGTGCAGCTGCTCCGCCTCGGCGAGACCACCGGTGCCGTCGACGTACAGCGCGGCGCCCTGGTGCGGGTTCTCGCCGTAGCGCAGGACGTTCTTGCGCTCGTACGTGGCGCCGAGGAAGTCGGGGAAGCCCGAGTCGTCGGCGGCGGCGTAGTCGTCGGCGAACCAGGAGGCCACGGCCACGTCGTACGCGGCGGTGTGCTGGAAGGCCTCGGCGGCGAGCCGCTTGCGGGCGGTCAGGTCGAAGCCGCCGGCCTTGACGGCGGCGAGCACGTCGGCGTACCGGTCGGGGCTGGTGACGATCGCGACCGACGGGTGGTTCTTGGCCGCGGCGCGGACCATCGACGGGCCGCCGATGTCGATCTGCTCGACGCACTCGTCCGGGGTGGCGCCGGAGGCGACGGTCTCGCGGAACGGGTAGAGGTTCACGACGACGAGGTCGAAGGGCTCCACGCCGAGCTCGGCGAGCTGCGCGCGGTGCGACTCCAGGCGCAGGTCGGCGAGGATGCCGGCGTGCACGCGCGGGTGCAGCGTCTTGACGCGCCCGTCGAGGCACTCGGGGAAGCCGGTCAGCTCCTCGACCTTGGTGACCGGGACACCGGCGGCGGCGATCTTCCCGGCGGTGGAGCCGGTGGAGACGAGCTCGACACCGGCCTCGTGCAGACCGCGGGCCAGCTCCTCGAGCCCCGTCTTGTCGTAGACGCTGACCAGCGCGCGGCGGATGGGCTTAACGGTGTCCGTGTTCACCGACATGAACCTTTCGTCCCTCAATGCGGTAGCCGTGCCGGGCGAGGCGCCCCACGACGTCGACGAGCAGCGAGCGCTCGACTTCCTTGATGCGCTCGTGCAGAGCGGCTTCATCGTCCTCGTCCCGCACCTCGACCACGCCCTGGGCGATGATCGGGCCGGTGTCGACACCGTCGTCGACGAAGTGGACGGTGCATCCGGTGACCTTCGCGCCGTAGGCGAGGGCGTCGCGCACCCCGTGGGCACCGGGAAAACTGGGGAGGAGCGCCGGGTGTGTGTTGACGACCCGGCCGCCGAAGCGGGCGAGGAACTCCTTGCCGACGATCTTCATGAAACCGGCCGAGACGACGAGGTCCGGCTCGTACGCGGCGGTGGCCTCGGTCAGCGCGTGGTCCCACTCCTGGCGGGTCGCGTGGTCCTTCACCCTGCACACGAAGGTCGGCAGCCCGGCGCGCTCGGCGCGCTCCAGGCCGACGATGGAGTCGCGGTCGGCGCCGACGGCGACGACCTCCGCGCCGTAACCCTCGGGGTCGGCGGCGATGGCGTCGAGGAGGGCCTGCAGATTGGTACCGGACCCGGAGACCAGGACGACGAGGCGGGCGGCAGCCACTGGGGTCACTCTTTCCGTGGTGTTTGTGCGGTCGTACGAACTAATCGTGCCCCTCGATACGGGGAACCCTACGAATGGCTCGACCGTCAGCAACGATACCGGCACACGGGGCGGCCCCCACGGGACGGGGGCGGGGCAGGGCGGTAGCGTCAGGGCCGATGCCGGGCGCGCACCGGGCCGGACGGGGGGTCGGAGCCGGTTCGGACGGCGGGCGGCTCGGCGGACGAGCAGCAGACGAGACAGCACGAGACAGCAGCGGAGACCACGGGTGCGGTCGTGGTCGAGACGACAGAGGGAAGACGTTCAGCAGATGCCGGAACGCCAGTCCACGGACGACAACAACCCGTTCGCGCCACCGCCCGAGGGCAGGCCGGACCAGCCGTGGCAGCCGCGGCGACCGGAGGGCTCGGACGACGACGCGTCCGGCGCCCCGGACTCGTCGGGGCCGTCCGACGGCCGCTGGAGCCCGCGCCAGCCGGGCCCCTCGCAGGACGGTTTCGGCCGGGGGCCGGAGCGGCAGGGCGGGCCGGAGGGCGGCCCCGGACAGGGCGGGCCCGGGCGGGGCCCTGGGATCCGCTGGGACCCGACGGACCCGGCGCAGCGGAGGGCGCGGTACGCGATCCTCTCCGGCATGTGGGGCTTCTTCTTCGCCATCTTCGAGATCCCGCAGCTGGCGCTGCTGCTCGGCGCCCTCGGCCTCTACTGGGCGATCAGTTCGCTGCGCGCCAAGCCGAGGACGGCCGGGGAACTGTCGCCGACATCACAGCCTCCGTCGGCGCAGCCCGCTCCGGGCCGGCCCTCGGAGCAGGGGGCGACCGCCTCGACCGTGCCGCTCCGCTCGATGCGGACGGCGGCGATCAGCGGTCTCGTCGCGGCGAGCCTGGCGCTGATGATCGTCGCGGTGGGCTTCACCATGCAGGTCGTCTACCGCGACTTCTACGAGTGCCGCGACGACGCCCTGACCCACGCGGGCGAGCTCGCCTGCAACGACCTCCTGCCGAAGCCGCTGCGCGCGGGCTTCGGGGTACGGGAGTAGCCGGCAGGCGTCAGTCGGTGGCGGGCGGCGGCGGGGAGGGCTCCCAGGCCGCCGGGAGGTAGTCGTACGGCTCGTATCCGGGGTCGTCGCCGAAGGGATCGGCATACGGGGCGGTGTACGGGACGGCGGGCGGGGCGGCGGTGCGGGGGGCGGGGGCGCCCGGGACGGCGGGGGCCTCGCCCTGCGGGTCCGATGCCGTCCCGGTGCCCGTTCCGGTCCCGGTCGCGGTCTTCGCTCCGGCGCCTGCCCCGGTGCCGGTCTTTGTTCCGGTGCCTGCCCCGGTGCCGGTCCCGGCGCCTCGGTCGGTCTCGGCCGTCGGCGCCGCCCCGGGCACGGCCGCCTCCGGTCGGGTCTCCGCGGACCCGGGCGGGGACGGCAGGAGGCCGGACAGGGCCGCCACGAGGCGGGAGGGGGCCGCCACGAGCCCGGCCGAGGCCGCCTTGAGCCGGGACGGGGGCGCCAGGGGGCCCTCCTTCGTGGTGGGCGCGGGTACTCCCGCGGGTGCCGGGACGGCGGGCGCGGGCGAGGGCCGGAGCCCCCTGGAGCGCGGGACCCGGCGGCCCCAGGCCCGTACCCCGAGCGCCACCGGCAGCCCCGCGCAGATCCCCCACAGCACCGCCGCCGCACCCGTCTGCCACCACACGGGGCCGAACGCCGCGAGGCGGCCGGTGCCGAGCGGGCCGCCCGCCGCAGCCGCCAGGACGGCGACGACCGCCCCGCACCCGCCGGCCGCGCCCAGCGCGGCCAGGGCCGCCTCCCGGGCCGCCCAGGTCCGGGCGGCCCGGCCCACCCGGTGCCCCTGGACCACCGCCGCGACCAGCGGGACCGCGGCGGCCGCCCAGTGGGCCCAGGTGCCGCGCCCCTCGGCGGGCAGCGCGGCCAGGAGCGGGAAGGGCGGCACGGCCGGGTCGCCGACGAGGCCCAGCGGGGTCGCGAGCGCTCCCGTGCCGAGGGCGAAGCCGGGCCCGAGGCCGTACGCGGCTCCCCAGACGGCCGCGTTCGGCAGCAGTGCCAGGACGAGCAGCAGGACCGTCACCCGACCGGACCACTCCCCCGCGAGGCCTTCGAACGAGGCCTGCGCCCGGCCCGCGTGCCAGGCGAGCGAACCGGCCGCGGCCACCGCGCCGCCGCCGAGCAGCGTCAGCGTCCCGAGCCCGGCGGCGCGTAGGGCGACGGCGGCCTGCCGCCGGCCGGGCAGCGGGCGGCCGAGCGCCGTCCAGACGCCCGCGCCCGCCGCACCGGTGACGACGGCGGGCGGCCAGAGTCCGGCCGTGACGAGGTCGGCGGGCAGCGGACCGCTCTCGCTGTAGACCACGACGGCGGCCGCCACCAGCAGGTATCCCCCGGCGACGGCGGTGACGGCGCCGCCCGGCGAGGGGCGCGGCCGGGTGCCGTCGTCCCCCGGGTCGAGGGTGTCGCGGGCGGTCCGGTGCACCAGCCAGACGGGCAGGGCGGCGAGCAGCAGCGGGGCGATGCCGAGGGGGGCGGGCAGGCCGGACAGGGTGTCCGTGCGGACCAGGTCCACGCCGTGGGCGAGCAGCCAGAGGCCGGCGGCCACGTGCAGGGCGCCGGCGGGGCCGCTGTCGGGGTACGGGGAGCTGATCCAGGCCGCGATCACCAGGACCGCGAGGGTGCCGAGCCCGAGTCCGGCGGCGACCGCCCCCCGGACGCAGGCGGTGGCGAGCGCGGCGGAACGGCCGCCCTGGACCAGGGGGTGCTCGGTCACATGGGTCACGGGGCCATGCTGCCAACGACACGCGCTTTCGCCGCGTAACAGGCAAACATCCGTTGTGTCGCTCAAGATACGTTTATGTTCTTTTCCGCCCAGAGCAGCTCTGCGGGAGGTCGACGCCGATGAGCCGGAGCACCGCGGATTCCGCATCCTCCGTCCCCCTGCCGACCCCGAAGGAACGGCGCAGGTTGCGTGAGGCCCTCGCCCTGAGCGAGGAGCAGGTCGCCGAGGCCATGGGCGTCACGAAGGCCACGGTGAGGTCGTGGGAGACCGGGCGCTCGGCGCCCCGGGGCCGCAAGCGCGAGGCGTACGCGAAGCTGCTCGGCACGCCCGAGCCCACGGACCTCGTCCCTCCCGAGGCCGAGCCCCGCGCGGAGTCCCGGGCGCAGGCACAGACGCACGCCCAGCCGCCGCAGCCACAGCCACAGCCACAGCCACAGCCGTCGGCTTCGGCTTCGGCTTCGGCTTCGGGCAACGTGCGGCCCAGGGCCGCCGTCAAGCGGGCCGCCAAGCCGCCGCGGGCCCCCTCCCCGGCGCCCGTCATCTCACCGGGCCCCGCCCGCAAAGGCCCCGCGAAGCCGCCGGAGCGGCTGAGACCGGTGACGGCGGAGGCCCCCGCGGAACCGGCCGCCCCCGCGGACCCCTCGGCCCCCGCAGAACCCGCGGCCCTCACGGGGCCGCCGGCCTTCACCCCCGAGGAGGCCTTCGACGCGCTGTACGCGTACGCCGCACCCGGCCTCGTCCACCAGACGTACCTGCTCACCGGGCGCCGCGGGCTCTCCCGGGAGGCCGTCGAGTACGCCTTCCACCACGCCTGGCAGCACTGGCCCGAGGTCGCCGTGGACCCGGACCCGGTGGGCTGGGTGCGGGCGACGGCGTACGAGTACGCCCTCTCCCCCTGGCACCGGCTCCGGCGCACCCACCGGCACCCCGACGCCCCGCCGGCCGAGGCGAACCGCCGGGCGCTGCTCGGCGCGCTCCTCGAACTGCCGCCGCCGTACCGCCGTACCGTCCTGCTCTACGACGGGCTCGGCCTGGACCTGCCGGAGACGGCGGCCGAGACGGAGGCGAGCACGCCCGCCGCCGCCAACCGGCTGCTGCACGCCCGGGCGGTCCTCGGCAGGCGGATCCCCGAGCTCGCCGAGCCGGAGGACCTGCACCGGTGTCTGAGCGCGCTGGTCGAGGAGGCGCCGACGGCGACGCTGCCGCCCGCCCGCGCGGTCCGGTCGGGCAGCGAGCGCCGGGCCCGCGGCTGGACGCGGATGGTGCTCGGGGTGACGGCGGCCCTCATCGCGGTCACCGGCTTCACGGCGGCGACCGCGCCGACCCGCTACATCCCGGTGAACGCCCCCGGCGAGGCCGTCAACGGCGTGCCCGTGCGCGGCGGCCCGCAGAAGCTCGGCCCGGAGGACCTGGAGCTCCGCGACAAGCTGCGCGCCGAGCCCAACCCGGGCCCGGAGCGGCTGGTCCCGGCGATCGGCTAGGCCCGTCTCCCGATCGGCCCCGGCCGCCGGACACGCAGCGGGCCCCGGACACGCAGCGGGCCCCGCCCCTCCCGGTCTCCCGGGAGGGGCGGGGCCCGCTCGCGTGCTGCCCGTCAGGCCGCTGTGCGTGTCAGCCTGTTCAGCCCGCGAGGATGGCGCGCGCCAGCTTGGCGGTCTCGGTCGGCGTCTTGCCGACCTTGACACCGGCGGCCTCGAGGGCCTCCTTCTTCGCCTGGGCGGTGCCGGAGGAGCCGGAGACGATGGCGCCGGCGTGGCCCATGGTCTTGCCCTCGGGGGCGGTGAAGCCCGCGACGTAGCCGACGACCGGCTTGGTGACGTTGGCCTTGATGAAGTCGGCCGCGCGCTCCTCGGCGTCGCCGCCGATCTCGCCGATCATGACGATCAGGTCGGTGTCGGGGTCCGCCTCGAACGCCGCGAGGGCGTCGATGTGCGTGGTGCCGATGACCGGGTCGCCACCGATGCCGACGGCGGAGGAGAAGCCGAGGTCACGGAGCTCGTACATCATCTGGTACGTCAGCGTGCCGGACTTCGAGACCAGGCCGATGCGGCCCGGCTTCGTGATGTCGCCCGGGATGATGCCGGCGTTGGACTGGCCCGGGGTGATGAGACCGGGGCAGTTCGGGCCGATGAGGCGGGTCTTGTTGCCCTTCTCGACGGCGTACGCGTAGAACGCGGCCGAGTCGTGGACGGCGATGCCCTCGGTGATGACGACGGCGAGCGGGATCTCGGCGTCGATCGCCTCGACCACGGCGGCCTTCGCGAAGGCCGGCGGGACGAAGAGGACCGAGACGTTGGCGCCGGTCTCCTTCATCGCCTCGGCGACGGTGCCGAAGACCGGGACCTCGGTGCCGTCGAAGTCGACCTTGGTGCCGGCCTTGCGCGGGTTCACGCCGCCGACGATGTTGGTGCCGTCACCGAGCATGAGCTTGGTGTGCTTCATGCCCGTGGCACCGGTCATGCCCTGGACGATGACCTTGCTGTCCTTGTTGAGGAAGATAGCCATGGCTGTGGTTTCCCCTGTCCCTTACTTCGCAGCCGCGAGCTCGGCGGCCTTGTCGGCCGCGCCGTCCATGGTGTCCACGCGCTGCACGAGCGGGTGGTTGGCGTCCGACAGGATCTTGCGACCCAGCTCCGCGTTGTTGCCGTCGAGACGGACGACCAGCGGCTTGGTGACCTCTTCGCCCTTCGAGGCGAGGAGCTCCAGGGCCTGCACGATGCCGTTGGCGACCTCGTCACAGGCGGTGATGCCACCGAAGACGTTGACGAACACGGACTTGACGTCCGGGTCGCCGAGGATGATCTCCAGGCCGTTCGCCATGACCTCGGCGGAGGCGCCGCCGCCGATGTCGAGGAAGTTGGCCGGCTTCACGCCGCCGTGGTTCTCACCGGCGTACGCGACGACGTCCAGCGTCGACATGACGAGGCCCGCGCCGTTGCCGATGATGCCGACCTGGCCGTCGAGCTTGACGTAGTTGAGGCCCTTGGCCTTGGCGGCAGCCTCGAGCGGGTTGGCTGCGGCCTTGTCCTCGAGCGCCTCGTGCTCCGGCTGGCGGAAGTCGGCGTTGGCGTCCAGGGAGACCTTGCCGTCGAGGGCGATGACCTCGCCGGAGGCGACCTTGGCCAGCGGGTTGACCTCGACGAGGAGGGCGTCCTCGGCGACGAAGGTCTTCCACAGGGTCACGAGGACCTCGGCGACCTTCTCGGCGACCTCGGCCGGGAACTTCGCCTGGGCGACGATCTCGCGGGCCTTCTCGATGTCGACGCCCTTGTTGGAGTCGACCGGCACCTTCGCGAGCTTCTCGGGGGTCGTCGCGGCGACCTCCTCGATGTCCATGCCACCGGCGACGGACGCCATGGCGAGGAAGGTGCGGTTGGTGCGGTCGAGGAGGTACGAGACGTAGTACTCCTCGACGATCTCCGGAGCGGTCTCCGCGATCATCACCTTGTGGACCGTGTGGCCCTTGATGTCCATCCCGAGGATGTCCGTCGCGCGGGCGACGGCCTCGTCCGGGGTGGCGGCCAGCTTGACGCCGCCGGCCTTGCCGCGGCCGCCGACCTTCACCTGCGCCTTGACGACCGACTTGCCGCCAAGACGCTCGGTGGCCTCGCGCGCCGCCTCAGGCGTGTCGATGACTTCACCGGCCAGCACCGGTACACCGTGCTTGGCGAAGAGGTCCCTCGCCTGGTACTCGAACAGGTCCACGCGCGTCCGTCCCTTTTCTGATGATCGCGGTTCGTTGTCTGCGTGGGCGTGCCGCGGAGGGCAACGTGACTGCGCTGTCACAAGGGAGGCGTTCACGGAGTCCGTGGACGCGGCATGTCCGTCTCGCAGGTTATCCCCGTGGGCCGTGGGTCCCTAAATCGCAGGTCACACCAGAGCGGTGATACGGGTCACAGAACGTATGGATCGGGGGGCTGTCCGTAGGGGCGGCGGAGTGGGCCCGGAACCCCCTCGCGGCAGGCGGGGACGGGCCTTCGGGGTTCTCACGACGCGCCGGGGGCCGGGGTGAGGGTCGTTCCGCCACGAGTGTGATATGGACCTCAGTGGGGTCGGGCGCGCCCGTGTGGGTGGTCCTGCGGCGACGGATTCCGCAGCCCCTCAGTCCTCGGGTATCGGCAGCGGGCGCTTCTCCAGGGCGGCCGCCATGATCTCCGGGAACAGGTCGGGGGTGCAGGCGAAGGCCGGGACGCCGAGCGCGGCGAGCGCCGCCGCGTGGTCCCGGTCGTGGGCGGGGGCGCCCTCGTCGGAGAGCGCGAGCAGCGCGACGAACTGGACGCCGGAGGCCTTCATGGCCGCGACCCGCTTCAGCATCTCGTCTTGGATGCCTCCCTCGTAGAGGTCGCTGACGAGGACGACGACGGTGTCGGCGGGGCGGGTGATCCTCGACTGGCAGTAGGCGAGGGCGCGGTTGATGTCGGTGCCGCCGCCGAGCCGGGTGCCGAAGAGGACGTCGACCGGGTCGTCGAGCTGCTCGGTCAGGTCGACGACGGAGGTGTCGAAGACGACGAGGCGGGTCGCGAGCGACCGCATCGAGGCGAGCACCGCGCCGAAGACGGCGGCGTGGACGACGGAGGCGGCCATGGAGCCCGACTGGTCGACGCAGAGCACGATCTCCTTCCTGACGCCCCGGGAGGCGCGTCCGTGGCCGACGAGCCGCTCGGGGACGACCGTGCGCCGCTCGGGCAGGTAGTGCTTGAGGTTGGCGCGGATCGTGCGGTCCCAGTCGATGTCCCGGTGGCGGGGGCGGCTGATCCGGGCGGAGCGGTCGAGGGCGCCGGTGAGGGTGGCGCGGGTGCGGGTGGCGAGGCGCTTCTCCAGGTCGTCGACGACCTTGCGGACGACGGCCCGGGCGGTCTCCCGGGTCGTCTCGGGCATCGCCCTGCCGAGGGAGAGGAGGGTGCCGACGAGGTGCACGTCGGCCTCGACGGCCTCCAGCATCTCCGGCTCCAGGAGGAGGGTGGCGAGCCCGAGCCGGTCGATGGCGTCGCGCTGCATGACCTGGACGACGGAGCTCGGGAAGTACGTGCGGATGTCGCCGAGCCAGCGGGCGACGGAGGGCGCGGACGCGCCGAGTCCGGCCGAGCGGTCCCGCCCGGTGCGGGGGCCCCTCCCGCCCGGCTGGTCGTAGAGCGCGGTGAGGGCTCCGTCCACGGCGGCGTCGGTGCCGGTGAGCGCCCGGCCGGTGCCGTCGGCCTCCCCGCCGCCCAGGACCAGCCGCCAGCGCCGCAGCCGCTCGTCGTCGGTGGGCGTCGTGTGCGTCATGTGCGGGCCTCCGTTCCGAGGATGAGGTGGAGGAGCGGCAGCACGGCGTCCGCCCGCTCGGGGTCGGGGTCCGGGGCGAAGCCGGGCACGCCGGGTGCGGAGGGTCCCGGGCCGCCGGCGCGCGGCCCCCGCGCGACCAGCTCCCCGAGGGTGCGGCGCACGCCCTGCTCGTAACCGGAGAAGGTGCGCCGCAGCAGCGGCAGGACGTCGGTGAACGCCTCGGCCGGGACGGACGTCAGCCAGGCGTCGACCAGTCCGAGGAGCCGCTCGTCGTGGACGAGGAGCAGTCCGCCGCCGGAGGCCCCGCCGACGAAGCCGTCGATCCAGGCGGCGGCGTCGGCCGGCGGGGTGCCGGGCGAGAGGGCGCGGCTCATGAGCGGGGCGGCCTCCCCGTCGGCGAGGCGGCCCTCGTCGAGCAGCAGCCGGGCGGCCCGCCCCCGCAGGACGCCCGGCGTCCGGTCGCGGTCGGCGAGCCGGCGCAGCACCCCGGCCCACCGGTCGACGAGGTCGGGGCGGTCCGGGAGGAGGCCGATCGCCGTGTGGACGGCGTCGATCCGGTCCCGCATCTGCGCGGCGGCGTCCGTGTCGAGTCCGGCGCAGGCGGGCGGCAGGCCGACGCAGATCCGCTCGGCGATCCCGGCGGCGACCTCGCCGAGGGCCGCCGTGCCGGTGCCGCGGACGTCGCCGTAGCGCAGGGCGCGGGCCAGGGCCGGGAGGGCCTGCGCCAGGTGGGCGACGTCGGTGTCGAGCGCGGCCCGGTCGGCGAGCGCCCGCATGACGACCGGCAGGGCGTCCGTGAGTCCGGCGAGGAGGCACTGCTCGGCGAGGGCGGTGATGTCGCCGAGGGCGGTCGCGGCGAGGGCGCGGGCCTCGGCCCTGGCGGTGGCGGCGGCCTCGACGGTGGTGCCCCAGACGCCGGCCTCGGCGACCCGGACGTGCAGCTCGGGCTCCCAGCGCAGCCGCCAGGTCTCCCGGAAGGTGCCGGTGCCGGCCCGCCCGGCGGCCGGTTCGCCCCAGTGGACGCCGAGGAGGCGCAGCCGGTGCAGCAGACGGCTGCGCTCGCCGTCGGTCTCCTTGCGGAGGTCGAGCCCGAGCTCGCGCTCCTGGGCCTCGGGCTTGAGGCGCAGGGCGCGCCGGCGGCGGTCCAGATCGCGTTGGAGGGGCACGGCAGGGGCGCCGGCCGGCACCTCGCCGAGGACGTCGCCGACGACGAGGCGGTCGCGGACGAGGGCGAGCGGCACGTCGGAGCCCTCGCAGAGGATGGCGCGGACGGCGTCGGTCGTCTCGTCGAGGCCGGGGCGCGGACGGCCGCGCAGGGCGGCGAGCGTCTCGGCGAGCCGGACGGCCTCGATGACGTGGGCGGAGGAGACGGGGTGGTCCTCGGCCCTGAGGAGCCCGGCGACCTTCGTCATCCAGCGCTCGACGGGCCGGTCGGGGGCGGCGAAGAGGTGTCCGTACCAGCCGGGCGCGTCGATCCCGGCGCCGTAGCCGGAGCGGCGGGCGAGTCTGCGGTGGGTCCAGGGGACCCAGGTCAGTTCGGCCTTCACCCGGGGCAGGCCCTTGAGGAGGGCCTTGTCGGCGGCGACGGTGGTCCCGCGGGTGAGGGCGGGCACGTGCCAGGCGCCGCAGACGACGGCGACGGAGTCGCCGAACTCCTTGCGGGCGGCGCGCAGTTGGAGCCGCATATGGGCCTCGCGGACCAGGTCGCGGGGGTGGCCGCCGTGTCCGTACGTCTCGCGGAGGGCGCCCATGGCCTCGGCGAGGGCCTCGAAGGGGGCGGTGGGGTCGCCGTCCCCGCGCAGTTCGACGGCGTCCTCCCACCAGCGTTCGGCGTCCTCGTACCCGGCGGCTCCGGCGAGTTCGGCGACCGGGTCGATCCGCGGGTCGCCGCCGACCTCCTCTTCGCCGTCCCCCTCGTCCCTCCAGGTGGGGTCGGCGGCGGCGAGGGTGTGGGCGGCGGGCAGGTCGACGAAGCGGACGGCGGCGCCGTGGTCGAGGGCCCAGCGGATCGCGACCCACTCGGGAGAGAACTCGGCCATCGGCCAGAACGCGGCCCGTCCGGGGTCGTCGACGGCGTGGGCGAGCAGCGCGACGGGCGGCCGCATGTCCGGGTCCGCGGCGAGCGTCACGAGGGCGTCGGCCTCGGCGGGTCCCTCCACGAGCACCGCGGCGGGGCGCGCCGCCTCCAGCGCGGCCCGCACCCCGCGCGCGGACCCGGGCCCGTGGTGCCGCACCCCGAGCAGCAGGGGCCCTCCCCGAAGGGGGCCGGAGGCCGGGGCCCGCAGGGGGCCGGAGGCCGGGGCCCGCAGGGAGCCTGAGACCGGGGTCCGCGAGGGGCCGGAGGCCGGAGCCCGCAAGGAGCCGGAGGCCGGGGTCCCCAGGGGGCTGGAGGTCGGGGTCCCCAGGGGGCCGGAGGCCGGGGGCGTCTCCCGGGGCGGGTCCGGTGGGCGGGAGATGTGGGAGGCCGTGGTCGTGGTGGTCATGCGCTCACCTCGCGGCAGGCGCGATAGAAGTCCTTCCAGCCGTCTCTCTCCCGCACGACCGTTTCCAGGTACTCCTGCCAGACGACCCGGTCGGCCGCCGGGTCGCGGACGACCGCGCCGAGGATGCCGGCGGCGATGTCGCCGGGGCGCAGGACGCCGTCGCCGAAGTGGGCGGCGAGGGCGAGCCCGCCGGTGACGACGGAGATCGCCTCGGCCGTGGAGAGCGTCCCCGAGGGGGACTTGACCTTCGTCCGGCCGTCGGTGGTGACCCCGTCCCGCAGTTCGCGGAAGACGGTGACGACCCGGCGGATCTCGTCCGCGCCGTCGGGCAGGACGGGGAGTTCGAGGGAGCGCCCGAGCTGCTCGACCCGGCGGGCGACGATGTCGACCTCGGCCTCGGGGGTCGCGGGCAGCGGCAGGACGACGGTGTTGAAGCGGCGGCGCAGGGCGCTGGAGAGCTCGTTGACGCCGCGGTCGCGGTCGTTGGCGGTGGCGATCAGGTTGAAGCCGGGGACGGCCTGCACCTCCTGGCCGAGCTCGGGGACGGGCAGGGTCTTCTCGGACAGGATCGTGATGAGCGTGTCCTGCACGTCGGCGGGGATGCGGGTGAGCTCCTCGACCCGGGCGGTCATGCCCTGGGACATCGCGCGCATCACGGGGCTGGGGACGAGGGCGTCCTCGCTGGGGCCGTGGGAGAGGAGTCGCGCGTAGTTCCAGCCGTACCGGATGGCCTCCTCGGGCGTGCCGGCGGTGCCCTGGACGAGGAGGGTGGAGTCACCGCTGACGGCGGCGGCGAGGTGCTCGGAGACCCAGGTCTTGGCGGTGCCGGGGACGCCGAGGAGGAGCAGCGCCCGGTCGGTGGCGAGCGTGGTGACGGCGACTTCCACGATGCGGCGAGGCCCCACGTACTTGGGCGTGACGAGGGTGCCGTCGGGGAGCGTGCCGCCGAGGAGGTAGGTGGCGACGGCCCACGGGGAGAGGCGCCAGCGGGCGGGCCGGGGCCGGTCGTCGGCGGCGGCGAGGGCCGCGAGTTCGTGGGCGAAGGCGTGCTCGGCGTGCGGTCGCAGGGCCTCGCCGGCGGTCTGCGGCCGTCCCGGTCCGGTGTCCGTCTCGACACCGGAACCGGGCTTCGCGATGGTTTCGGGCACGGGCATGGATCCCCCTCCAGATCGTTCGACCTGCTGTGCGATCCACCGTGCACCATGCCACTGACAATCGGATGTCGCCGCTGGTCAGGGCCGGTTGAGGAGGCTGAGGGAGGGTCAGCCGACGATCGGGGAGACGGCGACGCAGCCGCCCGCCGTCGCCTCCTGGCCCTTGGCCTCCTTGATGACCTTGCCGTTGTGGATGACCTTGCAGGTGAGGTCGGCGGGGTCGAGCGAGATCGGCATGACGGCCGGCGGCATGATGCCCTTCAGCGTCACCGTCTTCTTCCACGGCGTGGTGGGCTTCTTCTCGGACTCGATCTTCGGCTCCATCGCGGTGCCGCCGCCGGCGTGGTAGTCGATCGACTCGATGTTCTTGCCGGTGACCTCGTACGTGACCTCGTAGGTCTCGTTCACGGACTTGTCGACCTGGTCGACGGCCTTCTCGGCGGCCTCGGAGCAGGCCCCGAGGCCGAGGGCGAGTCCGGCGACGGCGAGGGCCGAGACGGCGGTGCGGACGGTGCGCTTCATGGGGTCCCCCTGGACGGTGTGGTGCGGTGCGTCGGTCGCCGCAGAGAACCGTAAAGGAAGGGTAAAGTCAAATCTCCCGTCTCCGCCCCCACCTCCCGGAACCACCGGGCCCGGGGCGTTGTCAGTGGCGGCCTCTACCGTCGACGACATGAATGCCATGGGGGTGGGCCGGACGTCGGAACAGGTGCTTGCGCTGGCTCCTGACGACGCGTCGCGCAGAGCGGGGAGCAGGCTCGGCACGGCCGGGCCCTGGTCGGAGACGGGCTGCGGCGACGGCGCCGTCTGGGGTCTGTGCAAGGGCGGCGGAAGCACGCCGTACCGGACGGTCGTCGACACCACGGAGCCCGCCTACTCCTGCGACTGCCCCAGCCGGAAGTCCCCCTGCAAGCACGCGCTGGGCCTGCTGCTGCTCCGGGCGGCGGACGGGATCGCCGCCGAGGGGTGCTCCGCGCCCGACTGGGCCGCGCGGTGGCTCGCCGCACGGCGCGGCCGGGCGGCGAGCGCGGCCCTTCCGGCCGGCGACAAGGCCCCGGGAGCACCGGCGGATCCGGAGGCGGCGCGCCGCCGGGCCGAGCGCAGGGCGGCCCGGATCACCGCGGGCGTGCGGGAGTTGGAGCAGCGGCTCGCCGACCTGCTGCGCGGCGGTCTGGCGGTGGCCGGACAGGCGGGGTACGGGCTGTGGGAGGAGACGGCGGCCCGCATGGTCGACGCCCAGGCGCCGGGGCTCGCCGGGCGGGTCCGGGAGCTGGGGGCGATACCCGGCTCGGGGCCGGGCTGGCCGGTGCGGCTCCTGGAGGAGTGCGCGCTGACGCACCTCCTCGGCCGGGCGTGGCTGGCGGCGGACCGGCTGCCCGCCCCGTTCGCGACGACGGTACGGACCCGGGTGGGCCTCACCGCCCCGGCCGACGGCACCCCGGTGCGCGACCACTGGCTGGTCCTCGCGCAGTACGACGCGGCCGACGCCCGGCTGACGACCCGGCGGATCTGGCTGCACGGCACGACGACCGGGCGCACCGCGCTCCTCCTGTCCTTCGGGGCGGCGGGCCGGGCGCCGCAGCTCACGCTCCCCGTGGGCGCCTTGCTGGACGGCGAGTTGACGCCGCACACCGGCTCGGGCCAGGTGCGGGCGGAGCCGGGCGAGCGGTTCGTCCCGGTCGCCGGCCCCGTCGCCCCGCCGGCGGGCGGACCGGTCGGCGCGGCGCTCGACGCGTACGGCCGCGCGCTCGGCGAGGACCCGTGGCTGGACTCCTGGCCCGTGACGCTGGGTCAGGTCGTCCCGGTGCCCGCGGAGTACGGCTGGCAGCTCGCCGACGCCGACGGCCGCGAGGCACTGCCCCTGACGCCCGCCGCCCAGTCACGGCCCGGTCTCTGGCGCCTGGTCGCCCTGTCCGGCGGCGCCCCGGTGACCGTCTTCGGGGAGGTCGGGCACCGCGGCTTCACCCCGCTCGCCGCCTGGTCCCCGGAGGACCCGGGCGAGACGGTCCCCCTCGTATGACGCCCGGCCACCGCGCACCGACCCACCGGAGGAGCCCGATGGACACGACCGCGACCACCCCCGCCGCGCCGGCGGCGGGAACGACCGCCGACGACGGGGCGTCCGCCCCGTCCTGGGAGGAGCTCGTCGGCTCGGCGACGCTGGGGACGGACCGTCGGCCCCCCGTCGCGTCCGCGGGCTCCGCCACGGCCCGGGACCTGCCGGGCGCGCTGCTCGACGCGGCCGCGCTGCACACCGTACGGCGCAGGGCGGGCCTGCGGCCCGGACCCGCCGCGCCCCTGCCGGAGCCCGCGCCGGAGGACCCGCGCGCACCGCTGCCCGAGGCCGCCCGGCTCCGCCTCGACCAGCTGCTCGCCGGCCGGACCGCGCCCTCGCCCGCCGGGCGGCGCGGGGCCGCCCCCGACCTGGCCGAACTCCTCCCCCAGTGGCTGGCCCTCGCCGACCGGTACGGCTACAAGGCCCCGCCCGCGGCCCTGCCCGCGCTGCTCGACGCGGCCAGGGCCCGCACCGATCTGCGCCCCCGGGCGCTGCGTCTGGCGGGTCCGCGCGGCCTGTGGCTGGCCCGGCTCAACCCCGAGTGGAGGTTCGCCCTCCGGGGTCGTGGCGCGGGCGGCCGTCTCCCGTCCCCGAAGGACGCCGAGGGGGTCCGCGCGCTGTGGGACGAGGGCCTGTTCGCCGAGCGGGTCGCCCTGCTCTCCGCCGTACGGGCCGAGGACCCGGCCGCCGGTCTCGCGCTGCTCGCCTCGACCTGGTCCGCCGAGCGGGCGGAGGACCGGCTGATGTTCCTGGACTCGCTGCGGGCCGGGCTCTCCGACGCCGACGAGGAGTTCCTGGAGGAGGCCCTCGACGACCGCAGCCGCAACGTCCGGGCCACCGCCGCCGAGCTGCTCTCCGCCCTGCCGTCCTCCGCCCTCGCGGGCCGGATGGCGGCCCGGGCCGCCACCTGCGTCGGCCTGGACCGGACGGCCCCGACGCCGACGATCGCCGTCGAGGCGCCGCACGAGTGCGACGCGGCGATGCGGCGGGACGGCCTGGTGGCGACGCCCCCGGCGGGTCGGGGCGAGCGTTCCTGGTGGCTGGGCCAGCTCGTCGAGGCGACGCCGCTGCCCTCCTGGCCGGCCAGGTTCGGCGGACGGGGCCCGGAGGAGATCGTGGCCCTGCCGGTCGCCGACGACTGGCAGGGCGAACTGCACGCGGCCTGGTGCCGGGCCGCCGTGCGCCAGCGGGACCCGGCGTGGTCGCGCGCGCTGCTCGGTTCCCCCGCCGCCCCGCCCGCCACGGGCCCCGGCACCTCGTCGCTGGGCGAGCGCGCCCAGCTCCTGTCGATGCTGCCCGTGGAGGAACGGGCGCGCTGGGTCGCCTCGTTCATCGCGGCCCACGGGCTGTCGGAGGCGTTCCAGCTGCTCGGCGTCTGCGCCGTCCCGTGGGCGGAGCCGCTCGGCGCCGCCGTGATCGACGCGCTCGACATCGCGCGCGAGGCGGGCAGTTACCCGTGGAGCTTCAGCGGGGTGATGGGCCTGGCGGAGCGCTGCCTCGCCCCGGAGGCGGCGCGCCGACTGGAGTCCCTGACGTCCCGTCCCGACGAGACGGAGGACAGCTCCCCCGGCGCGGGCGACTACTGGGCGGAGGCCTTCCAGCGCCTGGTCTCCACCCTCGGACTCCGCGCCGCGATGCACGCCGAACTCGCACCGCCGTCCGGCTCCGCACCGCCGCCCGGCTCCTGAGGTGGCGTGGCCTCCTGAGGTGGCGTGGCGGTCCGGGCGGCGCGCTCCGGACGCCGACAGGGCCCTCCCGGGCGGGGAGGGCCCTGTCGGGCGGGTGCGGGCGCGCCGCGCAGCGGACTACGCGGTGACGCGGACGTTCGCGTTCACCCACTCCACGATGGACGCGGTCGTCGCGCCCGGCGTGAAGATCTCCGCCACGCCCTTCTCCTTGAGCGGCGGGATGTCCGCGTCGGGGATGATGCCGCCGCCGAAGACCTTGATGTCCTCCGCGTCGCGGTCCTTGAGGAGCTCCAGGACCTTCACGAACAGCGTGTTGTGCGCCCCGGAGAGGATCGAGAGGCCGATCGCGTCGGCGTCCTCCTGGATCGCGGTGTCGACGATCTGCTCGGGGGTCTGGTGGAGCCCCGTGTAGATGACCTCCATGCCCGCGTCGCGCAGCGCCCTCGCGATCACCTTCGCGCCGCGATCGTGGCCGTCGAGACCCGGCTTGGCGACGACCACACGGATCGGACCGCTCACACCCATCACTGCCTCCACATGCGACCCCCCGCGCCTGACCGCCGGGGAGGTGAACGAACGCTATCCCCAGCATCCCGCACCGGGGCCGTTTCGCGACGGCCTCCGAGGGGGAAATCACACGTGGGACATGTTCGCTCTGCGCCGTCCCCGCCTCGGGTCCTCCTCCTGGGCCCACCAGCCGCCGGCGGGGACGTTCGCGAAGGGAGCCGTGACGAGGTCGTCACGCCCCGTGCCGCCATCCGGGCGGCGCGGCGCATGGCGGACCGGCGTACCGTTCGGCCCCGCGTGCCGTTCGGGAGGCCGACCATGGAGCTCGGCAAGGTCACCGCACTCATGAAGGCCACCGCGCTGGAAGTCGCGATCCTCACCGGCCATCTCGTCCTCTACCCGTCCGGGATGCTCGCCGAGCGGCTCTCCCCCGCCCCGCGGCCCACGACGATCGCCCCGGGCAACCGGCCGGTGATCCTCCTGCACGGCTTCGTCGACAACCGGTCGGTCTTCGTCATGCTCCGCCGCTCCCTCCTCCGGAACGGCCGCGACTGCGTCGAGTCGCTCAACTACTCCCCGCTCACCTGCGACCTGCGGGCCGCCGCCGAGCTGCTGGGCCGCCGGGTGGACGAGGTGCGCGCCCGCACCGGGCACGCCGAGGTCGACATCGTCGGGCACAGCCTCGGCGGCCTGATCGCCCGTTATTACGTGCAGCGACTGGACGGTGACTCCCGGGTGCGCACCCTGGTCACGCTCGGCACCCCGCACGCGGGCACCACGGTGGCCCCGCTCGCCGACGCGCATCCGCTGGTGCGGCAGATGCGGCCCGGTTCGGAGGTGCTGCGGGAGCTCGCCGGGCCCGCGCCCGGCTGCCGGACCCGGTTCGTGAGTTTCTGGAGCGATCTGGACCAGGTGATGGTGCCTGCGGAGACCGCCCGTCTCGACCATCCCGACCTGCTCGTGCACAACGTGCGGGTGAGCGGCATCGGCCATCTCGCGCTGCCCGTGCACCCGACGGTGGCCGCCGGGGTCCGGGAGGCCCTCGACGCGGGCGGCCCGGTGGCCGCCGGGACGCGGGAGGAGGAGCCCGGCGCCACCTCCGTCGCCTGACCGCACGACACCACTCTTCGAACATTCATCGAACACAGGGCCAAAGCTCTCCACCCGGCTGGCAAAACGCGGTCGATTGCCCGTTTCCTGCGGGCCCAAACCCCTCCGAAGATTGTCCGCCGCGCGTACCGCCGGGTACAGTCGCGCCACTGCTTACCCCCGGGACACCCCTCACGGGCCCGCCCCGGACTGCTCCTGCTGCCGAGGCGAGAGAGACGTTGGTGAACGACCAGCACCCCCACGCCGGGTACGCCGGCGACGGCGCCCACACCACCGGCAGCTTCGCCATCGACCCGCTGTTCGGCGCCTACCCCGGCGGTCAGGCCGACCACAGCGGCCAGTGGGACCTCGGTCAGTACGCGGCCACCGGCACGTACGCGACGACGGGGCAGTACGACACCACCGGGCAGTACGACACGACCGGCCAGTGGGACACCACGGGCCAGTGGAACACCACCGGCTCCTACGACACGACCGGCGCGTACGAGACCGCCGGCGCGTACGAGACCACCGCGACGCAGTACGACACCACCGGGCAGTGGGACGCCTCCGCCTGGACCGAGGCCCAGCACACCGGCCAGTACGAGACCGCCCACGCAGGCGCGTACGCCGCCCAGGGCACGTACGGCTACGAGGCCTACGACGCCACCGGCCAGTGGGCCGCCCCCGCCTTCGCGACCGAGACCGGCGCCTTCGACGCGACCGCGTGGAACCACGCGGCCCCGGAGCCCGAGCCGGTCGTGCCCCACCAGTACACCCCGCAGGCCGAGCAGCACACGGCCGAGTTCGCCTTCGAGTACGCCCCCTCGGAACACGAGGGACACGAGGGACACCCTGGACACCAGGAGCTCTCCTCCGACGAGGCCGACGGGACCTACCCCGCTTACGAGGCCGACGAGACCTACGACCCGGCCGAGGCCGACGCCGGAGCTCCGGAGGACCTCGACGGCGAGGACTTCGAGGACGACGCCCACGACCACGCCGAGCCGACCGCCGGACCGGCCGTCGAGCTCCGTACGGAACCGCCCCTCGCCGGCCGCTCCGTGCGCCGCTCCTCCGGTGGCGGCCGCGCCCGTCGCCGCACCCCCGCCAAACGGTCCGCGCTGCTGACCGTCGCGGTCCCCTCCGCCTGCGTCATGGGAGTCGCCGGCATCGCCGCCGCCTCCGTCGGCGGCCTCACCGGCTCCGACACGACCGGCGCGCAGAAGGACGACACGACCACGCTGGCCGCCGCCGACCCGGCCTCCGTCAAGCAGGTCGCCGCCAACAGCGCGCTCGACACCCAGCTCGCCGCGCTCAGCGCCGACGCCCGCGACTTCGGCGACCGCGCCAGCCGCACCCAGGAGCGCATCGACCTCCGCGCCCGCCAGGCCGCCGAGAAGAAGAAGCGCGAGGAGGAGGCGGCCCGCAAGGAGGCGCTGCGCCCCAAGTTCCTGCTGCCGGTGAAGCTCCACCAGCTCAGCGCCCGGTTCGGCCAGGCCGGCGTCAACTGGATGTCGCTGCACACCGGCATCGACTTCCCCGTGCAGTACGGCACCCCCGTCATGGCCGCCACCGACGGCACCGTCCGCACGCAGTGGAACAGCGCCTACGGCAACATGGCGATCGTGACCTCCCCCGACGGCACCGAGACCTGGTACTGCCACCTCAGCAGCACCAAGATCCGCTCGGGTTACGTCAAGGCCGGCGACGTCATCGCCTACTCGGGCAACTCCGGCAACTCCACCGGCCCGCACCTCCACTTCGAGGTCCGGCCCGGCGGCGGCTCCGCGATCGACCCGCTGCCCTGGCTGCTGAGCCACGGTCTCAACCCGCTCAGCTGAGCCTTCCCCCGTACGCGTACGGGAAGGGGCCCCGGCATCCGCTGCCGGGGCCCCTTCCCGTACCGCCCGCTCCCGTACCGCCCCGCTACAGCTTCTCGACCGGCGCGTACCGCAGCACCAGCCGCTTCGGCTTCTCGTCGCCGAAGTCGATCGTCGCCTGGGCCTTGTCGCCCTCGCCCTGCACCGCCATGACCGTGCCGAGCCCGAACTGGTCGTGCGTGACGCGGTCGCCGACCTGGAGGGAGATCACCGGCTTGTCGCCGGCGCGCCGGGTGGCGAAGCCGGAGGGGCCGGAGCGCGCGCGGGAGGAGGAGAGCGAGGAGGTGATCCCCGAGGTCGGCCCGGCGGGCTTGACCATCGGACCGGTCCGCTTCCACTCCAGGTACGCGGGCGGGATCTCCTCCAGGAAGCGCGAGGCCGGGTTGTACGAGGGCTGGCCCCAGGCGCTGCGCATCGACGAGCGGGTGAGGTAGAGCCGCTCACGCGCGCGCGTGATGCCGACGTACGCGAGGCGCCGCTCCTCCTCCAGCTCCTTCGTCTGTCCGAGGGCGCGCATGTGCGGGAAGACGCCGTCCTCCATGCCCGTCAGGAACACCACCGGGAACTCCAGGCCCTTGGCGGTGTGCAGGGTCATCAGGGTGATGACCCCGGAGCCCTCCTCGTCCTCGTCGGGGATCTGGTCGGAGTCGGCGACGAGGGCGACCTTCTCCAGGAACTCGGCCAGGGTCGCGGGCTCTTCGCCGCGCTCCTGCTCGAACTCGAGGGCCACCGCGGCGAGTTCCTGGAGGTTCTCGATGCGGGTCTCGTCCTGCGGGTCGGTCGAGGCCTGGAGCTCGGCGAGGTAGCCGGTCCGCTCCAGGACTGCCTCCAGGACGACGGCGGGGCTGGCGCCGGACTCGACGATGGTGCGCAGCTCGTCCATGAGCGCGTTGAACCGCTTCACCGCGTTCGCCGAGCGGGCGGCCATGCCGTACGCCTCGTCGACCCGCTTGAGCGCCTGCGGGAAGGTGATCTTCTCGCGCAGGGACAGGGCGTCGATCATCGCCTCGGCGCGCTCGCCGATGCCGCGCTTGGGGACGTTGAGGATGCGGCGCAGCGGGACGTTGTCCTCGGGGTTGGCGAGGACGCGGAGGTACGCGAGGACGTCCCGGACCTCCTTGCGCTCGTAGAAGCGCACGCCGCCGACGACCTTGTAGGGCAGTCCGACGCGGATGAAGATCTCTTCGAAGACGCGGGACTGGGCGTTGGTCCGGTAGAAGACGGCGACGTCCCCGGCCCTGGCCTCGCCCGCGTCGGTGAGCCGGTCGATCTCGTCGGCGACGAACTGGGCCTCGTCGTGCTCGGTGTCGGCGACGTAACCGGTGATCTGCGCGCCCGCGCCCGCGTTGGTCCACAGGTTCTTGGGGCGGCGGGACTCGTTGCGCTCGATGACGGCGTTGGCGGCGGAGAGGATCGTCTGGGTGGAGCGGTAGTTCTGCTCCAGGAGGATCGTCGTCGCGTCCGGGTAGTCCTCCTCGAACTGGAGGATGTTGCGGATGGTCGCGCCGCGGAAGGCGTAGATCGACTGGTCGGCGTCGCCGACCACGCACAGCTCGGCCGGGCCGAGGTCCTCGTAGCCGGTGCCGACGAGCTCGCGCACCAACGTGTACTGGGCGTGGTTGGTGTCCTGGTACTCGTCGACGAGCACGTGGCGGAAGCGGCGCCGGTAGTGCTCGGCGACGTCGGGGAACGCCTGGAGCAGGTGGACCGTCGTCATGATGATGTCGTCGAAGTCCAGGGCGTTGGCCTCGCGCAGCCGCGCCTGGTACATCCGGTACGCCTCGGCGAGCGTCTTCTCGAAGCCGTCGGCGGCCTGGTCGGCGAAGGTCTCCTCGTCGATCAGCTCGTTCTTCAGGTTCGAGACCTTGGCGCTGAACGACTTCGGCGGGAACTTCTTCGGGTCGAGGTCCAGGTCCCGGCAGACCAGCGCCATCAGCCGCTTGGAGTCGGCCGCGTCGTAGATCGAGAAGGAGGAGGTGAAGCCGAGCTTCTTCGACTCGCGGCGCAGGATGCGCACGCACGCGCTGTGGAAGGTCATCACCCACATCGCGTTGGCCCGCGGTCCGACGAGCTGCTCGACGCGCTCCTTCATCTCGCCGGCGGCCTTGTTCGTGAAGGTGATCGCCAGTATCTGCCCGGGGTGGACGTGCCGGGTGCCCAGGAGGTGGGCGATGCGGTGGGTGAGCACCCGGGTCTTGCCCGAGCCGGCGCCGGCGACGATGAGCAGCGGGGTGCCCGTGTGGACGACGGCGGCGCGCTGCTGCTCGTTCAGCCCCTCCAGGAGCGCGGCGGGGTCCACGACGGGCCGGGGGTGGCCGTCGCGGTAGTGCGTCTCCCGGGCGGGCGGAGGCGCGTCGAAGTGCTCCCCGAAGAGGTCGTGCGGGACCTCCTCGTCGGCCGGGGAGCCGTGCTCCTCGTCCTCGGGGTGGGGCGGCGGCTCCTCCGAGTGGTTCTGGAGGCCGGCCAGGAAGCTGTCGTCAAAGAGGCTGCTCATCGCCTCACGAGTCTAGGACGCCCCGCGGACATCCGGGTCCGCCTTGGGGACGGAGCCTGTGGAAGGGCTCACACCGGGCGGCCCCGGTGGCCCCGGCGGCCCGCACCCGGCGGCCCGGCGGCTCACACCCAGAGGGTCGCGATGAAGATGTTCGCCGTGGTCAGGCCGCCGACGGCGGCGAAGAGGCCCTTGTCGACCCTCTCCTCGTCCCGCTTGACGTAGACGAGGCCGAGGACCACGACGAGGATCGCCAGCTTGATGCCGATCTTGAGGTTGTTCACGGTGTGGTCGTCGGCCTGGTTGAGGCCGACGAGCGCGATGCCCGTGATCAGCATGGTCAGCGCACCGTGCAGCATCGCGGGGCTGAAGCGGGCCGTACCCGCGCCCATCGCCTTCATCTGGGTGAGGAAGCCGCCGAGGAGGGAGGCGATACCGATGATGTGCAGGGCGACGAAGACATTGATGAGTACGTCCATGGGGCGGAGCCTAATCGGGGCCCTACCACCGCTCTCCGGCCGGGTCCACTCCCCTCGCCGCTTCGGTCGGACGGCTGCCGGAATGACCCCGTCCCCTCACTCCGGGCGAAAGGGATCGGTCCCCGACACGTCAACTGTCGTCAATAGCGGTCAACTCCCCGCCCGGCCGTGACCCCAGGTTTAGCGTCCTCCACCAGGTGACCGGCTCCCCACCACCGCCGGTGTTCCGGCGGCGTCGGTCACCCCCGCCGAGAAAACCCGGCGGCGGTCCGTCTCCCCTGTGCGGTCCGCCGCCGGCCCGGCGGCCACCGTCCCCCAGGGAAGAGGATGTGACCCGCCCTCGTGGCAGCGCACCGAAAGTCCAAACAGTCCCCCCTCGGCAGCTCGGCGGTCCGCACCGCCGCCACCCTCGCCCTCGCCTCCGCGGCGACGGCGACGCTCTTCGAAGGGTCCGGACACGCGGACCCCCGGCTCACCACCGCCCAGGTCAGGGCGAAGGTCGACCGGCTCTACGAGGAGGCCGAGGTCGCGACGGAGCGGTACAACGGGGCGAAGGAGAAGGCCGACGAGGCGCGCACCGCCTTCGACCGGCTGCGCGACGAGGCCGCCCGCAGGACCGAGCGCCTCAACACCGCCCGGGACGCGCTCGGGGCCGTGGCCGCCGCCCAGTACCGCTCCGGAGGGCTCGACCCCGCCGTCCAGCTCGTCCTCACCTCCGACCCCGACCAGTACCTGGAGCGGGCCGCGCTCGCCGAGAAGGCCGGGGACCGGCAGGCGGCCGCCGTCACGGCCGTACGGCGCGAGCTCGCCGCGATCCGTCAGCTGCGCGGCGAGTCGGCGGGGGAACTGACCGCACTGCGCGGACACGAGGCGGAACTGCGGCGGCAGAAGGCGGCCGTGGTCGGCAAGCTGGCGGAGGCCAGGGCGCTGCTCGCCCGGCTGACCGCGGAGGAACGCGCGCGGTACGAGGCGGCCGCCGCGGCCCGGGACGGCTCCGGCTCCTCGACGCGGACCGACGGCCCGAGCGGTACGGGCACGGCCGGCGCGTCCCCGACGGTACGGGCCGACCGCTCCTCGGGCGGCGAGCGCGAACCGGTGACCGCCCCCGACGGCCGGGCCGCCGCGGCCGTCTCCTTCGCCCACGCCCAGCTCGGCAAGCCGTACGTGTGGGGGGCGACCGGCCCCTCCGCCTACGACTGCTCCGGCCTCACCCAGGCGGCCTGGCGCGCCGCCGGCGTCTCCCTGCCCCGCACCACGTACACCCAGATCAACGCCGGCCGGCGCGTCTCCCGCTCCCAGCTCGCCCCCGGTGACCTGGTCTTCTTCTACTCCGGGATCAGCCACGTCGGGCTCTACATCGGCGGCGGCCAGATGATCCACGCCCCCCGGCCGGGCGCCCCGGTGCGCATCGCCCCCATCGACGAGATGCCCTTCGCCGGGGCCACCCGGGTCGGCTGAGACCCCGCTCAGACCAGACGGCGGGCGGTGGCCCAGCGGGTCAGCTCGTGGCGGTTGGAGAGCTGGAGCTTCCGCAGCACCGCCGAGACGTGCGACTCGACCGTCTTCACCGAGATGTAGAGCTGCTTGGCGATCTCCTTGTACGCGTATCCCCGGGCGATCAGCCGCAGCACCTCGCGCTCCCGCTGGGTGAGCCGGTCCAGGTCCTCGTCCACCGGCGGCGCGTCCGTCGAGGCGAAGGCGTCCAGGACGAAACCGGCGAGGCGCGGCGAGAAGACGGCGTCGCCCTCCTGGACGCGGAAGATCGAGTCGACCAGGTCGGTCCCGGTGATCGTCTTGGTGACATAGCCGCGGGCGCCGCCCCGGATCACCCCGATGACGTCCTCGGCCGCGTCCGACACCGACAGGGCCAGAAAACGGACCGGGTCCTCGGCCGCGCCCATCAGGCTCGCGCAGCGCCGCAGCACCTCGACCCCGCCGCCGCCCGGCAGGTGCACGTCGAGGAGGACGACCTCGGGGCGGGTCGCGGTGATGACCGTGACCGCCTGGTCGACGTCGGCGGCCTCGCCGACCACCTCGACGCCGGTGACCTCGGTCCGGCCGATCTCGGCCTGCACCCCGGTGCGGAACATCCGGTGGTCGTCGACGAGCACCACCCGCACCCGGCGTCCCGTGCCCGGCGCTTCCGCATCGGCTCCGGTCGTCGCTCCGGTCTCGTCGCTCATCCGTCCGCCCTCTCCATCTCGAGCTCCACTTCGGTGCCCCCGCCCTGCGGTGACCGCAGCCGGGCCGTACCGCCGTTGCGCTGCATACGGCCGATGATCGATTCTCGTACGCCCATCCGGTCCTCGGGCACCGAATCCAGGTCGAAGCCCGGCCCACGGTCCCGCACCGAGACGAAGACCGTACGGCCCTCCACCTCGGCGTACACCTGCACGGCCCCGCCCTCGCCACCGTACTTGGCGGCGTTGACCATCGCCTCGCGCGCGGCCTGCATCTGCGCGGCCAGCTTCTCGTCGAGCGGGCAGTCCCCGACGACGACCACCTCCAGCGGAACCCCGTGCTTGTCCTCGACCTCGGCCGCCGCTCTCTTCACCGCCTCCGCGAGGGTCTCGGGCTCCTCGTCCCGACCGGTGCCCTCGGGCTTGTAGAGCCAGTTCCGCAGCTCGCGCTCCTGCGCGCGGGCGAGGCGGCGCACCTCGCCGGGGTCGTCGGCGTTGCGCTGGATCAGGGTCAGGGTGTGCAGCACGGAGTCGTGGACGTGGGCCGCGACCTCGGCGCGCTCCTGGGCGCGGATGCGCATGGTCCGCTCGTCGTTGAGGTCCTGCGACATGCGGACCAGCCAGGGGCCGGCGAGGAGCGCTATGCCGGTGAGGACGGCGACGGCGGCGGTGACGGCCGTGCCGAACTGGGCGACGGAGCCGCGGACCACCACGAAGACCGCGAGACCGGTGCCGACGAGGCCGACGCCGACGAGGCCGCGGACGAGCTGGAACGCGCGCTTGCTGCGCCCGGTGTCGGTCCAGCTGGCCCGGCGGGCGTTGTCCGCCTGTCTCCAGACGAGGACGACGCCGACGGCGATGAGGATCAGCGGCCATATGTAGCGCCCGGTGTCGTTGTCCACGCTGACGTTCCCGACGAGGGCCGCGAGGCCGATGCCGAGCGCGATCAGGGCGACGACCTGGCCCCGGTCGGGCTTGCGCAGTCTGCGGCGGCCGTCCGAGGTGGTCTCGAAGAGGGAGCGCGGGGCGGACCTTCCGCCGACGCCGAGCGGGACGACGATCCAGAAGACCGCGTAGAGCACGATGCCCAGGCCGTTCGAGAACGACAGCACCACGAAGAGCGCCCGCACCCAGACGACCGGAAGGCCGAGGTGGCCCGCGAGACCGCGTGCGACACCGCCGAGCCACCGCCCGTCGGCGCTCCGGTAGAGCCTGCGCACGGGCGGTTCGTCGGTCTCGGTGACACGAGCGGTTGCGGACATGCACCGATCGTCACACGTTCGGCCCGCCCCGGACATCAGGGTCGGCCCTGAGATCGTCCCTGGTACGGACTCGGGGACGGAGGCCCCGTGAATATCAGGGTCGGGCCAGGGTCGGACCCGGTGCCGCGGAACGTCACGGGCCGTCACCATGGAGGCATGACGAGTTCGACGCCTTCGCAGCACGAGGCCCCGCCGCCGGCGGAGGCCGATCCCGCCCCGCCGCTCCGGCGCTCGCGCGGAAGCAACGTCGTGGGCGGCGTCTGCGGAGGTCTCGGGCGGCGCTTCGACCTGGACCCGGTGATATTCCGGGTGGTGATCGGCGTGCTGTCGGTGACGGGCGGCCTGGGGCTGGTGTTCTACGGCTTCGCGTGGCTCCTGATCCCGCTCGCGGGCGAGGAGGAGAGCGAAGGGCGCGGGCTGCTGACGGGCCGGGTGTCCGGGGCCTCCCTGGCGGCCCTGCTGATGGCGCTGATCGGCTGCGGGATCTTCCTGTCGACCCTGCACAGCGGGGAGATGCTGGGCTTCACACTCATGCTGTCGCTCGCGGTGTGCGGGGCGGCGGTCTGGTCGCAGCGGCGTCGGGTCGGCGGCGAGACCGAGGGCAGGCCGGACGCGCCGACCGTCCTCACGGTCGCCGAGGCACCGCCCGAGACCAAGGCGCCGCCGCTCTTCGAGTCCCCCTCCTGGTGGAAGGACCCGATCGTCAAGGACGGCTCGACGGGCAAGATCGCCGTCGGCTATCTGTGGGGCCCGCACGGGATCCTGGACGAGGACGGCCGGGTGAACGGCGAGGTGCCGAAGCCCGGCAGCCAGTGGGGCCCCGACCCGGCGGCGCCCGGGCGCCCGGCACCCTCCGTCCGCCGGAGCCCGCTCTCCATAGGAGGGCTCGTCTTCCTGCTCGCTCTGATCGCGGGCGGTCTCGGCACGGGCCTGACGTGGGACACCCACCCGCTGGGCACCAGCCTGCAGATCGGTCTGGCGGCCGCGCTCGCGGTGTTCGGCCTGGGCCTCGTCGTCAGCAGCCTCGTCGGACGGACCGGCTTCGGCACGGTCTTCCTGACCGTGATCACGGCGAGCCTGCTGGCCCTGACGTCGGCGCTGCCCGATCGCATCACCACGGACTGGGTCCGCGAGACCTGGCGGCCCGCCTCGGTCGCCGCCGTGCGGCCGGACTACGAGCTGGGCACCGGGGTCGGCACGCTCGACCTGTCCCGGCTCCCGCTCCCGGCCGGCACGACGGTGACGACGCGCGCCTCCGTGGGCGCCGGGCGGCTGAAGGTGATCGTCCCGAAGAGCGCGGTGGTGAAGCTGCACGCCCAGGTGAGCCTGGGCGATCTGCAGCTGCCGGGGGCGCCCGCCGGCGACATCGACATCGCGCCGGACCGTGACGTGACCCGGACGCTCGACCCGCCGGCCGGGACCGCCCCGGCGGGCACCCTGGACCTCTCGCTGGAGGTCGGACTCGGACAGGTGGAGGTCACCCGTGCTGCTTCATGAGTTCCGCCCCGGCCGGCTGCTCGTCGGCCTGACCGCCCTCGCCCTGGCCGCGGCCTACGCGGGCGACGCCGCCGACGCCTGGACGACCCCGTGGTACGCGGTGATCCCCGTGCTCGGCGGCGGCCTCGGCACCGCCGCCCTCGCGACCTGGGTCGCCTATCGAATACGGCGTCGTTCGGCGAGGAGCCGGTCCAGTGAGAGCACCGGGGCCCCGGCCAGCAGCAGCGGGAGCCAGGACATCAGGTAGGCCAGGTCGTTGCCGAGGTAGTACGGGTGCACCTGCCAGCTCACGGTCAGCCAGAGGCTCAGCGAGATCAGGGCGCCGCCGAGCGCCGCCAGTCGGGCGAAGAGACCGAAGAGCGTCCCGAGCCCGACGGCGAGCTCGCCGAAGGCGATGGCGTATCCGAAGCCGGCCGGGTTCTTGAGGGCGAGGTCGACGAGGGCGGGGATCGCGGAGCTGTCGCGGACGCCGCGCATCATCTCGCCGATGGAGCCGCTTCCCGTGTCGGCGAAGAAGGCGGAGTCGGTGAGCTTGTCGAGTCCGGCGTAGATGAAGGTGACCCCGAGGAAGATCCGCAACGGAAGGAGGGCATAGCGGGAGGCGGTCGCCTTCCACAGGTCGAAGGTGGCCTTCCGCTCACCGAAACGCTCACCGGCCCCGTCCGGGTCACCGGCCCCGCCCGGGCCACCGATACCACCCGGCCCGGCCGAGGCACCGGTACCAGCGGCCCCACCCCGGCCACCGGTACCAGCGGTCCCGCCCGAGGCACCGGCGCCGCCTGTCCCGCCCGAGGCTCCAGTGCCGTCGGTCCGGTTCGGGTCGTCGCCCGTGTCGTGTCGTCGGTTCGTCTGTCCCGTCATCGTCGGTCACCTCTCCACGCCCCGGACGACTGTTCGCGGAACGATTCTCCTCGCACCTGCCGTCGGAAACACGGGAAGGGGGCCCGGACGTTCAGTCCACGACGTCGATCGTGACCCGGTTGGTCTCCACACCGGCCGCCGTGACGACCGAGACCTCCACCCGGCCCGGTTCCACGTCCGCCGGGAGGGGGACGGTCAGGGTCGCGTCGGTGGGGTTGGCGAAGCCGCCCGGGACGGGGACCAGCGGCACATGGGCGTGGACGGCACCGATGCGGACGACCAGGCGGGTCAGCGGATCGGGGGCGCCGGCGCCGGGCGGGACGAAGCCGCAGCCGCGGATCTCGATGTCGTCGCCCGTGCGGATCGGGGCGTCGAGGTCGCCCGCCTCACGGGACCGGACCACGGAGTGGATCGTGGGGCGGACGCCCTCGGTGACCTTCGCGGCGAGGTGCCAGGCCGCCGACACGCCGACGAGCAGCACCAGGGACCAGGGCACCTCGGGCAGTCGGTCGGGGTCGCGGGCCAGGCCGACGGCGGCCAGGGCGAGGACGGCACCGGAGACGAGGAGGTACTGCACGTCGGCGAGGGCAGCCCGGCCGCTGTCGTCGCAGACCAGGTCGGCGGCGCGCGGACGGTCGGCCCGCACCTTCTGGAGGCGGCCGGCCGCGATCCCCCGCGCGACGACGAGACGGGCGGTGACGGTGACGGAGGCGACGAGGGCGAGGACGGTCAGCAGACCGGCACCCCGGTTCAGACCGAAGGCGGTCGCGCCAGGCGACCGGAAGACCAGGAAGAGGAGGGTGAAGCCGAGGAGCAGCAGCCAGCCGGCGGCGACGGCGCGGGTGGTGGAGAGCCGGTTGTCCTCGCCGATCAGCGGGGCGAGGAGGCCGCCCCGGGCGCGATGGGCGTGGGCGGCGGCGCTGAGGAGGACGGCGAGGACCAGGGCGGTGCAGAGGCCGGCCGTGCGGGCGCCGGTCCAGCCGCCGCCGATGGCGGTGAGGGCCTGACCGAGGAGGAGGGCGAGGACGGCGCCCCAGACGGCGCCGAGGCCGCCGCGGCGTACGCGGTCGAGCCAGGCGAGTCCGGCTTCCCGGCCGCGTACGGCCACCGCGCGGGCGGACTGGGCGAGCTCGTCGGAGACCCACTGGCGGGCGGCGACCGGCGAGTGGGCGACGGCGGCGGGGACGCCGTGCCCGGCGGCGAGCTCGTCGCGCCGGGCCAGGAAGGCGGCGACGGCGCGCCGGTGCCCGGCCTGCCCGCAGTGGGCGCAGCCGGCGCAGGCCGTCGCGTGCTCGCCGTAGTGTCTCGCCTCTTGAACCGCCACGGTGCTCACTCCCGAGCTCACTGCACGGCACGCTTCGATCCGCTTCGACGCGTCCGGGCGCGGCCCGAAGGGCCAACCAGCCGTTGATTCCACGGAATTGTGCCGTACCGGCGGCTTCCGCGCCCGTCGCGTGCGCCCCGCCGGAGAGTGATTGCCGCGCCATCTCATTGACGTACAGAAGGGTGAAGCGATGGTGTTACGACAGGAGTTCGGGTTCCGTGCGGCTGATCCTGCGCCACAGGGGCTGGTAGTTGATCCAGGCGACGAGGTCGCTGCCGAGCTGTTCCCGGGTGGCGACCGCCTCGCGGTGGTCGATGAGCACCGGTTTGCCGGCCGCCCGGGCGGTGAGCTGCACCTGGGCGCAGCGTTCGAGGGCGATGAACCACCAGGCGGCCGCGTCGACGGAGGTGCCGACGGTGAGCAGGCCGTGGTTGCGGAGCACGATCGCCTTGAAGGTGCCGAGGGCGACGGCGATCCGGCGGCCTTCCTCGGGATCCACGGTGACGCCGGTGAAGGCGTCGTAGAGGGCGTGGTCCTGGTAGAAGGCACAGGCCTCCTGGGTGATCGGGTCGAGGAGTTCGCCGAGCGCGGCGAGGGCCCGGCCGTGGACGGAGTGGGTGTGCGCGACGGCGACGGCGTCGGGCCGGGCGCGGTGGACCTGGGCGTGGACGGTGAAGGCGGCCTGGTTGACGTGGTGGCCGCCCCGGACGACCTGCCCGTCGCCGTTGACCAGGATGAGGTCGCTCGCGGTGAGCTCCTCGAAGGGGGCGCCGAAGGGGTTCACCCAGAAGCAGTCGGGGTACTCCGGGTCGCGGGCGGTGATGTGGCCCGAGACGCCCTCCTCGTACCCGAGCCGCCCGAAGATCCGGAGCGCGCCGGCGAGCCGCTGCTTGCGGTGGACGCGTTCCTCCTCGGCCGTCGCGTGGACGGGCGGCAGGGCGAAGTGGAGCCGTTCGACGGGGACGGGATCCGGTGTCACGCTCATGCGCCGGAAGGTAACGCCCGGCCGGTCAAGTCACCAGAGTCCGGACGGGAACACGACGAAGCCGCCGCCCCGGAGGACCGGGACGACGGCTTCACGCGCGGGCGGGAGCGTCTACTCCCACTCGATGGTGCCCGGCGGCTTGCTCGTGACGTCAAGGACGACGCGGTTCACGTCGGCGACCTCGTTGGTGATGCGGGTCGAGATCTTGGCGAGCACCTCGTAGGGCAGGCGCGACCAGTCGGCCGTCATGGCGTCCTCGGAGGAGACGGGACGCAGCACGATCGGGTGACCGTAGGTGCGGCCGTCACCCTGGACGCCCACGGAGCGGACGTCGGCGAGGAGGACGACCGGGCACTGCCAGATCTCACGGTCGAGACCGGCCGCGGTGAGCTCCTCGCGGGCGATGGCGTCGGCCTCGCGCAGCAGGTCCAGGCGCTCCTTGGTGACCTCGCCGACGATGCGGATGCCGAGGCCGGGGCCGGGGAACGGCTGGCGCTGGACGATCTCCTCGGGCAGGCCGAGCTCCTGGCCGACCATGCGGACCTCGTCCTTGAACAGCTGGCGCAGCGGCTCGACGAGCTGGAACTCGATGTCCTCGGGGAGGCCGCCCACGTTGTGGTGCGACTTGATGTTGGCGGTGCCGGTGCCGCCGCCGGACTCGACGATGTCCGGGTAGAGCGTGCCCTGGACCAGGAAGGCGACCTCGGGGCCCTCCTCCTGGAGGATCTCCAGCTGCGCCTGCTCGAAGACGCGGATGAACTCGCGGCCGATGATCTTCCGCTTGGTCTCCGGGTCGGAGACGCCGGCGAGCGCGTTCAGGAAGCGCTCCTGCGCGTCGACGACCACCAGGTTGGCGCCGGTGGCGGCCACGAAGTCCTTCTCGACCTGCTCGGTCTCGCCCTTGCGCATGAGGCCGTGGTCGACGTAGACGCAGGTCAGCTGCGAGCCGATGGCCTTCTGCACGAGCGCGGCGGCCACGGCGGAGTCGACGCCGCCGGACAGACCGCAGATGGCGCGCTTGTCGCCGACCTGGGCGCGGATGGCCGCGACCTGCTCCTCGATGACGTTGCCGGTGGTCCAGCTGGGCTCGATGCCGGCGCCGCGGTAGAGGAAGTGCTCCAGGATCTGCTGGCCGTGCGTGGAGTGCAGCACCTCGGGGTGGTACTGGACGCCGTACAGCTTCTTCTCGTCGTTCTCGAAGGCGGCGACCGGCACGACGTCCGTGGAGGCGGTGACGGCGAAGCCCTCGGGGGCGGCGGAGCAGGCGTCGCCGTGCGACATCCACACGGACTGCTCGACCGGGGTGCCCTCGAAGAGGGTGGAGCCGGCCTTGGAGACGTGCAGCGGGGTCCGGCCGTACTCGCGGGCGCCGGTGTTGTCGACGGTGCCGCCGAGGGTCGTCGCCATCAGCTGGAAGCCGTAGCACATGCCGAAGACGGGGACGCCGGCCTCGAAGATCTCGCGGTCGAGACGCGGGGCGCCCTCGGCGTACACGGAGGACGGGCCGCCGGAGAGGATGATCGCCTTCGGGTTCTTGGCCAGCATCTCGGCCACCGGCATGGTGGACGGGACGATCTCGCTGTAGACCCGCGCCTCACGGACGCGACGGGCGATGAGCTGGGCGTACTGGGCGCCGAAGTCGACAACGAGGACTACGTCCGGGTTGGAGACGTCGGGCGCGGCAGCGGGAGTCGCTGATGACACTACGGCGGCCTTCCGGCGGTAGGAGAGGTTTCCCTGGCGAGGTTTCCTGAGGGGTTCCGAGGAGCCCTGAGGGTTCCCTCGAAAGGGGGGCTATTTGTCGATTCTACCGGCGCGCCGGTGACTCTTTTCGTCTCACCATCCGAACCCGGGTTGTGACGGGGTGCGCGAAGGGGGCCATACTGTCGCCATGCGCAAGCACTCGACCTTCGTCTTTACCTATGGCAACCGGCCCACCGGCTGCCATGGTCGTGCTGCTTGAGCAACTGACAAGCGACTTCCCAGGCGCCCCGGGCCGACAAGGCCCGGGGCGTTCTGCTTGTCTCCGGGCGATGTCGCCCCGGGGCTCCCGGACCCGACACCCCAAGGAGCCCCGCCATGACGACCACCACCACCGCGAAGACCCTCACCGAGCAGACCGGCGCCCGCACCGACGAGGCGGCGACGCTGATCGGCGACGCCCGCGGGCGCATCGACGCCCTCGACGACCGGATCATCGGCCTCATCCAGGAACGGATGGCCATCTCGACCGTCATCCAGGAGGCCCGGATCTCCTCCGGCGGCCGCCGGGTGAACCTGGCCCGCGAGATGGAGGTCCTCGGCCACTACAGGGACGCGCTGGGCAAGCCGGGCACGGCGCTGGCGATGACGATGCTGGAGCTGTGCCGGGGCCGCATCTGACCGACGCGCGCCGGGGCCACGTCTGACCCGATCCGCGCCGGGGCCGTATCCGACCTGGCCGTGCCGGGGCCGTATCCGACCTGGCCGTGCCGGGGGGCATGTCCGACCGACCCGCGCCGGGGCGCATCCGGGTGCGTGCCCGTACCCGAGTTCGGTACGGCTCTCACCCGTACGGCGCGTGACCGGCTCCGGCCGGGCTTCGTTGGTCCGGTTGTCCGTGCCAGCCAGGGGCGGGCCCGAAAGAAACCACGCGTGGCTTCGCTGGAGCGTGTGGCGTACCTCTCGGGTACGTCGTGGGACCTCGCACCAGCGCGCGTGACCGGACAGCAGGGGACAGCAGCCCGGTCACCCAGAAAGGGCGGTCGGTCCCGGGGACGCCCGGGGCCGGCCGCAACCGGCCGATCCCCCGATCCTCCCCGTCCCCCTGATCCCCGATCCCCTCCCCCGCGGCGCAACCCCCCGGCGCCGCCCCGCTCGGCACCGCAGCTGCCCTGACACCGGTGCCGACCCCGAGGGCCCCGCGCCGCGACCGGAATCGCGAGCGCGGGGCCCTCCCCCATGCCCGACGGCGCAGCCCCCCGACAGCACCCATCAGACGTGACGCGCGTCACACGAAGAACCTGTGCAACCGCTACAACCAATCCCACCGGTCGCGGGTCATCTATGCAGCAACACCAGAGCTGGAAGGGCGCTGCACTCGGAGGGGGGTGCAGCGCCCTTTCATCTGCTCGTCCACGCGTGGCGGCCGTCAGTCCTTCTTCGGCGGGACCGCCGGGATCCCCAGGAACGGCAGCCGCAGGGCGCCGAAGGCCTCGGAGGGGACGGCGGGGGACTTCGGTTCGATCGCCGAGAGCCGTACGTACACCTCGCCCTGCCGCGGGCGCGGGTCCTCCTCGCCCTTGTTCGGCCAGAAGGACATGGCGCGCTCCGCCTGGGCCGTGATCGTCAGGGACGGGTTGACGCCGAGGTTGGCGGAGACGGCCGCGCCGTCGACGACGGAGATCCCCGGGTGGCCGAAGAGCCGGTGGTACGGGTCGATGACGCCGGTCTCGCCGTCGGCGCCGATCGGGCAGCCGCCCAGGAAGTGCGCGGTGAGCGGGGTGCCCATCAGCTCGCCGACGTTGGATCCGGCGAAGCCGTTGATCTCCTCGGCGAGGAGGGTGGCGGCCTGGGTGGCCTCCGGGATCTGGACCGGGTTGGGCGCACCGTGCCCCTGGCGGGCCGTGAGCAGGCCCTTTCCGAGGCCGCCGGGCTTGCGGTAGGTCGTGAGGGAGTTGTCGAGGGACTGCATGACCAGGCCGATGATGGTCCGCTCGGACCAGTGCCAGTTGGAGAGCGAGCGGACGGCGAGCGCTGGGTGCTTGAGCAGGTTGAGGAACCAGTTCCGCACCCGGTGGGCGCCGTAGGGCACCTGGAGGACGGTGAGGCTGCCCATGGAGTTGGAGCCCTTGCCGTACCGGACCGGCTCGATGTGGGTGTTCTCGTCCGGGTGGACGGACGAGGTGATGGCGACGCCCCTGGTGAAGTCGGCCTTCTCCTTGCCGTGCCGCTTGCGGTAGCGGCGGTCGGTGGTCTGGGCGCCGACCAGGCCCTCGGAGTTGGTGCGGGTGAGCTCGCCGAGCCGGTTCGAGATCCGGGGCAGCAGTCCGCTGTCCTTCATCCGGTGCAGCAGGGTCTGCGTGCCGTACGTGCCGGCCGCGATGACCACGCGGCGGGCGGTGAAGGTCCGGCCCTTGCCCTTCTTCCGGTTGTCGGTGGGCAGGGTCTTCACCGCGAAGCCGCCCCGCGAGTCCTCGGTGACGGTGACGACCGTGGTCATGGGGTGGACGGTGGCACCCGCCTTCTCGGCGAGGTACAGGTAGTTCTCGTTGAGGGTGTTCTTGGCGCCGTGGCGGCAGCCGGTCATGCACTCGCCGCACTCGGTGCAGGCGCGCCGGGCCGGGCCCGCGCCGCCGAAGTAGGGGTCGGCGACCTCCTCGCCGGGCTTCGCCCTCGACGTGCCGACCCCGTCCCCGTCGACGGCGTCGAGTCCGTCCCCGAAGAAGACGCCGACGGGCGCCATGTGGAAGGTGTCGCCGATGCCCATGGCCTGGGCGGCGGACTTCAGGTGCACGTCGGAGGGGGTCATCGTCGGGTTGAGCCGGACGCCGAGCATCCGCTTCGCCTGGTCGTAGTACGGCCGCAGCTCGTCCTGCCAGTCCGTGATGTCCTTCCACTGCGGGTCGTCGAAGAAGGGCTTGGGCGGCACGTAGAGGGTGTTGGCGTAGTTGAGGGAGCCGCCGCCGACGCCGGCGCCCGCGAGCACCATGACGTTGCCGAGCAGGTGGATGCGCTGGAGGCCGTACAGGCCGAGGGCGGGGGCCCACAGGAAGTTCTTCAGGTCCCAGGAGTTCTTGGGCAGGGTCGCGCGGGTGAAGCGGCGCCCGGCCTCCAGGACGCCGACCCGGTAGCCCTTCTCGGTGAGGCGGAGGGCGGTGACCGAACCGCCGAAGCCGGAGCCGACGACCAGGACGTCGTAGTCGTACGCGGTGTCGTCCGCGAGCTCCTGATTTTGGGTAGGGGGTACCGCGGCCATGGCTCTCCTCGTGCGGAAAGGTGTGAAAAGGGCGGGAGGGACTGGACGTCAGCGCAGGCGCAGGGCCTTCATCGCCTTCAGGGACGCGCTCATGAACGCGGCGTACTTCTCGTCGTCCATCCCGAAGGAGGGCGCGAGCGGGATCAGCCGCTGCTGGGCGACGGTCTGCGCCTCGGTGTACTTGAGGATGCCCTCGGAGCCGTGGCGGCGGCCGAGCCCGGAGTCCTTCATGCCGCCCATCGGGGACTGCACGCTGCCGTAGGCCGGGGCGTACCCCTCGTTGATGTTGACGGTGCCGGTGCGCAGCCGGGCCGCGACGGCGTGGCCGCGGCGCGAGTCCTTCGTCCAGACGGAGGAGTTGAGGCCGTACGGGGTGGCGTTGGCGAGCTCGACGACCTCGTCCTCGTCCGTGAAGCGGTAGACGGAGACGACCGGGCCGAAGGTCTCCTCGCCGCAGACGGCCATCGGGGCCTCGACGCCGTCGAGGATGGTCGGCTCGTAGAAGAGGGGGCCGATGTCGGGGCGGGCGACGCCGCCGGCGACGAGCGTGGCGCCCTTGGCGACGGCCTCCTCGACGTGCTTCGTGACGGTCTCCAGCTGCCGCTCGCCGACGAGGGAGCCCATGTCCGCCCCGTACGCGAGGGAGTTGCCGAGGCGCATGGCCTTGGTGCGGGTGGCGAAGCGGTCGAGGAAGGCGTCGGCGATCGACTCGTGCACGTACAGCCGCTCGATGGAGATGCAGAGCTGTCCGGCGGAGGAGAAGCAGGCGCGGACGGCTCCGGCGGCGGCCTTCTCGATGTCGGCGTCCTCGAGGACGAGCATGGCGTTCTTGCCGCCGAGTTCGAGGGAGACGCCGACGAGCCGGGCGGCGGCGCCCCGGGCGACCTCGCGGCCGGTGCGGGTGGAGCCGGTGAAGGAGACGTAGTCGGCGTGGGCGACGACCTCGGGGCCGACGACCGGGCCCTCGCCGAGGACGACCTGGAAGACCTCGGCGGGCAGTCCGGCCTCGATGAGCAGGTCTCGGGCCCAGAGGGCGGTGAGCGCGGTCTCCGTGTCGGGCTTCATGACGACGGCGTTGCCCGAGACGAAGGCGGGGAGCGCGTCGCCGACGGAGAGCTCCAGGGGGTAGTTCCAGGGGGCGATCTGGCCGACGACCCCGCGGGGCTGGCGCAGCTCGGTGACCTTGGTGAGGGTCGGCACGACGCCGGTGTGGCGCTTGGCGCGCAGGTACGAGGCGGCCTTGCGACCGTAGTGGCGGGCGGCGACGGCGACCGCCTGCACCTCCTCGTGGGCGTGCAGGCGGGCCTTGCCCGTCTCCAGCTGGATGAGGTCGAGGACCTCGGCCTGCCGCTGGAGGACGAGGTCGTGGAAGCGCAGGAGGACGGCGGCGCGGGTCCTGACCGGGGTGGCGGCCCAGGCGGCCTGGGCGGCACGCGCGCGCGTGAAGGCCTCGGCGACGTCCTCGGGGGTGGACTCGGGCAGGTCCGCCAGCTTCTCCCCGGTGAAGGGGGTGTGGTTGGCGGTCCGGCCGGAGCCGACGACTCCGCGCGTGAGCCGGGCGACCAACTCGGGCGTCACGACGTCGGCGGCGGTCCGCGCGCCGACGGGCGCGGGCGCGACCGGGTTGGTCGCGCCGGCGGGCACGGCCGGGCGGGCCGACTCGGCGGCGGTGTCGGCGGGAACCGTGAGGGCGGCGGGGGCCTGCGAGTCCGTCATGGGGCCGAGCGTAGGCCGCGTTCCGACCTTTGGGTACCCGTCGGTAACGCGTTTTCACCGTCCACACACATCACGCCAGCGATCACTGGCACATAAGCCCTGATCAGGGGCTTACGGCCCCTGGAGGCCGCCCGTGGAGATTTTTCCGCCCCTCAGTCCCCCGGCGCGCGCCAGTGCCGGACGACGATGTCGAACTGCTCCCGGGTGGTCTCCCAGCTGGACTCCGGCGAGGACATGTAGATGGCGTACTCGGTGCCGTCGTCCTCGTAGTACATCTGGTCGATCGCGTGCCGCGGCCCCGGGAAGTTCTTCTTCTCGGTCCAGGTGAACTCCCACAGACAGGAGCGGACCTGGTCGCGGTAGGTGACCTGGTCGAGCTTGACCCGGTTGTAGTTCATGCGCTTCCCCAACTGGCGCTCCAGGTCGAGGGCGTGCACGTACGGGTTCTCGAAGTCGGGGCTGCGGTCGATGCTGATGCGGATGCGGTGGCGGCCGTTGTCCGGGGTGTAGTCGATCTGGTCGCCCTCCGTCTGGCGCTTCCAGCCGTCCGGCACGAGGAGGCTGAAGCCCTCCCGGTCCTTGACGCGGTGCCAGCCGGCCGGGATGTCTTCGCTCGCGCCCTCGGTGGCGGGGGACGTCGTCGTCCGCCCGCCGTCGCGGGCATGGTCGCGGTCGCCGCCCGCGTAGTTCATGGCGGCGAAGACGGCGCCGCCCGCGACGACCCCGGCGAGCAGCGCCGCGAGCACGGCGGTGCGCCAGCGGCCGCGACCGGAGGCGGCCGGGGAGGCGGGGACGAGCGTGGGGTGCTGCGGGGGGACGGGTGACGGCTGGGACTGATGGCTCTGGTGAGGCTGGTGTCCCTGGTGAGTCTGGTGAGTCTGGTGAGGCAGAGAGGACTGGCTGGGCTGGCTGGACTGGTGAGGCAGGTGCGCCTGGTGGGGCGGATGGGGCCACCGCGCGGTGGCCTTCCCCGGCTCGCCGGACGCCAGGCTCTCCGTGCCGGTGCCCGTACCGGTGCCGACGGCGTCCGCGCTACGCGCGTCGCCGCCCGGCCCGTGCGCGCCCGCCGCCGAGTCCAGGTCCTCCCTGGCCACGCGCTGGGTCGGCACGTACGCCTGTGCCGCCGCCGGCGCGCGCCCCTCCATCGCGTCGAGCAGCATCCGCTCGGCCTCGTCCGCGCGCGGGCGCTGCGCCGGGTCCTTGCGCAGCAGTGCCACGATGACGGAGGCCAGCGGCCCCGCCTTCTCCGGGTGCGGCGGCTCCTCGGTCACCACGGCCTGCATGGTGCTGATCGGGGAGGTGCGGCGGAACGGCGAGGTGCCCTCCACCGCCGTGTACAGCGTGGCGCCGAGGGACCAGAGGTCGGAGGCGGGCCCCGGGTCGCCGCCCTGCACCCGCTCGGGCGCCAGGTAGTCGATGGAGCCGACGATCTCGCCGGTCCGCGTGATCGTCGAGTCCCCCTCGATCGCCGCGATCCCGAAGTCGGTGATGAGGACGCGCCCGTCCCGCGCGAGCAGCACGTTGCCCGGCTTGACGTCCCGGTGCAGCACCCCGGCCGCGTGCGCGGCGCGCAGCGCGCCGACGACGTGCAGCCCGATCCTGGCCGCCTCGCGGGGCTCGATCGTGCCGGCCTCCTTGGCGGCGTCGGCGAGCGAGGGCCCGTCGACGTACTGCATCACGATCCACGGCCGGTTGTCGTGCTCCAGGACGTCGTGGACGGTCACCACGCCCGGGTGCGTGATCCGCGCGGCGGCCCGCGCCTCCTTCTGCGTACGGGCGTGCAGAACGAGCCGGTCGGCCTCGGCCACGAAGCGACCCGCCGTCAGCTCCTTCACCGCCACCACGCGGTGCAGCACCTCGTCGTGCGCGCGCCAGACCTTGCCCATGCCGCCGCGCCCGATGGACTCGCCCAGCCGGTAGCGACCGGCGAGCAGCAGCCCCGATCCTGTGCCCTGAGAAGCGCTCTGAGAATGTTCCACTTGCCCCCGCCCGTTCCTTCTGATGCCAGGTTACGGAGGGGGGCGCGGCCGACGGAACCTCGGGGCGGTCATAGGAACAGCACTGTGACCGGGGGCCGGTGGGACATTCGTATCAGCGTCCCGGACGGAACCCCTTCGTCGCCTGCTCGTAGACCTCGGAGACCTTGTCCCGCTCGCTCTCCGGCCCGATGACCTGGACGACGTGGTACCGACCGCCGTCGATCAGGGCGAGGTTGCGCACGAACACCTCGCGGCCCGTGCTGTCCAGCCAGGTGTAGTCGCCCTCCGCCGTCGGCGTCCGGCCGATGTCCACCCGGCGTGCCCTCACCACCTGCGACCAGCTGGAGGACCGGTACGGCGCCAGCTCGCGCTCCTTGGCGTTCTGGTATTCCAGCGGATCCGCGCCGTTGTCGCGGACGCTGTCCCGGCCGGGAACGACGATCAGCGTGAAGTCGCCGCCGCTGTAGCGCACTTGCCCGGCGTCGTTGATCGGGCTGCGCCGCCACCCCTTCGGGACCCCGATCCGGAAGCCCTCCGGGTCCTGGCGGAGCTCGTACCCGGCGGCGAGGGCGGGAGCCGGGGGATCCGCCGGGGGCGGGGTGGTGGCCGGTCTGGTGGTCGGCTTCGCGGTCGGTTCGACGGTCGGTTCGGCGGACGGCTTCGTGGTCGCGGGCGGGCCGGACGCGGAGCCCGTCGCGGTCGTGGGCGTGGCCGGCGCGGCGGGCCGCTCCTCCTTCCCCGGCATGAACAGGACGGCGTACGCGACGGCACCCACGAGCAGCAGGAGGACGAGGACCAGGAGCGTACGGCCCAGGGAGCGGGGGGAGCCCGGGGTCCGGGAGGACGACGCGCGCGCGGAGGACCGGGGGGCGCGCGGGGCGCGCTGCGGGATCTCCCCGTCGAACTCCTCGCGGTAGCCGTCCCTGGGCTCCTCGTGGAAGCCGCCCCGGGGCTCCTCGCGGAACTCCTCGCGGTCATCCGGCTGTACGCGCGCGTGGCTGTACTCGTGGTCGTGCGGGGCCTCCTGCCGGGCGGCGGGGCGCGGGTCCTTGCCGCGCTTGTGGCGGTGGCGGCCCGCCCCCGCTCCCCCGCGCCACCGGCGCACCAGCTCGCCGCGCCGGCGCACGATCGGCAGCCGCGCCTCGTCGAAGGACGGCAGCGGTACGACTCCGAGCCCGGCGTCCGGCTCCGGCGCCGAGCGGACGAGGGAGCGCAGCCAGCCGCGCAGCTCCTCGAAGTCGGGCCGCTCGGTGGGGTCCTGACGCAGCAGGGACTCCACGACCGGGCGCAGGGGCCCGCACTCCTCGGCGAAGGCCGGCGGCTCGGCGCAGACCAGCTGGACCAGCTCGGTCGCGCTGTCCTCGGGGTACGGGGCATGTCCCTGGACGGCCCGGTAGAGGAGCGCGCCGAGCGCCCACAGGTCGGTGGCGGGACCGATCGGAGGGGCGAGGCGCCAGTTCTCGTGCACGGGCCCGGCCTGCTCGGGCGCCCAGCGCTCGGTCACGGCGCCGACGACCGCGATCCGGGTCTGGCGGGCGCGCTCGGCGGCGAGCCGCGTGGTCGGCCCCCGGTGCGCCTGGGCCGGGATCGCGACCGGCGCTTCCTCCCGGGCGCCGGCGGGGACCGGGAGCGGCGCGGGCTCCGGGGTCGCCGCGGTGTACCCGGCGGGCAGGGCCGGACGGCCCGAACCGGGCAGCAGGGGGCCGCCACCGGCCGGGATCGGTCCGGAGCCGTCGCGCGAGGCGTGCGGGCCGTCGCTCCAACTGCCGGCCAGCATCACGCGCGGCGGCGGGCCGGCCTGCGGGCCGCCGCCGTACGGCTCGTCGCCGTCGTCCTCGTCGTCCTCGTCCTCGGCCACCCGCGCCCACCACTGCGGTTCGGGCGCGCCGGACGCCTGTGACGTCGGCGGCGGGGGCGGCCCCGGCGGCTCCGGCGGCGCGGGGCGCTGGACCGGGAGCGCCCCGGTCTCGCCGAGCCGGGCGGCGGCGCGCGCACCGGCGCGGTACGCGGCGATGGCCCCGGCCCGCGCGGCCCGCACGTCGGCGGTGGGCGGCGCGACCACGGGCCGCGTCTCGGCGGCGGCGGGCGTGGCCCGCCCGTAGGGGTCGGCACCGTAGGAGTCGGGGGCGTCGGGACCGTAGGAGTCGGGGGCGTCGGGACCGTGACCGGTGCCGCTGCCGGTGCCGCTGTCGGTGTCGTGGCCGGTGTCGGTGCCGTCCGCGTACGGCTCGCCGTCGAACCCGCCGTCCTCCTCGTACACCTCCACCTCGTACGTCTCGGAGCCGTACCCGTCGGGCGCGTACCCGTCCGATCCGTACCCTTCGGAGCCGTACTCCTCGGAGCCGTCCCCCTCCGTCACGTACCCCTCGGCGCCGTACTCCTCAGGCCCGTACTCCTCCAGTGCGTACGGATCGGCGACGTACGGATCAGCCGGGTAAGCGCCCTGCCCGGGCACCGCCGGCTCGTGGACCTCGCGTCCTCCCTGCTCTTCGTGTTCCTCGTGTTCCTCGTCTTCGGGCGACGGGGGCGGTGCGAACGCGTCCGGCGGTTCCGGGACCGCCGCGTAGCCGCAGAGGGCCTCCTCGGCGGCGCCCACCGCGAGGCCGCTGAGGACCACGCGGCCGTCGTCGCAGACGAGCACGGTCCGGGCGGTGATGTTCCGGTGCACCCAGCCGTGGGCGTGGAGGGCGCGCAGGGCGGTGAGGACGTCGGCACCTATCTCGGCCGCGCGGTACGGGTTGAGGGGCCGCTCGGCGAGCAGCGCGGCCAGCGGTCTGGCCGCCACGCGCTCGCTCACTATCCACAGCGAGCCGGCCTCCGCGAAGACGTCGAAGACCTGGTCGAGTAAAGGGTGGTCGGGGATCTGCGCGGCGGCCTGGGCCGCCTCGATGGCCCGGCGCACGACCGGTTCGGCCGGTCGGCGGGTGGCCGCGCCCGATCCGCCGTGGGGATCGGGGGGACCGCCCCGTCCGTCGAGCACCTCGGCGTCGACGAACTCCGGCAGCGGCACCTGGCGGACCAGGACCTCCTGCCCGCTGTAGGTGTCAAACGCGCGTGTCTCCACCAGGTCGTACGCGTCGGCGTCCGCCGGTGGCAGCGGCAGGCGGTAGCGGTCGGCGAGCACCCTTCCCGCGTAGTCGTCCACGACGCCTCCCCACGCGCGCACGATGTCCCCGTGGACCCGCGGATCCCTCGGGATCGCGCGGGCCTGTCAGTTTCGGTCCGGCACCGCGCAGTTGTCGGCTCTGTTCGGCTGCGTTCGGTCCGCGAACCTCACGATACGTGGCACCGGTCAGTCCTTGGGGCTGAACGTGGCGAACGCCGTCTCCCGAAGCGTCTTGCACTCCGCGCCGTTCCACTCGTCCGCCGCGCAGCTGACCATGATGGAGTAGCCGTGCGTGGCGTCCACCTTGAAGCCGCGGTTGAGCACGTGGACGCGGATGCCCTTCTGCGTGCGCTCGAACTCCCAGTCGGCGACCGTCGGGTATCCCTTGTACGAGACGGGCCTTATGCCGAGGTGCTTGTAGTCCTGGCTGGTGGCGGCGACGCCGTACCTGGCCAGCTCCCAGGCGGTCGCCGCGTTGTCCTTCGGGCTGTCGTTGTAGTCGACCTGGACGCGCGGGAAGCCGCCACTCTCGCTGAAGATCGCGCCGAGCGAGTATCCCGGGATCGAGCTCTGCTCGAAGGACGCCGGCATCGCCATCGTGAAGTGCAGCGGGCCGTTGGTGACGAGGGTGTAGCCGGCGGGCAGCTGCGTGCCCGTGCCGCCGCCGGGCTTGCCGGAGGGGGTGGTGCCGTTCCGCCCGTCCGTGGACCCCGTCGTGCTGCCGGTGCCCGTCGCCCCCGTGCTGCCGTTGTCGCCGGGCTGCACGCCGTCCTGCCGGCCGGTGCCGCCCGTGGACTGGCCCTGGGCCCCGCCGGAACCGGTGGAACCGTCGGCTCCGCCGGAGCCGTCGCCGCCGGCCGTGGCACCGGCCGTGGCGGTGGTGCCCCCGTCGCCCTTGCCCTGGTCGCCCTTGTCGCCTCCGCCGAGGGAGACCGCGAGGATCGTCCCGAGCACGGCGAGGACGGCGACCGCGGCGATGATCACCAGGGTGCGGCGCGGCACGACGTCGGTCAGCGGCGCACGGGCGGGGGCGGGCTTCCCGCCGCCCCGCAGCGGCTCGGTCGCGAGCTTCGGGCCCGGCGCCGGCTCGGCCTTCACGGAGGCCGCCGCGTTCCGCACGGACTTCAGCGCGCCCAGCATCCGCTCGGCGGCGGCGTCGGGGCCCTTCTCGGCCGCGGGGACCGGCGGGGTCGCCCGGGGGCGCGGCGGCAGCGGTATGACGGTGGTGGCCTCGGGCGAGGCCGCGGGCTCCGGGTCGGGCGCGTCGAGGACGGCCCGCAGCAGGACCCGGGCGCGGGCGTCGTCGAGCCGCTGCGCCGGGTCCTTGGCGAGCAGGCCGTAGATGACCTGCTCCAGCTCGGGGCCGGCGTTCTTCGGCGGGTCGACCGGCTCGGTCATCACGGCCGTGAGGGTGGCGATGGCGGAGCCCTTGTCGTACGGCGGGCTGCCCTCGACCGCCGCGTAGATGAGGCCGCCCAGCGACCACATGTCGGCGGCCGGGCCGGGCTTGTGGCCGCGGGCGCGCTCCGGGGAGATGTACGAGGGGGCGCCGACGAGCATGCCGGTGGAGGTGATGGAGGGGTCGCCCTCCACCTGGGCGATGCCGAAGTCGGTGAGGACGACCCGGCCGTCCTCGGCGATCAGGACGTTGGACGGCTTCACGTCGCGGTGCAGGATGCCCTCACGGTGCGCCGAGCGCAGCACGTCGAGGATGGCGAGGCCGACCTCGGCGGCGCGCCGGGGCGTGAGCGTGCCGTCCTCGCGGATGGCGTCCGCGAGCGACTTGCCCTCGATGAGCTCCATGACGATCCACGGGCGGTCGTCCTCGTCGACGACGTCGTACACGGTCACGGCGCCGTTGTTGCGGATCCGGGCGATGGCCTTCGCCTCGCGCAGGGTCCGGGTGATGAGGCGTCGCTTCTCGTCCTCGTCGATGCTCGTGGGGAAGCGGAGCTCCTTGACGGCGACGGTGCGGCCGAGGGTCTCGTCGACGGCGCGCCACACGGTGCCCATGCCGCCGCGTCCGAGGACCGCGCCGAGGCGGTAGCGGCCCGCGAGGAGTCGTCCCTCGCCGACCGGCTCCTTGCGGAACCCGTCGCCGCCGCGCGGGGTGGCCGGGCCGGTCCGGCGGTCGCTCTCGCCGTCGCCGTCACCGGCTCCGAAGCCGGCGCGTCCGGTGGAGGGCTCGGTGCCGCGCAGTCGCCCGCCCGCGGCGGCGTCGCCGCCACCGGCCCCGGGCCCCGTCGCGCCCGGAGCCGTCACCCGGGCGGGAGACGCGTCCTGAGGCTCCTTCACGTCCGGCTCGGCCTCCCGGGCCGCCGGGACCGCAGCGCCCGGCGCGGACTTCACGGACTCCGCGGACTTCACGGACTCGACGGACTTCGCGGACTCCGCGGCCTTCGCGAACTCCACGGACTTCCGGGACTTCACGGACTCCGGAACCGCGGCGTCCCGCCCGGGCTCCGCAGCCTCCGGGGACTTCGCGGACTCCACGGATCCCACCGGTCCGACGGGCTCCGCGGGCTTCGCGTCCTCGACGCCCTGGCCCGCCTCCCGCCCGTCCTCCGAACCCTGCACACCCCGGCTGACCTGCGCGTCCTTCGCGTCTCGCGCCGATTCACGCGCGGCCGGAACCGCTCCTCGGTCGCCGTCGGTCGCGGCCCCCGCGGCGGCGTCCCGCCTGGGGTCCCTCGCCCTGTCCCGCGACTGCTCCGCCTCCGACATGCGTCCCCTCTGCGATCCCTGATCTGCGCCGCGTCTGCCGCTTCCCGCGCGATGCGGTAACCCGCCCTGGAAGAGAGGCCATTGTCTCTCACCTCGGGGCGGGTGACGCCCCCGGGTCCGCACTCCGGGATACGACGCCTCCGCGCGCCCCCGAGGTTCCCGCCGGACGCGGACCCCCCGGACGCCCTGTCAGATGGGCACGATGTCCGGCGCTCCGAGCCGTGCGGCGTCCGCGGTCAGGTCGTCGGGCTGCCGCTGCGACTCCCGCTCCGCCTCCACCCGCTTCTCGTAGTGCTCGACCTCCTTCTCGATCTGGCGCTCGTCCCATCCGAGCACCGGAGCCATCAGTTCCGCGCACTCGCGGGCGCTGAGCGTGCCCCGGTCGAAGGTCTCGATGGAGATCCTGGTCCGCCGGGTGAGGACGTCGTCGAGGTGGCGCGCGCCCTCGTGCGAGGCGGCGTAGACGATCTCGGCGCGCAGGTAGTCCTCGGCCGCCGCGAGCGGTTCGCCGAGGCTCGGGTCGGCCTCGACGAGGTCGAGGACCTCCTCCGTCAGGGAGCCGTAGCGGTTGAGGAGATGCTCGATCCTGACGACGTGCAGCCCGGTCCTCGCGGCGATCCTCGCCCGCGCGTTCCACAGGGCGCGGTAGCCCTCGGCGCCGAGGAGCGGGGTGTCCTCGGTGACGCAGGGGGCGACCCTTCCCCAAGCGCTTCGCGCAGGGGATGCCCCGGGGCCGAGGCCGTGCACCGCCTCGTCGACGGCGTCCTTCGCCATCACGCGGTACGTCGTGTACTTGCCGCCGGCGACGACCACGAGGCCGGGGACCGGATGGGCGACGGTGTGCTCGCGGGAGAGCTTGCTGGTGGCGTCGGACTCGCCGGCGAGGAGGGGGCGCAGGCCGGCGTAGACGCCCTGGACGTCGTCCCGGGTGAGGGGGGTGGCGAGCACGGTGTTCACATGCTCCAGGAGGTAGTCGATGTCGGCGCTGGAGGCGGCGGGGTGCGCCTTGTCGAGGTCCCAGTCGGTGTCGGTGGTGCCGACGATCCAGTGGCGCCCCCAGGGGATGACGAAGAGCACGGACTTCTCGGTGCGCAGGATCAGTCCGGTGGTGGAGTGGATGCGGTCCTTGGGCACGACGAGGTGGATGCCCTTGGAGGCGCGGACGTGGAACTGGCCGCGCTCCCCGATGAGGGCCTGGGTGTCGTCCGTCCACACGCCGGTGGCGTTGACGATCTGCTTGGCCCGGATCTCGTACGCGATCCCGGCCTCCACGTCCTGGACGCGCGCGCCGACGACCCGCTCGCCCTCGCGGAGGAAGCCGGTGACGCGGGCCCGGCTGGCGGCCTTGGCGCCGTAGGAGGCGGCGGTGCGCACGAGGGTGGTGACGAAGCGGGCGTCGTCCATCTGGGCGTCGTAGTACTGCAGGGCGCCGACCAGGGCGTCCTTCTTCAGGCAGGGCGCGACGCGCAGGGCGCCCCGGCGGGAGAGGTGCCGGTGGGCGGGGAGCCCGCGGCCGTGGCCGGAGGAGAGCGACATCGCGTCGTACAGCGCGACTCCCGAGCCGGCGTAGAACCGCTCCCAGCCCCTGTGCCGGAGGGGGTAGAGGAAGGGGACCGGCTTCACCAGGTGGGGGGCGAGCCGCTCCAGGAGCAGTCCGCGCTCCTTGAGCGCCTCCCGCACCAGGGCGAAGTCCAGCATCTCCAGGTAGCGCAGGCCGCCGTGGATGAGCTTGCTGGACCTGCTGGAGGTGCCGGAGGCCCAGTCGCGGGCCTCCACGATGCCGGTGGAGAGCCCTCTGGTGGCGGCGTCGAGGGCGGTCCCGGCGCCGACCACTCCGGCGCCGACGACCAGTACGTCCAGCTCTCGCTCGGCCATGGCCGCGAGCGCCTCGGCGCGCTCGGCGGGTCCCAGTGTCGCTGTCCTCACGCTGCTGCCTCCCGTCGTCCCCCGTCTGTCCCGCACGGGCTCCGTGCGCCGCCGCCCCTTTCGGTGGGCGGGACGCGCACGGGCCGTGAACCGGGCCCGTCGCACACGAACCGTGAACCGGCCCGTCGTGCGCAAGCCGTGAACCGGGCCCGTGTGGTCCGGCTCACAGCTCGATTCTGGCCCGCTCCCGCGACTTCAGCCACCGCCTCGCCGCCGACCTGTGGATAACACTCGGCGATCTTCGGCTCCACAATGCCGCAGATCGGTCATATTTACGCCTAGTCTGACATTGCGCTCGACCCGTTCTGGCCACCGGGCTTGCGCCTCGCGTCCCCTCCGGCTACTGGAAAGGACGGCCCACCCCCATGCCCGCTGACCTCGCCGTCATCGGCCTCGGCCACCACGGACTCCCCCTGGCCCAGGCCGCCACCGCCGCAGGCATCGACACCATCGGCTACGACACCGACCCCCGCCCCGCCGCCGAACTCGCCGCGGGCCGCTCCCCGGTCGACGGCTCCCTCACCGCCCCCGAGATCCGCCGGATGCTCTCGGGAAGCTTCCGGCCGACCACCGACCCCGCCGAACTCGGCCGGGTGCGCACCGCCGTCCTCTGCGCCCCCACCCCCCTCGGCCCCGACCGGACCCTCGACCTCACCGCCGTCACCGACGCCGCCCGCGCGCTCGCCGCCCGGCTGCGCCCGCACACCACCGTCCTGCTGGAGTCCCCGGTTCCCCCGGGCACCACCGAGGGCCTCCTCCGCGAGACCCTGGAGGCGGGCTCCGGCCTGCGCGCCGGACGCGACTTCCACCTCGCGTACTCCCCCGGCCGCCTCGACCCCGGCAGCCGCACCCGCGGCTACGCCGGCACCCCCAAGGTCATCGGCGGCCTCACCCCGGCCTGCACCGAGTCCGCGGCCGCCTTCTACGGCCGGCTCACCGACAAGGTGGTACGCGCGCGTGGCCCCCGCGAGGCGGAGACGGTCAAGCTCCTGGAGACCAACTTCCGGCACGTCAACATCGCCCTCGTCAACGAGATGGCGGTCCTCTGCCACGAACTCGGCGTCGACCTGTGGGACGTCATCCGCTGCGCCGAGACCAAGCCCTTCGGCTTCCAGGCCTTCCGCCCCGGACCCGGCGTCGGCGGCCACGGCGTCCCCGTCGACACGGTCGGTGCCCACCGCCCGCTCCGTCTCGTCGAACTCGCCGGCCAGGTCAACGAACGGATGCCCCAGTACGTCGTCCAGCGCGCCGCCACCCTCCTCAACGAGCACGGCAAGTCGGCCCGCGGCGCCCGGATCCTGCTCCTCGGCATCACGTACAAGCCCGACCTCCCCGACCGGCAGGGCTCCCCCGCCGACGAGATCGCCCGCCGCCTCATGGACCTGGGCGCGGCCGTCAGCTACCACGACCCCCACGTCCCCGACTGGCGCGTCCGCGACCTGCCCGTCCCCCGCGCGGACTCCCTCTACGAGGCCGCCGCCCACGCCGACCTGACGGTCCTCCTCCAGCACCACCGCACGTACGACCTCCAGGGCCTCTCGGTGAAGGCGCAGCTCCTCCTGGACACGCGGGGCGCCACCCCCGCCGGAGCGGCCCACCGCCTCTGAGGGCGGCCCGGCGGAAATCCCTGTGCCGTTGTCATGTACAGCTGCTAGCCTCCGGGACCTCAGCGCGCACCGTTCCACGCGCGCACCGTCCCGGGGGCCCCTTCATGTTCGGCATCATCCTCCTGCTCCTCACGTTCTTCCTGACCGGAGGAGTCTGCGGCCTCTGGGTCGCGCTCAACGTGAGGGACTCCGCCGTCCGGCTGGAACGGTGGCACCTGCGCAACCTCGACCTGCGCGCCCAGGCCGCCGGGCACCTCGGCCCGCACGACCGGATCCTCACCGCCACCGGCTTCCGCGTGGTCGGCGGGGCAACGGCCCTGATCGGGTTCGGGATGATCCTCGCGCCGCTGACCGCGGCGCTCCTCGGCTGACGCCGTTCACGCCGACCGCACTTCTCTGTTCCCTGGGGGGATCACCGCATGTCTCAGCCCGTTCCACCGCCCGGCAACCCGTTCGCCGAGGGCGCCGCGCCCAGCCCGTACCCGGCCTCCCCGCCGCCCGCCCCCGCGCGCGAGAACGTGGGGCTCGGTCTGGTGGCCGCCCTGGTCGCGGCGCTCGTCGCCGCCGGTGCCTACGGCGGCATCGCCGGTGGCATCGAGCGGGAGATCGGCTGGGCTGCCGTGGGCGTCGGCTTCGTCACCGGCTTCGCGGCCGGCAAGGCCGGCGGCCGCAACCCCGCCCTCCCCGTGGTCGGTGCCGTGTTCTCGCTCGGCGCCGTGTACCTCGGCCAGCTGATCGCCCTCGCGATCATCGGCGGCAAGGAGCTGAGCGTCTCCGCCACCACGATCTTCTTCGACCACTTCGACGTCCTCACGGCGGCGTGGAAGGAAGACCTCGACCCGCTCACCTTCCTGTTCTTCGGCCTCGCCGCGTTCGCCGCGTTCTCCGGCGCCAAGAAGGCCGCCGCGTAGCCGTACGCCGAGGACCGCGCAGCCGTACGCGGAGGGGCCCCGCACCACCCGGTGCGGGGCCCCTCCGCGTACGTACGGAAGATCAGCGCTTGTGCTGGGCGTCCGCGACCGTGACCTCGACGCGCTGGAACTCCTTGAGCTCGCTGTAGCCCGTGGTGGCCATCGCGCGGCGCAGGGCGCCGAAGAAGTTCATCGAGCCGTCCGGGGTGTGCGACGGGCCCGCGAGGATCTCCTCGGTGGTGCCGACGATGCCCAGGTCGACCAGCTTGCCGCGCGGCACGTCCTCGTGGACGGCCTCCATGCCCCAGTGGTGGCCCTTGCCGGGCGCGTCCGTGGCACGGGCCAGCGGGGAGCCGATCATCACGGCGTCGGCGCCGCAGGCGATCGCCTTCGGCAGGTCGCCGGACCAGCCCACGCCGCCGTCGGCGATGACGTGCACGTACCGGCCGCCGGACTCGTCCATGTAGTCGCGGCGGGCCGCGGCCACGTCGGCGACCGCGGTCGCCATCGGGACCTGGATGCCCAGGACGTTGCGGGTGGTGTGCGCGGCGCCGCCGCCGAAGCCGACCAGGACGCCGGCCGCGCCGGTGCGCATCAGGTGCAGGGCCGCGGTGTACGTGGCGCAGCCGCCGACGATGACCGGGACGTCCAGCTCGTAGATGAACTGCTTCAGGTTCAGCGGCTCGGCCGCGCCCGAGACGTGCTCGGCGGAGACCGTCGTGCCGCGGATGACGAAGATGTCCACGCCGGCGTCGACGACGGCCTTGGAGAACTGCGCGGTGCGCTGCGGGGAGAGCGCGGCGGCGGTGACGACACCGGAGTCGCGCACCTCCTTGATGCGCTGCCCGATCAGCTCCTCCTTGATCGGCGCGGCGTAGATCTCCTGGAGGCGGCGGGTCGCGGTCGCCTCGTCCAGCTCGGCGATCTCGTCGAGGAGCGGCTGCGGGTCCTCGTACCGGGTCCAGAGACCCTCCAGGTTCAGCACGCCCAGGCCGCCCATCTCGCCGATGCGGATGGCGGTCTGCGGCGAGACGACCGAGTCCATCGGGGCGGCCAGGAACGGCAGCTCGAAGCGGTAGGCGTCGATCTGCCAGGCGATCGAGACCTCCTTCGGGTCCCGGGTGCGCCGGCTCGGCACGACGGCGATGTCGTCGAACGCGTACGCCCTGCGGCCGCGCTTGCCGCGCCCGATCTCGATCTCAGTCACGATGTGTGGCCTTTCCCTCTACGTCTGCGCCTACCAGTATCCCCGACACAAGCGTGAGGGGCGGCTCCGGCCACATGCCGGAACCGCCCCCACGCGTCGCGCTGTGTTACTTCCTGCTGTAGTTCGGCGCCTCGACCGTCATCTGGATGTCGTGCGGGTGGCTCTCCTTGAGGCCCGCCGAGGTGATCCGGACGAAGCGGCCGTTCGCCTGGAGCTCCGGCACCGTGCGTCCGCCGACGTAGAACATCGACTGGCGCAGACCGCCCACCAGCTGGTGGACGACGGCCGCGAGCGGGCCGCGGTAGGGCACCTGGCCCTCGATGCCCTCGGGCACGAGCTTCTCGTCGGAGGCGACGCCCTCCTGGAAGTAGCGGTCCTTGGAGAAGGAGCGCTGCTCGCCGCGGGACTGCATGGCGCCGAGCGAGCCCATGCCGCGGTACGACTTGAACTGCTTGCCGTTGATGAAGAGCAGCTCGCCCGGGGACTCCTCGCAGCCCGCGAGCAGCGAGCCGAGCATCACCGTGTCGGCGCCGGCGACGAGGGCCTTCGCGATGTCGCCGGAGTACTGCAGACCGCCGTCGCCGATGACCGGGACGCCGGCCGCCTTGGCGGCGAGGGAGGCCTCGTAGATCGCGGTGACCTGCGGGACGCCGATGCCGGCGACCACACGGGTGGTGCAGATGGAGCCCGGGCCGACACCGACCTTGATGCCGTCGACACCGGCGTCGATCAGCGCCTGGGCGCCGTCGCGGGTGGCGACGTTTCCGCCGATGACGTCGACCGAGAAGTTCGACTTGATCTTGGCGACCATGTCGCCGACCAGGCGGGAGTGGCCGTGCGCGGTGTCGACGACGATGAAGTCGACGCCCGCCTCGATCAGGGCCTGGGCGCGCTCGTACGCGTCACCGGCGACGCCGACGGCGGCACCGACGATCAGCCGGCCTTCCTTGTCCTTGGCGGCGTTCGGGTACTTCTCGGCCTTGACGAAGTCCTTGACCGTGATGAGGCCCTTGAGGATGCCCGCCTCGTCGACCAGCGGCAGCTTCTCGATCTTGTGGCGGCGCAGCAGCTCCATGGCGTCCACGCCGGAGATGCCGACCTTGCCGGTGACCAGCGGCATCGGGGTCATGACCTCGCGCACCCGGCGCTCGCGGTCCGACTCGAAGGCCATGTCGCGGTTGGTGACGATGCCCAGGAGCTTGCCGGCCGGGTCGGTCACGGGGACGCCGCTGATGCGGAACTTGGCGCAGATCGCGTCGGCCTCGGCGAGCGTGGCGTCGGGGTGGACCGTGATCGGGTCGGTGACCATCCCGGACTCGGACCGCTTCACCAGGTCGACCTGGTTGGCCTGGTCGGCGATGGAGAGGTTGCGGTGCAGCACACCGACACCGCCCTGCCGCGCCATGGCGATCGCCATGCGGGACTCGGTGACCTTGTCCATCGCGGCGGAGAGCAGCGGGATGTTCACCCGCACGTTCTTCGAGATGTACGAGGCGGTGTCGATCTGGTCGGGCGCCATGTCGGACGCGCCGGGCAGCAGCAGCACGTCGTCGTAGGTCAGCCCGAGTGTCGCGAATTTCTCGGGCACTCCGTCGACGTTGGCAGTCATGACACCTTCCCAAATGGCCTTGATCGGTGCGGGATGTCCATGCTAACGGCCTGGAGCGGTGTCTCATTCCACGATCAAGATCAGCGGGCAGCTTTGGACGTTCGCACGTGTACGAAAGGGATGACCGCGCCCGGCAAGGCTTACTGCTCGGCCAGTGCGGCCGGGCGGCGCCCGGCGGGCACCGGGCTCACTGCTCGGCGAGCGCGCGCAGCCGGCTGAGGGCGCGGTGCTGCGCGACCCGGACGGCGCCCGGGGACATGCCGAGCATCTGGCCGGTCTCCTCGGCGGTCAGCCCGACCGCGACCCGCAGCACGAGCAGTTCGCGCTGGTTCTCCGGGAGGTTGGCGAGCAGCTTCTTGGCCCACTCGGCGTCGTCGCTGAGCAGGGCCCGCTCCTCGGGGCCGAGGGAGTCGTCGGGCCGCTCGGGCATCTCGTCGGAGGGCACGGCGGTGGACCCCGGGTGCCGCATGGCGGCCCGCTGGAGGTCGGCGACCTTGTGTCCGGCGATGGCGAAGACGAAGGCCTCGAAGGGCCTGCCCGTGTCCTTGTAGCGCGGCAGCGCCATCAGGACGGCGACGCAGACCTCCTGGGCGAGGTCCTCGACGAAGTGCCGGGCGTCGCCCGGCAGCCGGTTGAGGCGGGTGCGGCAGTACCGCAGGGCGAGCGGATGGACGCGCGCCAGCAGGTCGTGGGTGGCCTGCGCGTCGCCGTCGACCGCGCGGTGCACGAGCGCGCCGATCTCCCCCTGCCCGGCAGGCATGGGGGAACCCACGGTCTCGTCGTCGCGCATCGCTCCATGGTGCCCCGACGCCTCCCGGTTCGCGGCACCGCGTCCGTAGTTGTGCACCGAAGCGTTATGAGCAGGTGCGCCGGCACTCATCTCCCGCGCCCTCCCCTCCCGCTCGATCGACTCGTCCCCGAGGAACTCCACATCTCAAGGATGCGGCATCCCGCGGGGAAGTGACACAAGCCCACCCCGTCCACCCCACGACGGACGCGGGCGAGGACGGGGAGACGGCAGGTGACCTGCGATTCAGCGGACCAGGCCCCAGCGGAATCCGAGCGCGACGGCATGCGCCCGGTCGGAGGCGCCGAGCTTCTTGAAGAGGCGCCGGGCGTGCGTCTTGACCGTGTCCTCGGAGAGGAAGAGCTCGCGCCCGATCTCCGCGTTGGACCGGCCGTGGCTCATGCCTTCGAGGACCTGGATCTCGCGCGCGGTGAGGGTGGGCGCGGCGCCCATCTCGGCCGAACGGAGGCGGCGGGGGGCGAGCCGCCAGGTCGGGTCGGCGAGCGCCTGCGTGACCGTGGCCCGCAGTTCGGCGCGCGAGGCGTCCTTGTGCAGATAGCCGCGGGCGCCCGCGGCGACGGCGAGCGCGACGCCGTCGAGGTCCTCGGCGACCGTGAGCATGATGATGCGGGCGCCGGGGTCCGCGGAGAGCAGCCGGCGGACGGTCTCCACGCCGCCCAGGCCGGGCATGCGCACGTCCATCAGAATCAGGTCCGAGCGGTCCGCGCCCCAGCGGCGGAGGACTTCCTCGCCGTTGGCCGCGGTGGTCACGCGCTCGACGCCGGGCACGGTCGCGACCGCGCGGCGGAGCGCCTCTCGGGCAAGCGGGGAGTCGTCGCAGACGAGGACGGATGTCATGCCTGACCTCCGTGGCTCTCGCAGCTGTTGCGCGTCACCTTGAGCCTCCAGGGCTGTACGTATCGTCACCTGTGCGGTTGACGCTCTCGGACATTTGCCCGATCGCTTGTTCCTTCAACCGCCTCCGCACTCTCAACGACGGTCACTCGAAAGAGTTACGGGTCGGACGGCGTCTTCGGCACTCTACGTGAGGGGGCGTGCGCGGAGGAGAGCGGCGCGGCCCGTTCGCCCAAACATCGCAAGGTCTGCCCCATTTGGCGGGTTTTCTTCCCTTTTCGCGGTGTCTGTGACTAGATTCGCAATGAGTCATATTTACATCTACTTCGACAGTAGGTGTATCGCCCGGACCTGTCGGGGAAGACGAGGAACCCCGGCCATCAGCCATCCACCCGCCCACCTATCCGTTCGACACGGTTTCAAGGGGACAAGCGCAATGGCAGATTTCTCCCGCCTTCCCGGACCCAACGCCGATCTGTGGGACTGGCAACTCCTCGCGGCCTGCCGCGGGGTCGACAGCTCCCTGTTCTTCCACCCCGAGGGAGAGCGCGGCGCGGCACGGAGTGCGCGTGAGAACTCGGCGAAAGAGGTCTGCATGCGGTGCCCGGTGCGCGCGGAGTGCGCGGCACACGCACTCGCCGTGCGGGAGCCCTACGGCGTCTGGGGCGGCCTCACCGAGGACGAACGCGAAGAACTCATGGGACGCGCGCGCAATCGCCTGATCGCGACGGCGCCGGCCTCCGCGTCGGCCACGTCCGGCGCGTCCGCGACATCCATGACATCGCTCGGGGAACGTATGTGAAGGAACGTTTCTCTATTGCGCCGAGCGCCAGTGGGACGATGAAGGGATCCACGCGCCCGCGTACGCCGTGACTCGGCCGCGCCCGCGTGGCGGCACGGACCGGCTCGCCCCGGTCCGACCCGGCTACGCGCGCTTGGCGGCGTGCATCAGTTCGTCGAGCGTGGCGGCGACGGCCGGGACCTGCGCGAGGTCCGGCAGCGTCAGGGCCACGATCTCCCGCTCCACGGCCGGCTCGACGGCCACGGTCCGCGCGCCCTTGGGCCGTACGGACTCGATGGCCAGCTCCGGCAGGACGGCCACGCCCAGACCGGCGCCGACCAGGCCCACCACGGCCGGGTAGTCGTCGGTGGCGAAGTCGATGCGCGGGATGAAGCCCGCGTCCTCGCAGACGTCCACGAGCTGGCGGCGGCAGCGGGGGCAGCCCGCGATCCAGGACTCGTCCGCGAGCTCCGCGATGCCGACCGCCTCGGCGCCGGCGAGCCGGTGCCCCTCGGGCACCAGGCCGACGAGCCGGTCGGCGAGGAGCGGACGGACCACCAGGTCGTCCCACTCGGCCTGCCCGCCCCCGTACCGGAACGCCAGGGCGATGTCGCAGTCGCCCTCGCGGAGCATCTCGATCGAGCGCGGCGGTTCGGCCTCGACGAGGGAGACCCGGGTGCCGGGGTGCGCGGCCCGCAGCGCGGCGAGCGCGGTGGGCACGAGGGTGGAGCTGCCGCTCGGGAAGGAGACCAGGCGGACCCGGCCCGCCCGGAGCCCGGCGATGGCGGCGACCTCCTCCTCGGCGGCGGTGAGCCCGGCGAGGATGCCGGAGGCGTGGCGGACCAGGACCTCGCCGGCCTGGGTGAGGCGCATCTCGCGTCCGGTGCGGATCAGCAGCGGCGTGCCGGCGGAGGCTTCGAGGGCCTTCATCTGCTGGCTGACGGCGGGCTGGGTGCAGCCGAGTTCGCGCGCGGCGGCCGAGAAGGAGCCGGTGGCGGCGACGGCGCGCAGGACGCGGAGGTGGCGGGCCTCGATCATGCGTCCAGCATAAGCGGCTCTTGGGTGAAGAAGCCTGTTCTCACGGACGCCTTTGAGATCATCGCCCTTACAGTGCCCGCATGACCTTGCTGAGTGTGAATGTGGGCCGCGCCAGGTCCGTGGAGTACACGGACGCCGCCTCGGGGATGACGGGCATCGACAAGCGTCCGGTGGAGGGGCCCGTACGGATCGAGGCACCGGGGGCGCCCGGCGTCGGTGCGAGCGGGGTCGCCGGGGACGCGGTCTGCGACCTGCGCTTCCACGGCGGCGACGACCGGGCGGCGTACGCCTTCGCCCGGGAGGACATGGACCTGTGGGAGCGGGAACTCGGCCGCGAACTGGCCAACGGCTCCTTCGGCGAGAACCTCACCACCCGCGGCCTCGACGTGAACGGGGCCCTGATCGGCGAGCGGTGGCGGATCGGCGAGGAGGTGGTCCTGGAGGTGACCGGCGGCCGCATCCCGTGCCGCACCTTCGCGGGCTTCCTCGACGAGAAGGGCTGGGTGAAGCGGTTCACGCAGTCGGAGGCCGGCCCCGGCGCGCTGCTGCGGGTGATCGTGCCGGGCGAGGTGCGGGCCGGCGACCCGATCACGGTGCTGCACCGGCCGGACCACGCCGTCACGGTGGCGCTCCTGCACCGCGCCGCGACCACCGAACGCGCCCTGCTGCCCTCCACGTTGGCCGCCGCCGAGTGGATGGAGTCCGGGCTCCTCGCGCTCGCCCGCCGGTACACGGAGAAGTACGCCACGGCGTAGCCGCGCGAGCGGGGGCCCGGCGGGCCCGGGCCGGCCCGGAGGACAGGCACTAGGTTGCCCGTATGACGACTGCACTGATTACGGGCTCCACCGCGGGCATCGGGGCCGCTTTCGCACGGAGATTGGCGGCGGACGGCCATGACGTCGTGCTCGTGGCCAGGGACGTGAAGCGGCTCCGGGAGCAGGCGACCGAACTGCACGACCGGCACGGCGTCGAGGCCGAGGTGCTCGCGGCGGACCTCTCCGAGGAGGACGGGATCGCCGCCGTCGAGGCCCGGCTCTCGGACCGGAAGCAGCCGGTGGACGTACTGGTGAACAACGCCGGCTTCGGCAACAGGGGCCGCTTCCTCGAGGTCTCCATGGCCGACGAGCTGAAGATGCTGACGGTGCACTGCGAGGCGGTGCTGCGGCTGACCTCGGCGGCCGCCGCCTCGATGAAGGACCGCCGCCGGGGCGCCGTGGTGAACGTCGCCTCGGTGGCGGCCTTCGTGCCCCGCGGCACCTACGGCGCCTCGAAGGCCTGGGTCGTGCAGTTCACGCAGGGCGCGGCGCGGGACCTCGCGGGCAGCGGAGTGCGGCTGATGGCGCTCTGCCCCGGCTTCGTGCGGACCGAGTTCCACGAGCGGGCCGGGATGGGCACGGACAACATCCCGGGCTGGATGTGGCTCGACGCGGACAAGCTGGTGGCGGCGGCGCTCACCGACCTGGAGCGGGGGAAGACGCTGTCGATCCCGGACCCCCGCTACAAGGCCCTCATGGGTGTGGTGAAGCTGGCGCCGCGCGGCCTGCTCGGCGGGGTGTCGTCGAAGGCGGGCCGCAAGTACGGGCCGCAGTAGAACTCGCCACCCGCGGTGGCGCTCGCTACAGGCCCGGTCCCTCGTACGCCCCGATGTTCGGGGCCTCCGTCGCCGACACGGCGTTGCCGAACCAGTCCCTGCCGCCGTTGTCCGCGACGGGCGTTCCGGCGGACAGGGCCGGGGAGCCGGCGGCGAGACGGAGGTCGGGCAGGAGCAGCGGATCGGCGTCGACGCCGCCGGGGTTGGGCCGGGTCATGGCGATGCCGTGGAAGAGGTTGTGCGAGAAGGAGAGCCCGGGCGTGGGGTTCTTGAAGGCGTAGCCGCCGCTCGCGCCCTCGTTCACGAAGACGTTGTTGCGGATCGACAGCTCGTGCCGGGTGGTGGCGGGGCTGCCGGCGTCGTCCTGGACGAGGTGTCCGGGCCGGACCTTCCGGTTCACGAACGTGTTGTTGTAGATCCGCGTGTCGAGGATGGGGCCCCAGCAGTTCTGGACCAGCCGGGCGCCGTCGTCGACGCTGAGGTTGTAACGGACCACCGTGCCGAGGGTCTTGGCACCGCTGTAGGGGCAGATCAGCAGGAAGCCGCCGGCGTTGTCGTGGCTGTGGTTGTACTGGAAGACGGTGCCCCGGGAGGCGCCGTCGGCGTCGAAGGACATGCCGTCCTTGGTGTTGCCGCCGCCGGAGACCTCGTTGTACTCGACGACGGTGTCGTCGGTGTTGAAGGTCCAGATGCCGGCGTTGGCGGCCTGGGAGCGGAGCTGGAAGCCGTCGAGCCGGTTGTGGTCGACGCGGGCCCCGCTGGTCGTGTCGATCTTGATGCCGTCGCCGGCGAGCGAGGTCAGGGTGTTGTGGTGGATCCGGACGTTCAGGCTGGGCGTCCAGGCTCCGGGGTAGGCGTTCGGGTCCTGCTGGTTGCCGACCAGGTCGCGCTTGGAGAAGCGCGACTTGAAGTAGATGCCTTCCCGGTCGACGTCCCGGATGTCGTTGTGGTGGATCTCCAGGCCGTCGTACCAGCTGGGGACGGTCGTCCCCTCGACCGCGACGTGGATCGCGCTGGAGCCGGTGAGGGTCTTGAAGTCGCCGCCGCGCACGTCGTGGATCGACAGGTGGTCGAGGGTGATGCCCGGCGCGGCGCCGAAGTCGGCGAGGCGGAGCCGGACGCCGTTGCGCTCGGTGCCGGGGGAGGCCGCGTTGGCGATCTCCAGGCGGGTGAGGCGCAGGTACCGGCTGTTGGCGAGGAGTACGGCATCGTGGGCGCCGTCGCCGTCGATGACCGCGCGGCCGGCCGCGTCGCCGTAGTCGGCGATGGTGAAGGGGTGCGCGGCGGAGCCGGAGCCCCGGGGGGCGAGGGTGCCGGTGCAGGTGGTGCCGCGCTTGAACAGGAGCCGGTCGCCGGGCCCGTAGGGGTGGGCGTTGGCCTCGGCGAGGGTGGTCCAGGGGTGCTGGACGGTGCCGTCGCCCGCTCCGCTCGCGGAGCAGTCGACGTGGTGGCGGTCACCGGGCGGGGGTGCGGCCTGGGCGGGGACGGCCGCGAGCAGGGGGAGCGCGAGGGCGGCGGCGAGGGCGGTGCGGGTACGGCGCTGGGTCACTGATCCTCCGAATCGGGGGCTTCGAGTGCGAGGTGTGCGGTGGTGCCGTTCTGCCAGGTCACGGTCAACAGGTGTCCGTCGACCCGGACGTTCGCGAGGTCGGAGACGGGGGCGGGGTCGGGTTCGGCGGTGAGGGAGGCGAGGGCGACGAAGAGCGAGGCCGGGCCGCTCGTGGTGCCGTGCAGGGCGAGGGTGCGGCTGCCGGGGCCCTGGAGGGTCTCCCCGGTGGGGAGTTCCGTGGCGCCGGGCCGGTAGCCGTGGACCGGGTGGAGCTGGGCGTGCGGGCCGTCGGGGGTGACGGCCCAGCCTGTCTGCCGTACGGGGGTCCCCTCCGGGGCTCCGAGGACGAGGTGGGCGCGGAGCTCGGCACGGCCGTGGACGAGGGTCGCGGAGAGGACCCGGACGCCGGGCAGCGGGTGGTGGAGGGAGACGGCCCGGTCGGGGCCAGTGCCGGCCGGGACGGCGGGGCCGCGGGTGGTGGCCTTCCCGTAGGGGATCAGGGCGAAGTGGTTGTCGGCGGGGGCGGGGGCGGTGGTGGGCCCCGTACGGGTGGAGTAGGCGTGGCGGGCGTAGCCGGGGTCGTCCTCCTCGCCGGGCGCGCTGTGGACGTGGTTGCTGCCGTGGTTGTGGAGGCGTACGAGCCCGTCGGCGGCGGTGGTCTGGACGAGCAGCCCGGCGGGGGCGAAGGCGCGGACCGTATCGGCGCGTTCGGCGGGCAGGGGTTCCTCGGGGTCGGTCCAGGCGGGGTGGTCGGCGGGCAGGAGGAGGCCGAGGAAGCCCTTGGACGCCCAGTAGGGGGAGCCGGGGCCCGAGTACTCCTGGACGAGCGGCGGGTACGGGCCGTGCCAGCCGAGGGTGAGGAGCCCGCGTTCGTCGGTGGCGCCGCGCCCCTCGCCGCGGTCGAGGAAGTACCGCAGGGTGCCGGAGGCGAGGCGGCGGGTGGCGCCGGGGGTGAGCGGGGTGTGGCCGGTGAGGGTGCCGAGCCAGGGGGCGGCGGCCGCGGCGAAGCGGTAGATCAGGGACCGTCCGTACGGGACGGGGGCGCCGTTCGCGTCGAAGAGGTGGACGTACGCGTCGAGATGGGCCCGCAGCCGGGGGCCGTACCGGTCGAGGAGCTCGCGGTCGCCGGCGAGGTGGGCGTGGAGGGCGGGGTAGAAGTGCAGGGCCCAGGCGTTGTAGTGGTCGAAGGCGCGGTTGTCGCCGTCGCTGTACCAGCCGTCGCCGAGGTACCAGTCCTCGACGCGGGCGAGGGAGCGGTCGATCGTGGCGGCGGCGCGGTCGGTCTCGACGCCGGCGTCCTGGAGGAAGCCGGCGACGGTGAGGCCGAAGAGCCACCAGTTGTTGTCGACGGGGGACGGTCCGAGGGCGGGGAGGAGCCAGTCGGCGGTCCGCTGCCGGACGTGGTCGTCGAGGCGGTCCCAGAGCCAGGGGCGGGTGAGGCGGAGGCCGAGGGCGATCGAGGCGGACTCGACGATCGCCTGGCGGGTGCCGGCCATCAGGGGCCAGGAGTCCTGGTCGTCCCGGCCCGGCTTCTCGGTGCCGGCGGCGAGTCCCGCGGCGTACCGGTCGAGGTGGCCGCGCGGGTCCTCGCCGTGGGCGCCCGCGACGCGGAGGGCGGCGAGGAGGAAGGTGCGGGCCCAGCCCTCCAGGCCGTCGGAGCGGGGTCCGGACCAGCTGGGGCGGGGGCCGGGGAGGTCGACGAGGCCGCCCCGGGGGGAGGCGAACGGGCGGACGTCCAGGAGGAGTCGGTCGGCCGCGGCCTCCCAGTGGGCACGGGTCCAGCCGGTGTACGGGCTGAGCTCACGGTTCTCGGGCGGCGTGGGCATGATGCTCCCTGGGGCTCCCTGCGACGACCTCTGCGTCGCCGGGAATCCTGAACAGACTCCGATCGAACGTCAAGGGAATCGGAGCGAATGATCGAAACTCCCGTCGTTCGATCATTTCTGGGTTAGGGTGACCCACCCCGGGGTCACGGACCGCCGGAGCCGACGCACCACCGGAGTCCAGGGACCACCGGGGTCGACGGACCACCGGAGTCCACGGACCGCTGGGGCCGACGGACCACCACCACCGCGAGGGGGAACCGCGCCGTGCGCGAGAGTGCTGCCGAACGACACGACCGACTGCTGGCCCTGGTGCGCGAGCGCGGCACCGCCCGCGTCTCCGAACTGGCCGAACGCCTCGGGGTCTCCCCCGTCACCGCCCGCCGCGACGTCGAGGTCCTGGCCGGCCGGGGCCTGCTCGACCGGGTGCACGGCCAGGTCTCCTGGCCCCGGCGAGGGGCCGCCCCCGGCGGCGGACGCCCCGGCGAGGGCCTGGTCCTCGGGCTGCTCGCCCCCTCCGCCACGTACTACTTCGCCGAGGTCATCCGGGGGGCGCACGAGGCGGCGGCCCGCGCCGGGGCGCGGCTCGTGCTGCGGATCTCCGACTACCGGCCGGAGGAGGACCGCGCCCGCACCGAGGGGCTCCTCGCGGCGGGCGCCGAGGGCGTCCTCGTCGCGCCCGGCTGGCGGGGGCCCGAGGACCGGCTCGCGTACGGCGGCTGGCTGGCCGAACTGCCCGTGCCGGCCGTGCTCCTGGAGCGCCGTGCCGAGCCCGGCAGTCCGCTCGACGGCCTGGACCGGGTCTCCTCCGACCATGCCCACGGCGTGCTGCTCGCCCTGCGCCACCTGCTCTCGCTCGGCCACGCGACCCCGCTGCTCGTGGCCCGCCGGGACTCCCCGACCGCGCTCGCGGTGCGCGCGGGCTACGCCGAGGCGCTGGGGACGCTGGGCCTGGCGGAGCCGCGCCCGGTCATCGACTCCGTACCGGCCGAGGCGGACCCGGAGGGCTTCGAGCGGGCGGTGCGGGCGCTGCACGAGGCCGTCGGTTCGGGCCTGGCGAGCGCGGCCCTGGTCCACAACGACGTGGACGCGATCGAGATCGTGCAGCGTCTGGCCGAGCTGGGCGTGCGGGTGCCGCAGGACCTGGCCCTGATCGCGTACGACGACGAGGTCGCCGCCCTCGCCGACACCCCGCTGACGGCGGTCGCGCCGCCGAAGCGGCAGGTGGGGCGGCACGCCGCGGAGCTGCTCGTGGAGCGGCTCACCGAGGGGGCCGGGGAGGAGGCCGCGCGGCGGCATCTGAGCCTGCTGCCGTGGCTGCGGGTGCGGGCCTCGTGCGGGGCGGACGGCGGGGCGGGCACGACACCTTCGGTTTGATCTTTTTTCGATCAATCAATCTTTCGCTCTTGACTTCGGTCATGAACGGTCACAGGATCACGGCCACAACCTCCAGCCGCCCGCCCTCAGGAGCCGTGCCGTGACCCGTACTTGGAGCAGAACGTCCCGCGTCATAGCCGGCACCGCCACCGCCCTGGCCGTCCTCACGGCCTGCGGCGGGGGCGGTGACGACACCGCAAGCAAGCCGAACGGGCCCGTGACCATCACCTTCTGGGGCTGGGCCAAGGGCTCCAAGGACGTCGTGGACGCCTTCAACGCCTCCCACACCGACATCCAGGTGAAGTTCGAGGAGATCCCCTCCGGCACCGCCGGCGGCTACGCCAAGATCTCCAACGCCGTGAAGGCGGGCAACGCCCCCGACCTGGTCTCCATCGAGTACGCCTCGCTCCCCGAGTTCGTGAGCTCCGGCGCCCTCCAGGACATCGGCGACCAGTTCACCGAGGCCGACCGCGCCAAGCTCCTCCCGCAGTCCGTCGAACTCACCACCCTCGGCGGGAAGTCCTGGGCCGTCCCCTTCGACGCCGCCCCGCAGGCCTTCTTCTACCGCAAGGACCTCTTCGCCAAGTACAAGCTCCAGGTCCCCACCACCTGGGACGCGTTCAAGAAGGCCGCCGAGCAGGTCAAGAAGGCCGACGCCAAGGCCCGCATCGCGACCTTCTTCCCCGACGACCCCACCACCTTCGAGGCCATGGCCTGGCAGGCCGGCGCCCAGTGGTTCAAGGCCGAGAACGACACCTGGAAGATCGACACCACCGACCCGGCCACCACCAAGGTCACCGCCTACTGGCAGGGGCTCCTCGACGCCGACCTCGTCCACAAGGACGCCTCCTTCAGCCCCGAATGGGTCGGCTCCCTCAAGAACGGCACCACCATCGGCTATCTCGGCGCCTCCTGGGGAGCCGGCGTCCTCAAGGGCAACGCCCCCGAACTGAGCGGCAAGTGGGCCGTCGCCCCCGTTCCCACCTGGGACGGCAAGCCCGCCAGCGGCATGCTCGGCGGCACCTCCTTCGCCGTCACCAAGGACAGCAGGCAGAAGGCCGCCGCCGTCGCCTTCGCCGAATGGATGTCCACCACCGAGGCGGGCGTGAAGGCCCGGATCGCCTCCGGCACCTCCTCCGCCTTCCCCGCCGCCGCGTCCCTGCGCCCGGTCGCCAAGAAGGCCTTCGACGCCGGCTACTACGGCGGCCAGGACATCTACGCCCTCTTCGAGTCCGCAGGCGCCTCCATCAACCCGAACTGGTCCTGGGGCCCGACCACCGGCACCACCAACACCGCGATCAAGGACGGGTTCGGCAAGATCGCCCAGGGCGGCCCGTCCATCGCCGACGCCGTCAAAGCCGGCCACGACGCCACCGTCGCCGAACTCACCAAGCGCGGCCTGAAGGTCGAGGGCTGACCGGATGAAGGCCCGCACCCGCGCCGCCACGCTCCTGCTGACCCCCTTCTTCGTCCTGTTCACCGCGGTGATGGTGGTGCCGATCGGATACGCGGTCTGGCTCAGCCTCTTCACCGAGAAGCAGTCCGGACTGGGCTTCGGCGGCACCGAGACCGTCTTCACCGGCCTCGACAACTACACCGCGGCGCTGGGTGACCGGGCCTTCCTCGAAGGCTTCGGCGTCCTGCTCGGGTACTGCCTGCTCTACATCCCGCTGCTGCTCGCCGGAGCCCTCGGCCTCGCCCTCCTGCTCGACTCGGCGCTCGCCCGCGCCCGCCGCTTCTTCCAGCTCGCGCTCTTCCTGCCGCACGCCGTCCCCGGCATCATCGCCGCACTGATCTGGGTCTACCTCTACACGCCCCAGCTCAGCCCGGTCGTGCAGGCCATGGACGCCGGAGGCGTCGGCTTCGACTTCTTCTCACCCGAAGGCACCCTGCCCTCCGTCGTCAACATCGCCCTGTGGGAGTGGCTCGGCTACAACATGGTCATCTTCTACGCCGCCCTCCAGGCCATCGACCGCTCCGTCCTCGAAGCCGCCACCGTCGACGGCGCGAGCGCCTGGCGCGTCGCCTTCGCCATCAAGGTCCCGCTCATCAGGTCCTCACTGGCGATGGTCGGCCTCTTCACGGTCATCGGCTCCCTCCAGCTCTTCACCGAGCCGCTCATCCTCAACAAGGGCACCGGCTCCGCCGTCACCTCCACCTGGACGCCGAACATGTACGCCTACACCGCGGCCTTCGACCGCAACGACTACGGACTCGCCGCCGCGGCCTCCGTACTCCTCGCCCTGACGGCGGCGCTGCTCTCCTTCGCCGTGACCCGGCTGGCCGGGCGCCGGAAGGCGGGCACGGCGAGCGCGACGGCCCCGGCACCGAAGGCACGCCGGGCCCGGAAGGAGCAGCCGGCATGAGCAAGCCCCGCACCCCCTCCCGCTGGCTCTCCGGGACGGCCGTCAACGGCGCCCTCGTCCTCGCCGTCGTCTACATGCTCTTCCCGCTGGTCTGGCTGCTCACCGCCGCCACCAAGGACGCCGGAGGCCTCCTCGCCGGAAACGCCTTCTCCTTCGAGGGCTTCGACCTCGGCGGCAACCTCTCCCGGCTGGCCGAGTACAACGACGGCATCTACTTCCACTGGTACGCCAACAGCCTCCTCTACGCGGGCCTCGGCGCCCTCGCCTGCTCCCTGGTCAGCGTCGCCGCCGGATACGCCTTCCACGTCTACGACTTCCGGGGCAAGGAGAAGCTCTTCGGCCTCGTCCTCCTGGGCGTGCTCGTCCCCACCACCGCGCTCGCCCTGCCGATGTACCTCCTCGCCAGCGAGGTCGGCATCGTCAACACCTACTGGGCGGTCCTGCTCCCGGTCCTCGTCAACCCCTTCGGGGTCTACCTCTCCCGGGTGTTCTGCGCCGGGTACATCCCCGACGAGGCCCTCGAAGCCGCCCGTATCGACGGCGCCGGGGAGATGCGCGTCTTCTGGTCCATCGGCCTGCGCATGGTCATGCCCGGCTTCGTGACCGTCTTCCTCTTCCAGTTCACCGCCGTCTGGAACAACTTCTTCCTCCCCCTGGTGATGCTCTCCGACCAGAAGCTCTATCCGCTGAGCCTCGGCCTGTACGCATGGAACAGCAACGCCCACGCCGAACCCGACTACTACCCCCTCGTCGTCACCGGATCCCTGCTCGCCGTCCTCCCCCTCGTCATCGCCTTCGTCTCCCTCCAGCGCCACTGGAAGGCCGGCCTGACGGCCGGCAGCGTCAAGTGAGGAAGGCCCGTGACCACCATGCACCCCACCACTGACAATCGCCCGGCGCTCCTGCTCGCGATGGGTCCCGGAGTCGACGGACGCCTCCTCACGGAAGCCCACCGCACCCGCCTGGCCCGCCTCGCCCGGACCGACCCCCACCTGGTCGCCCACGACCTGACCGCCCCGGACCCGCGGGTCGCCGCCGCCCTGGCCGAGGCCGAGATCCTCCTGACCTGCTGGGGAGCACCCCCGCTGACGGCCGAGGTCCTGGCCCGCGCCCCGCGCCTCAAGGCGGTCGTCCACGCCGCCGGCTCCGTCAAGCACCACGTCACCGACGCCTGCTGGGAGCGGGGCCTGCGCGTCACCTCGGCCGCCGCCGCCAACGCGCTGCCGGTCGCCGAGTACACGCTCGCCGCGATCCTCTTCGCCGGGAAGCGGGTCCTGCGCTCGGCCCAGCGGTACGCCGAACTGCGCACCGACGACACCTGGCTCACGGAATCCGCCCCCTGGGGCAACTACCGCCGCACGATCGGCATCGTCGGCGCCTCCCGCATCGGCCGCCGGGTCGTCGAACTCCTCCGCCCCTTCGACTTCGAGATCCTGCTGTACGACCCGTACGTGGACGTCCCGCCCCCCGGCACGGAACTCACCGCCCTCGACGACCTCTGCGCCCGCAGCACGGTCGTCTCGGTCCACGCGCCGCAACTCCCCGCCACGCACCACATGATCGGCGCGGCACAGCTCGCCGCGATGCCGGCCGGCACGACCCTGATCAACACGGCCCGCGGCTCCCTCGTCGACGAGGAGGCCCTGCTCCCCCACCTCGTCACGGGCCGCCTGCACGCGGTCCTCGACGTGACGGACCCGGAACTCCCCCCGCCCGACTCCCCCTTGTGGACGCTCCCGAACGTCCTCCTCACCCCCCACGTCGCCGGCTCCCTCGGCAACGAACTCCACCGCATGGCGGACCAGGCCCTCGAAGAGGTGGCGCGGTACACCCGCGGCGAGCCCTTGGCGGAAGAGGTGAGGGCCTCGGACCTCCAGCGCTCGGCGTAGCCGCTCGGCCTCTTCGAGGACGAGGGGGACGGCGTCGGGGGCGCAGTGGAGGACGGCGGGCAGGGCCTCGTGCCGGGGCCCGGGCCGCAGGGCGAGCGCGGCGTGCTCCCGGGCACGCGCGGAGCCGGGACGCGCCGGTCCCCGCTCCACGCCCCGTGCTGCCAGGGCATCCGAGCCCCACCGACCTAGACTGGAAAGGTCCTACCTGGGTCGGGAGGCGTCATGACATTCGTGCAGATCATCGACTGCAAGACGAGCCGGATCGACGACCTGAACCGGCTCATGGACCGGTGGGTCGAGCAGACCAAGGGCAAGCGGACCGCGACGCACAGCATCGTCGGCAAGGACCGCTCCGACGCGGCCCACGTGGTGGAGATCGTCGAGTTCCCCTCGTACGACGTGGCCATGCGGAATTCGCAGCTTCCCGAGACCGACCGGATCTTCCGGGAGATGGTCGCGCTCTGTGACGAGATGCCGACCTTCACCGACCTGGACGTGGTCCGGGACGAGCAGATGTACAAGGCGGCCTCGCGGCGGTTCTTCGAGCTGGTGTCGATGCCCGGGGAGCTGCCGCCGCTCGACGAGGTGTTCGCCGAGGGGTACCACGACCACGATCCGAGCAATCCGACGGACGCGGTCGGGATGGACGCGCTGCGGCGCGAGGCCGAGATGTGGCGGGCGGCCTTCGACTTCACGTTCACGATCGACGACCAGATCGCGGACGGGGGCCGGGTCTGCACGCGCTGGACCTGGAACGGCACCCACGTCGGCGACTTCATGGGGCTCCAGCCGACCGGGATGGAGGTGAGCATGACCGGGATGGTCGTCCACCGCTTCCGGGAGGACGGGAAGGCCGTGGAGGGGTGGTGGCAGTACGACATGCTCGGGCTGATGGGGCAGCTCGGGGCCGTGGAGCCGTAGGAGAAAGCAGTGAGGCCCGGTGCTCCCGCGACGGGAGCACCGGGCCTCGGCTGTCAGTCAGCTGCCTCAGTGGGAGTGGCCGTGACCGTGGCCGTGGCCGTGGTCCGCCGGCTCCTCTTCCTTCTTCTCCACCACGAGGGTCTCGGTGGTGAGGAGGAGGGAGGCGATGGAGGCGGCGTTCTCCAGGGCGGAGCGCGTCACCTTCACCGGGTCGATGACGCCGGCCTTGACCAGGTCGCCGTACTCGCCGGTGGCGGCGTTGAAGCCGTTGCCCTTCTCCAGCTCCGCCACCTTCGAGGTGATGACGTAGCCCTCGAGTCCGGCGTTCTCGGCGATCCAGCGCAGCGGCTCGACGGCGGCGCGGCGGACGACGGCGACACCGGTGGCCTCGTCGCCGGTCTTGTCGAGGTTGCCTTCGAGGACCTTGACGGCGTGGACGAGCGCGGAGCCACCACCAGAGACGATGCCCTCCTCGACCGCGGCGCGGGTCGCGGAGATGGCGTCCTCCAGACGGTGCTTCTTCTCCTTCAGCTCCACCTCGGTGGCGGCGCCGACCTTGATGACGCAGACGCCGCCGGCGAGCTTCGCGAGGCGCTCCTGGAGCTTCTCGCGGTCCCAGTCGGAGTCCGTGGACTCGATCTCGGCCTTGATCTGGTTGACGCGGCCCGCGACGTCCTCGGAGTTGCCGCCACCGTCGACGATGGTGGTGTCGTCCTTGGTGACGGTCACGCGGCGGGCGGTGCCCAGCACGTCGAGACCGGCCTGGTCGAGCTTGAGGCCGACCTCCTCGGCGATGACGGTGGCACCGGTGAGGGTGGCCATGTCGCCGAGCATCGCCTTGCGGCGGTCACCGAAGCCGGGGGCCTTGACGGCGACGGCGTTGAAGGTGCCACGGATCTTGTTGACGACGAGGGTGGAGAGGGCCTCACCCTCGACGTCCTCGGCGATGATCAGGAGCGGCTTGCTGGCGCCGGCCTGGATGACCTTCTCCAGGATGGGCAGCAGGTCCTGGATCGAGGAGATCTTGCCCTGGTGGATCAGGATGTACGGGTCGTCGAGGACGGCCTCCATGCGCTCCTGGTCGGTCACCATGTACGGGGACAGGTAGCCCTTGTCGAAGGCCATGCCCTCGGTGAAGTCGAGCTCCAGGCCGAAGGTGTTGGACTCCTCGACGGTGATGACACCGTCCTTGCCGACCTTGTCCATCGCCTCGGCGATGAGCTCGCCGACCTGCTGGTCCTGCGCGGAGAGCGCGGCGACGGCGGCGATGTCGGACTTGTCGTCGATCGGGCGCGCGGTGGCGAGGAGCTCCTCGGAGACGGCCTTGACGGCGGCGTCGATGCCCTTCTTCAGGGCGGCCGGGGAGGCGCCGGCGGCGACGTTGCGCAGACCCTCGCGGACCAGGGCCTGGGCGAGCACGGTGGCGGTGGTGGTGCCGTCACCCGCGATGTCGTTGGTCTTGGTCGCCACCTCCTTCACGAGCTGGGCGCCGAGGTTCTCGTACGGGTCCTCGATCTCGACCTCGCGGGCGATCGTGACACCGTCGTTGGTGATGGTGGGGGCGCCGAACTTCTTGTCGATGACGACGTTGCGGCCCTTGGGGCCGATCGTCACCTTCACCGTGTCGGCAAGCTTGTTGACGCCGCGCTCAAGGGCGCGACGGGCGTCCTCGTCGAACTTCAGGATCTTCGCCATGGGAGCGGTTCAGCCCTCTCGGATTCTGGTGGAACGAACTGCGCCCCCGGACGCCCTGTGCGGGGTCAAGGGGCGCAGCTCAAAGCATCTGCTTCAGATACCTGGGTTACCTGGTGAATTACTTCTCGACGATCGCGAGCACGTCGCGAGCCGAGAGGACGAGGTACTCCTCGCCGTTGTACTTCACCTCGGTGCCGCCGTACTTGCTGTACAGCACGATGTCGCCGGTCTTGACGTCGAGCGGCAGGCGCTCGCCGTTCTCGAAGCGGCCCGGGCCCACGGCCAGGACGACGCCCTCCTGGGGCTTCTCCTTGGCGGTGTCCGGAATGACCAGGCCAGAGGCGGTGGTCTGCTCGGCGTCGAGCGGCTGGACCACGATGCGGTCCTCGAGCGGCTTGATGGCAACCTTGGAGCTGGTGGTCGTCACGATCCGACCTCCCCCTTCGGAGATCTCACGGGGTTAACTGTCTGAGGTGGCGACCAGGTGGATCCGTCGTCGCGGGTGCCGGACCTGCCCGTCGCTGTGTTGGCACTCTCCAGTGGGGAGTGCCAGAGCCGAGACTATGACCGCGATTAGCACTCGGTCAAGCGGAGTGCCAATTCATCGCTCCGTGGCGTGAGAGCGGGCGTGACGGCGGGCCCGGCGACGGGCATGAGGACGGGCCCGGCGACGGGCGTGTCCGTACGGGGCGTCCGGGCCTCTTCGCAGCGCTTCGCGTCCACCGCCGCCCGTACGCGCTGGACCGGCGAGGGACGGGGGTGCACCCGCTCCGCCGCCTTCCGGCCGAGCCGCTCGATCGGGTCGACCGAGGAGGCGCAGGCCGGGAGGGCGAGGAGCGCGCCGGTCACGGCGAGGGCGGCGACCCACCTCGTACGCGGTTCTCTCATACGTAGTCCTCGAGTCTCGCCACCGCGTACCCCTTGGACGTGATCACGTTCATCACACGGCGGATCATGTCCGGCATGGTGCCCTTCCAGTCCTCCTTGCCGCGGAAATGGGTGAGCACGATGTCGCCGGGGTGCAGGTCCCGGTCCCACTCGCGCCACTCCATGTGGTCGGGGAAGGCCTCGGCGGCCCAGAGCGGGACGGCCTTGACGCCGCAGCTCCTGGCCGCGCGCAGGGTGTCCTCGTTGTAGTTGCCGTACGGCGGGCGGAAGAGCGGGGGCCGCTTGCCGAACCGCTTCTCGATGACGTCCTGCATGCCGCAGATCTCGTGCTTCTGCTCGCCGTACGAGAGGGCGGGCAGGTAGGGATGGTGGAGGGTGTGGTTGTGCAGGGAGACGCCGGACTCCTGCGACTTCTGCATCTTCGCGAAGTAGCCGTAGTCGTCCTTGACGAGGTAGTCGCTGAGGAAGGCGCTGTAGGGGATCCGCAGCTCCTTCATCATCGTGAGCAGCCGGGGGTCCTTCTCCGCGCCGTCGTCGATCGTCAGGAAGACGACCTTCTGCTTGGTCGGGACGGTGGTGAAGACGGGCGGCAGGCCCTCTCCGTCCGTCTCGAAGCCCTTGCGGGTGGTGATCTTCGGTTTGACGGCAGGCGGGGCGGGGGCTTCGAGCGGGGGTTTGGCGAGCCCCCACTTCTTGGCGGCGAGCACGCGGGCGGCGCGCTGCGCGCGGACCCGCTCGACGTACGCGTTGAGGGCGCCGGCGGCCGGGGCCTGCTGTTCGGCGGCGGCGGCAGGGGCGGGTGCGCCGCGCTCGGGTTCGGCGCTGCCGGAGCAGGCCGTGGCGGCGGAGGCGAGGGCGGCCACGGCGAGCGCCGCCCCCAGCGTCCGGCGGGAGCGGTGCACACCTTTTGCCATCATCTGGTCCTTTTGTCGTACGAGCTGCATGGCGCCGCATCCTGTCAGCGCGGGAGCCCCTTCCGGGCCGCGACACCGCCGTACCGCACCCGCCGTCCCCCGGGCGGCCCACAGCCCCCCAGGGGCCAGAATGGGACGGGTGACCGACCTCGCCTCCTTCGCCGCCCTGCTCAGCCCCGAGGGGCAGACGCTCCTCGCCGCCCTGCGCGACTACGACCCCGCCCAGGAGCTGGCGGTCGCCTCCCGGCTGCGCCGCGACCACCCCGCCGAACTCGTCACCGCGGCCCTCGGCCAGGCGCGGCTGCGGCAGCGGGCGGTCGCGAAGTTCGGCGCCGAGGACGCGTACCGGATGTACTTCACGCCCAACGGCGTCGAGCAGTCGACCCGCGCCTCGGTCGGCACGTACCGGGCGGCCCGGCTCAAGGCGCTCGGCGTCCGGAGCGTCGCGGACCTCTGCTCCGGGATCGGCGGCGACGCGATCGCCCTCGCCCGCGCCGGGATCTCCGTCCTCGCCGTCGACCGGGACCCGCTGACCGCCGAGGCGGTCCGCGCCAACGCGGCGGCGCTCGGCCTCGCCGACCTGATCGAGGTCCGCTGCGCCGACGTCACCGAGATCGACACCAGCCCGTACGACGCGGTCTTCGTCGACCCGGCGCGGCGTGGCGGCCGGGGCAGGATCTTCGACCCCGAGGCGTACTCCCCGCCGCTCTCCTGGGCGATCGACGCGGCCCGCCGGGCGCCGCACGCCGCGCTGAAGGTGGCGCCGGGCATCCCGCACGAGGCGGTCCCCGAGGAGGCCGAGGCGGAGTGGATCTCGGACGGCGGGGACGTGAAGGAGGCCGTGCTCTGGTTCGGCACGGAGCCGGGCGCCCGCCGGGCCACGCTGCTGCCCTCCGGCGCCGGGCTCACCGGCCGGGGGCTGCCCGATCCGGCGGTCCGCCCGGTCGGCCGCTACCTGTACGAGCCGGACGGCGCCGTGATCCGGGCGCACCTGGTCGCCGAGGTGGCGGAGGAGCTGGACGGCGGCCTGATCGACGAGACGATCGCGTACGTCACGGCGGACGAGCTGCGCCCGACCCCGTACGCCGCCGCCTACGAGATCACCGACGAACTCCCCTTCAACCTGAAGAAGTTGAAGTCCCTGCTGCGGGAGCGCGAGGTCGGCACCCTCACCGTGAAGAAGCGCGGCTCGGCGGTCGAGCCGGAGGAGATCCGCCGCAAGGTGAAGCCGAAGGGCCCCCACGCGGCGACGGTCCTGCTCACTCGGGTCGCGGGAGCCCCGACGATGCTGATCGGCCGCCCCGCGGGCGGTGGGCGGTGAGCCGCACCGCGAAGCGGTAGTGGCCGACGGCCTTCGCCAGGCCGGTCAGCCCGGTGACCCAGAGGATCAGGGCGACGCCCATGCCGTACGCGACCAGGCCGTACCCGTCGTCGCGGCTGACGCCCGCCGGAACCGCGAAGCCCATCCAGAGGCCGGTCGCGCACATCGCGAAGGACAGCAGCAGCCAGCAGGCGCTGAGGACGGGGGCGCGCAGCCGGGCGTCCGTCGGACCGTGCCGGTCGAGGAGCGCCCACTGCACGAGGCGCTCCCGGACGGTCCGGTCGCGCCGCAGGCTGCGGACGGTCAGCCACACGGCCGGGACGAGGATCCCGATGCCGGGGACCGCCGTGAGGACACCGAACATCGTCGTCATCGGGTCGGAGAGCGGCGCGCCGATCGCGATGAGCAGCACGCCGATCAGCGACCAGCCCAGTTGGAGCAGGAGGAACCAGAGCAGGAACAGCACGAGCCGCCCTCCGCCGAGCAGCCTCCTGCCGAGCTCGTCGAGGGCCAGTGCCCGGTCGGCGAGCCGCGCCTCCCGGTCGGGCCAGCTCTGGAGTTCGGCCGGCGGGGGCGGAGGGGGGAGCGGGGTGCGCGGGGACATGCCCAGCACCCTAAGGCGCGCCCCGCCGGGGCGACCGGACGCCCCCGGGATCTCCTCGCACGGCCTTCCCTCACCGCCCCCGACTCCCCTGTGCCCGGCCCGAGGTGCGGGCCCGCCCCAGCAGCAGCTCCCGCTCGCTCTCGTTCCTCGTGAGCGCGGCGGCGCGTTCGAACTCCGCGCGGGCCTCGTCCGTCCGGCCGAGGCGGACGAGCAGGTCGCCGCGGACGCTCGGGAGCAAGTGGTAGCGGGCGAGGGACGGTTCGGCGGCGAGGGCGTCGACGATCCGGAGGGCCGCCTCGGGCCCCTCGGTCATCGACACGGCGACCGCGCGGTTCAACTCGACCACCGGGGAGGGCGCGAGGGCCCCGAGCCGCCCGTAGAGGGCGGCGATGGTCGCCCAGTCCGTCTCCTCGTACGAGGCGGCCCGCGCGTGGCAGGCGGCGATCGCGGCCTGGAGGGCGTACGGCCCGTAGGCGCGGCCGTCCCCGGCGCGGGCGAGGGCGGCGTACCCGCGGCGCACCAGGAGCCGGTTCCAGCGGCTGCGGTTCTGCTCGGCGAGGAGCACCGGCAGCCCGTCGGGCCCGGTGCGGGCGGGGATGCGGGAGGCCTGCAGTTCGAGGAGCGCGCAGAGGCCGTGCACCTCGCTCTCCCCCGGCATCAGGGCGGCCAGGCCCCGGGCGAGCCGCAGGGCGTCCTCGCACAGGCCGGGGCGGAGCAGGTCGTCGCCGGCGGTGGCCGCGTACCCCTCGTTGAAGATCAGGTAGACGACCTCCAGGACGGAGCCGAGGCGGGCCGTCCGCTCCTCCCCGTACGGCACCTCGAACTCCACGCCCGCCTTCGCGAGCGTCCGCTTGGCCCGGGTGATCCGCGCCGCGACCGTCGCCTCGGGCACGAGGAAGGCGCGGGCGATCTCGTCCGTCCGCAGGCCGCCGACGAGCCGCAGGGTGAGCGCCGCGCGGGCGTCGGCGGAGAGCACCGGGTGGCAGGTGGTGAAGACGAGCCGGAGCACGTCGTCGTCGATGTCGCCGGGGCCGGACGGCTCGGGGTCGTACGACTCCTCCGTGAGCGTCCGGCCCACCTCGGCGAGCTTCCGGGCGTACGTCTCCCGGCGCCGCACGAGGTCGACGGCGCGGTGCTTCGCGGCGGCCGTCAGCCAGGCCCCCGGGCTGTCCGGGACGCCCGACCGCGGCCACTGCTCCAGCGCGGAGACGAGCGCGTCCTGCGCGAGCTCCTCGGCGATGCCGACGTCCCGGACGATCCGCGTCACCGTGGCGATGATCCGCGCCGACTCCATCCGGAAGACCGTCTCCAGCGTGCTCTCCACCACCGTCACGTCTCACATGACAGCACGACGCGGGTCAGCCTTCCGGCATCTCCTCGACCTCGCGGACCTCCAGGCCGACCTTCCAGTGCGGCGGGTGGACGGCCAGGAACCGCTTGCCCCACTCGACGGCCTCGGCCATGTCCTTGCACTGGAGCATCGCGTAGCCGCCGACGACCTCCTTGGTCTCGGTGAACGGGCCGTCGGTGAACGACAGCTTCCCGTCCGACCAGCTGATCCGGGTGGCCTCGGCGGTCGGCTTCAGTCCGGCCGTGTCCACCATGGCTCCGGCCTTGGTGATCTCCTCGAAGAGCTCGCCCATCCGCTGCTCGAAGCCGGGGTCGGCGCTCTCCATGTCGATGGTGTTCTCCTCGATGCGGACGAGGGACAGGAAGCGGGGCATGACGACTCCTCGGTGTGCGGTGGGCGGGGCCGTTCCCCGCCGTCCACACATACGTCGAACGGGCCGGGCGCGCATCGACACCGCGCGGAAGGAATTTCTCAGACGTAGTCCTCCAGGCGCGCCACCGTGAAGCCCTGCTCCTGGATCTTCCGCAGCAGGGTCGCCGTCATCTCGGTCATCGTCCGGCCCTTGAGCTCGGACGGGCCCCGGAAGTGGGCCAGGACGATGTCGCCGGGGTGCAGCTTCCGGTCGCCGCGCTGGTACTGCATGTTCTTGATCTGCATGGACTCGCGCCACAGCACGATCGCGTCGAGGCCGCACTCCCCCGCCGCCGCGCGCGTGGCCTCGTTCCAGTTGCCGTACGGCGGCCGGAAGAGCCGCGGGGTCTTCCCGTACCGCTGCTTCAGCTTCGTCTGCTGGCCGCAGATCTCCCGGCGCTGGGCCTCCGGGGAGAGGGTGCGCAGGTCGGGATGGGTGAGGGTGTGGTTGGCGAGGCCGTGGCCCTGGGCCAGCAGGGGCTCGAAGTACGGGTAGTCGGCGCGGATGGCGGCGTCCGTGAGGAACATCGTGAAGGGGACCTTGAGGTCCTTCGTCATCCGGACGAACTCGGGGTCCTTCTCGGCCCCGTCGTCGATCGTGATGAAGACGATCTTCTCGCGGGTGGGTATCTCGCTGATGACGGGCACCGGGCCGCCGGCCGTGCGCCGCACCGGCTTGACCGCGGGCGGGGCGGGCGGGGCGGCGAAGGGCTTCAGGCCCCATCTCCGGTACGCGGCGGCAGCGGCGGCCTCCGGGGCTTCGGGCGCCTTGCGCCCGGCTTCCCTGGTGGGCGGGGCGGACGGGGAAGCCGTCGGGGCGGCGGCCGCGGAGGGCTCCTCCACCGTGCAGCCGGTCACCAGGAGGGCGACGGTGGTCAGGGCCGCCCACAGCGCGATCGTCTTCTTCACGCGCTGTGGGATGCCCCAGCGGGTCGAAAGGTTGCCCGATCCTCGCTTATTCGACCGATTCTTGTTCGATCGATTCGAATCGCCAGCGGTGGACCGGACGGGTGATCAGTTCCGCGTCCGGCTCCGGCAGCTCGGGCAGCTCCGCGTCGAAGCCCTCCGCCTCCCACCAGGTAAGGACGAGGACCCGGTCCTGCGGGGCCCGGAAGAGCTCCCGGCGGACCGGCTCACGGGCGAGGACCTGGGCCCGCGCCCACTCCAGGAGCTCGGCGCCCCGGCCCTGGGCGGCCCTGGCCTCCCACATGAGCGTGAGCCTCACGAGTACAGGTTCTCCTTGCTGACCTCGTGCACGTGGTCGTGGTCGTGGGAGTGACCCGGCACGTGGGGGTCCGTCACCGGCAGGGAGGAGTCCGCCGACAGCTCCAGGTCCGAGGCCGGCCGGTTGCGGGCGACCATCTCGGAGCCGAGGGCCGCGACCATCGCGCCGTTGTCGGTGCACAGGCCCGGCCGGGGCACCCGCAGCCGGATCCCGGCGCGCTCGCAGCGCTCCTCGGCGAGGGCCCGCAGCCGCGAGTTGGCGGCCACGCCGCCGCCGATCATCAGGTGGTCGACGCCCTCGTCCTTGCAGGCCCGGACGGCCTTGCGGGTGAGCACGTCGACGACCGCCTCCTGGAAGGACGCGGCGACGTCCCGCACGGGCACGTCCTCGCCGGCCGCCCGCTTGGCCTCGATCCAGCGGGCCACGGCGGTCTTGAGGCCGGAGAAGGAGAAGTCGTACGCGGGGTCGCGGGAGCCGCTGAGGCCGCGCGGGAAGGCGATCGCCTCGGGGTCGCCCTCCTTGGCGAGCCGGTCGATGACCGGGCCGCCGGGGAAGCCGAGGTCGAGGACGCGGGCGATCTTGTCGAAGGCCTCGCCGGCCGCGTCGTCGATGGTGGCGCCCATCGGCCGCACGTCGGAGGTGATGTCGCTGGAGAGCAGCAGCGAGGAGTGCCCGCCGGAGACCAGCAGGGCCATCGTCGGCTCGGGCAGCTTGCCGTGCTCCAGCTGGTCGACGCAGATGTGCGAGGCGAGGTGGTTGACGCCGTAGAGCGGCTTGCCCAGGGCGTAGGCGTACGCCTTGGCGGCGGAGACGCCGACGAGCAGGGCGCCCGCGAGGCCGGGTCCGGCGGTGACGGCGATGCCGTCGAGGTCCTTCGCGGAGATCCCGGCCGTCTTCAGGGCGCGCTCGATCGTCGGGACCATGGCCTCCAGATGGGCGCGAGAGGCGATCTCGGGCACGACGCCGCCGAAGCGGGCGTGGGTGTCGACGCTGGAGGCGACGGCGTCGGCGAGGAGCGTGGTCCCGCGGACGATGCCGACGCCGGTCTCGTCGCAGGAGGTCTCGATGCCGAGTACCAGCGGTTCGTCAGCAGCCATCAGATCTCAGTCCCAGTTCCTTGAACGATCAGTCGCATCACGAGCGCGTCGACATTGCCCGGCTGGTAGTAGCCGCGCCGGAACCCGATGGGCTCGAAGCCGAAGCGCTCGTAGAGCTTCTGGGCCCGGGTGTTGTCCACGCGCACTTCGAGGAGGACCTCCTCGCACTCGAAGGCGGTGGCTTCCTTGAGCAGGTCGGTGAGGAGCCGGGCGCCGAGGCCCGTGCCCCACTGGTCGCGGGAGACCGCGATCGTCTGCACGTCGCCGAGTCCGCCGGCTGCGGCGAGCCCGGCGTACCCGACGAGCCGGCCGTCGGACGGGTCCTCCGCCACCACGTAGTGGCGGGTGGCCCGCGGTCCCCTGGCGTGCGCGAGCTCCGACCAGAACATCCCCTCGGACCAGGCGTCCTCGGGGAACAGCTCGGCTTCGAGCGCCAGCACGGGTTCGATGTCCCACCAGCGCATCTCGCGCAGCACGGCCCCGGTCACGGCGGCGCTCACTTGGGGGTGACCACCTTGTAGTTCTTCGGCACCTGCGCGTCGGGGCGCCGCAGGTACATCGGCAGCGGGTCGAGGAAGCCGTCCCCGCCGGCCGCGAGCCGCTCGGCGGCGAGCCCGGCGAGCGCGGCGGCCGACTGGTGCTCGGGGTCGCGGGCGTCCGGGAAGGCCTCGGGGTAGAGGCGGGCGCCGGATCCGACGACGGGGAGCCCGGCGAGGGACTCGGCGATGTCGGCGGGCCGGTCGACGGCCGCGTCGCCCACACGGGTGCGGGAGTCCGCGTACCGCGCCCAGTAGACCTCCTTGCGGCGCGCGTCCGTCGCGACGGCGAAGGGCCCCTCGATCCCGGAGGCGTACGCGAGGCCGTCGAGGGTGCACAGGCCGTGCACCGGCACGCCGAGCGCCGACGAGAAGGCCGCGGCCGTGACGAGGCCGACCCGGAGGCCGGTGTACGGGCCGGGGCCGACGCCGACGACGATCCCGGTGACCGCGTCGAGTTTCAGCCCGGCCTCCGAGAGGACCCGGTCGACGGCGGGCAGCAGCAGCTCCCCGTGGCGGCGGGCGTCGACCTGACTCGACGAGGCGACGACGGCCTCGCCGTCGTGGAGGGCGACGGTGACGGCGGGGGTGGCGGTATCCATGGCGAGCAACAGCACGCGAACAGCCTACGGCTCCCGGGCACGCTGCCCCGAACCTCGGGGCGGCGGCTGCTACCGTCACCCTTCGATACGTACGTACGAGAGGTGGACACGGTGGCAAGGAGCAGCTCGGGATTCGTGGCCGGGCTCACGGCGGCGGCCGTCGCCGCGGTCTGTTTCCTCGCCTACCAGGCCTCGGCGAACGCGCCGGCCGATCTGTCGGTGAAGCCGCGGACGCCGGGCACGGCCGCCCCCTCGGCCTCGCCGAGCGGCGGCCCGAAGCAGCCCGCCAAGGACCCCCTCGCCGTCCCGGCCGGCTCGGGCAGCGGCGAGCGGGTGGTGTACTCGCTCGCCGACCGCCGGGTGTGGCTCGTGGACGAGAAGGGCCGGGCGACCCGCACGTTCAAGGTGTGGCCGAGCACGGTCGACCCGGTCCCCGGCGCGTACACGGTGACCTCGCGCTCGGGCTCGGTGCGCGGTTCGGACGGCGTGCAGATCGAGCACGTGGTGCGGTTCGCGACGGCCCAGGACGTGGCGATCGGCTTCAGCGCGGCGGTCGACGGCTCGACGCCGTCCCCGGACCCGGCCCGGAAGACCGGCGGCATCCGGATGAAGCGGGCCGACGGCGACGTGATGTGGACGTTCGCGGTGATCGGCGCGAAGGTCGTCGTCGTCGCCTGAGGCGTACGACCAGGCCCGTACGTCAGGCCCGTACGTCCGACCCGCGCGTCCGACCCGTACGTCCGGCCCGCGCCGCCCGGCCGTGAGGCGTGTCCGGGCTCTACGCCGCCTCGTCCCGCACGGCGTCGCCGTCCCCTTCCCCCGGCTCGGACGGCTCCGGCGGCGGGGTCGAGAGGGTCCGGGCGGCCGCGCAGGACGCGAGCAGCTCACTCATCGGGACGTGGTCCCGGGCGGTTTCCGCGCGTTCGGGCGTCGCCATGCATGCCTCCCGTAGGTTAGGTACACCTAACCAGTTCGTGCATCCATGTCACCACGGCTCGTGGGACCCACGCAACACCTTCCCGACACGTTGTCGGAATCTACGTGCGTTCAGACCAGCGCGAGGTCCTCCTCGGCCCAGCGCGCGCCGATCCCGCGCAGCACGACCGTGCGCCGGTCGTCGTCGGTGTCGCCGGTCACCCGGTGGATGAGGAGGTGCAGCCGGTCGTCGGTCAGCTCCTCGACCTTGCCGTCGCCCCACTCGACGACGACCACGGACTCGGGCAGCGAGACGTCCAGGTCGAGGTCCTCCATCTCGTCGAGCCCGCCGCCGAGGCGGTACGCGTCGACGTGGACCAGCGCCGGGCCGCCGACCAGGGACGGGTGGACGCGGGCGATGACGAAGGTCGGGGAGGTGACGGCGCCCCGCACGCCGAGCCCCTCGCCGAGGCCGCGGGTCAGGGTCGTCTTCCCGGCGCCGAGCTCACCGGTGAGCATGACGAGGTCACCGGGACGGAGGACCTTCGCGAGCCGACGGCCGAGCTCCTGCATCTGCTGCGGGGAGTCGACGGAGAGGGTGGCGCCGGAGACGGACGGGGCGGCGCCGGAGACGGACGAGGTGGCGCCGGAGACGGGCTGGTCGGCGCCGGGGACGGGCTGGTGCGCTGCTTCCATACCCGCAAACTTAGCTCGTGCGGAACGGCTCCCCCGCCGGGACGGCACCGGCCCGCACCAGGAGGTCGGCCAGCCGGTCGGTGACCGCCTCCGGGTGCTCCAGCATCACCAGGTGGCCCGCGTCCGGGACGATGACGAGCTCCGCGTCCGGCAGCAGGGCGGCGATGGCCTCGGTGTGCGAACTGGGGGTGACCAGGTCGTTGTCCCCGGCGAGCGCGAGCACCGGCAGCTCGCGCAGGACGGCGAGGGCGGCGGCCTTGTCGTGCTCGGCGAAGGCCGGGTAGAAGGCGGCGACCACGTCGATCGGGGTCGACTCGATCATCCGCTCCGCGAAGCGGGCGACCGCCGGGTCCACGTCCTTCGACGCGAACGAGTACTTCTTGATCAACCCCGCGAAGAGGTCGGCGGTCGCCCGCCGCCCGCGCTCGACCAGTTCCGCCTGGGAGCCCAGGGCCCGCAGGACGCCCGGCAGGACCCGCCGGACGGCGTTGACCCCGGCGAGCGGCAGCCCGTACGTCACCTCCGCCAGCTTCCCCGCCGAGGTGCCGACGAGGGCGACGCCGGCGACCCGGTCGCGGATCAGCTCCGGGTACTGCTCGGCGAGCGCCATCACCGTCATGCCGCCCATGGAGTGCCCGACGAGGACGAGCGGCCCCTCGGGCGCGGCGGCGTCGAGGACGGCCTTGAGGTCGCGGCCGAGCCGGTCGATGGAGACGGGCACCGCGTCGGGCCCGGCCTGGGAGGCCCCGCCGCCGGAGCGGCCGTGGCCCCGCTGGTCCCAGTGGACGGTGCGGACGAGCCCGCGCAGGGCGGCCCGCTGGAAGTGCCAGGAGTCCTGGTTGAGGCAGTAGCCGTGGCTGAAGACGACGGTGACGGGGGCGGGTTCCTTCCGCCCGAAGAGCCGTCGGCGGCGGGCGGGCGGGGTGTCCGCCTCGACCTCGTCCACCTCGTAGTACAGGACGGTCCCGTCGTCGGCGAGCGCCCGGCCGGGCGTGCCGCGCAGCCCGCCGTACGGGCCGGTGGCGTCCAGGGCGAGCCGCGCCTTCTGCCGTACGGAACGGCCGACGGTGAGCCGCTCGACGGCGACCCCGGCGGCCGCTCCGGCGGCGAGGACGCCTATCGCGGCGCCGGCGAACCCGGCGCGCCTCCAGCTGCTCCCGTTCGACTCCGCCATGGCGGGCTACTCCCCCAGGTAGACGCGCGGGACGCGCGCCCCGATCCGGGTGACGATCTCGTACGCGATGGTGTCGGCTGCCACCGCCCAGTCCTCGGCGGTCGGCTCGCCCCGGTCGCCGGGCCCGAAGAGCACGGCCTCGGTGCCGGGCTCGGGGGCGTCCCCGCCGAGGTCGACCACGAACTGGTCCATGGCGACGCGCCCGGCGACGGTGCGGACGCGGCCGCCGACGAGGACGGGCCCGCGCCCGGAGGCGTGCCGGGGAACCCCGTCGGCGTATCCCAGCGGGACGAGCCCGAGGGTGGTCTCCCCCTCGGTGACGTAGTGGTGCCCGTAGCTCACCCCGTGCCCGGCGGGCACGTGCTTGACCAGCGCCACGCTCGCCTTGAGCGACATGACGGGCCGCAGGCCGAGCTCGGCGGAGGTGCCGAGCTCGGGGCTCGGCGAGACGCCGTACATCGCGATGCCGGGCCGGACCAGGTCGAAGTGGGACTCGGGCAGGGTGAGCGTGGCCGGGGAGTTCGCGATGTGCCGGACCTCGGGCCGGACGCCCGCCCGCTCGGCGTGGTCCAGCATCGAGCGGAAGACGTCGAGCTGGGCGGCGATGGAGGGGTGGTGCGGCTCGTCGGCGCAGGCGAAGTGCGACCAGAGGCCGGTCACCTTCACGTGCCCGTCGACCTCGGCCTTCAGGGCGGCCCCGACGAGCTCGGGCCAGTCGGCGGGCTGACAGCCGTTGCGCCCGAGGCCGGTGTCGGCCTTGAGCTGGATCCGGGCGGTCCTCCCGACGGCCTTCGCGGCCTCGACGACCTCGTCCAGGGCCCACATGCCGCTCACCGACATGTCGAGACCGGCCTCGATGCCCTGGTCCCAGGGGTCCCCGGGGGTCCAGAGCCAGCACAGGACGGGCACGTCCGTGATCCCGGCGGCGCGCAGTGCGAGCGCCTCGTGCGGGGTGGCCGTGCCGAGCCAGTCCGCGCCCGCGTCCAGGGCGGCGCGGGCGCAGCGCAGGGCTCCGTGTCCGTACGCGTCGGCCTTGACCACGGCCATGATCCGGACGTGGGGGGCGACGCGGGCGCGCAGCGCGCGGAGGTTCGCACGCAGCGCGCCGAGGTCGATCTCGGCGCGGGCCCTGGGGGGCGGAGGTGTCTCAGTCATCGCGCCCAGTCTCTCAGGTGTCAGTGCCCGGGCCGCTTTCCCCAGATGTAGACCCGGTCACCCTTACGGAGGACACCCCAGAGTCTCCGCGCGTCGGCGTAGCTCAGATTGACGCAGCCACGGCTGCCGCCGGGCGTGGCGAGCTGCCCGTAGACGGCGTGAAAGGCCTGGCCGCCGCTGAAGAACTGGGCGTACGGCATGGGGGTGTCGTAGATGGAGGACCAGTGGTCCTTGTGGCGCCAGTAGACGGTGTGCCAGCCGGTGCGGGTGGCGTAACCGGGCCGCCCGGTCCGCACGTTGACGACCGCATATGTCACCTTTTTCCCCTTCCGCACCCACATGAGCTGACGGTCGAGGTCGACGCAGGCGACGGCATACGTCTTCACCGGGCAGCGCCGGCCCGGGTCGAGGTTCTTCCGGGCGGCGAGCAGCTCGGCGCGGGCCCAGGTGACGGGCCCGGCGTACCCGGCGGCCGGCTTGATCTTCTCCTTCACCTGGAAGGCACGGATCGCCCGGCAGTCGGCGGCGGACTGCTTCCCGTCGACCCGCAGCCCCAGCAGCCGCTCCACCCGCCGCTGGTAGGTGCTCGCCTTCGCGGTGCAGGCGGCACCGACGGCGCTGCGCGGCAGGTACTCGACCAGCTCGTCGACCTCCTCCTCGGGCTCGGGCACGGGGACGTCGCCCTCCGGCTGAAGGGGCGGCAGCACCTGATCGGGCGTGTCCATCGGATACTCGGCCGACCCGGCCCCGACGACACCGGGCACGAGCGGATCGGGATCGCCGGCGGGGTCCTGCGGGGCGGCAAGGACCGGGGTCCCGGGATCGGGAGGGGCGGCGAGGGCGACGGGCCCCCACGCGAGGGAGGCGGCGAGGACGAACGACAAGGACGCGGTACGGGTTCTCCAACTGGTCACCCCACCCACCCAATCCGCCCGCCGCCCCGGCAGCGCGCGGTAACCCACGGCTGGGTCAACGGTGTTCGTCCGAGTGGGGTGAACGAGGGGGACGAAGGAGTGAGGGCGAAGGAGTGGAGGTGAACCCGGCGTCGTCCACTACGCCCCGGCCGTCACGTCCCGCCACGCCCCCCGCAGCGAGTCCGCCACCTCCGTGGCCGTCACCGGCGCACCCCCCTCCGACGCCCGGCGGGCGGCGAGCCCGTGCAGGTACGCCGCGCAGGAGGCCGCGTCGAGGGCCGGAAGCCCCGCCGCGAGGAGCGACCCGGCGAGTCCCGACAGCACGTCGCCGCTGCCCGCCGTCGCCAGCCAGGACGTCCCGGTCGGGTTCACCCGTACGGGTCCGCCGTCCGCCCCGCACACCACCGTCGTCGAACCCTTCAGGAGGACCGTCGCCCCGAAGCGGCCCGCCAGTTCGCGCACCGCCGCGAGGCGCCCCGCCTCGACCTCCTCGCGCGCGACGCCGAGCAGCGCCGCCGCCTCGCCGGCGTGCGGGGTCAGCAGGGTCGGAGCCGTACGGGCCCGGACGGCGTCCGGCACGAGCCCCCGCAGGCCGTCCGCGTCGACGAGCACCGGAACGTCCGAGGCCAGGACCTCCCCGACGGCGACCCCGGCGCCCGGCCCCTCCCCGATACCGGGCCCGACGACCCACGCCTGGACCCGCCCCGCCTTGTCGGGGGGACCGGGGTGCACCAGCGTCTCGGGGTGCGCGGCGATCACGGCGTCACCGGCGTGCCCCACGTACCGCACGGCCCCGGCACCGCCCCTCAGCGCACCGGCGACGGCGAGCACGGCGGCACCCGGATAACGTGCCGACCCGGCGAGGACGCCGACGACGCCCCGCCGGTACTTGTCGCTCTCGGCGCCCGGCACCGGCAGCAGCCACGCCAGGTCCTCGTGCTGGAGGGCCTCCAGGTCCGGCACGCCCGGAAGGACGTCGCCGAGCCCGATGTCGACGAGCCGCAGCGCCCCCGCGTACTCCCGGGCCGGGTCGACGAGCAGACCCGGCTTGTACGCCCCGAACGTGATCGTCGCGTCGGCCCGCAGCGCCTCGCCGTGGACCTCGCCGGTGTCGGCGTCGACGCCGCTCGGCAGGTCGACGGCGACGACGACGGCGTCCGAGCCGCGCGCGGCACGGGCGACGGGCACGGCCTCGGGGCGCAGGCCGCCGCGCCCTCCGATGCCGGTGATGCCGTCGAGGACGAGGTCGGCGGCGGCGAGGGGCCCGAACGGCTCCTCGGCGACGCGCCCGCCGGCGGCCCGCAGCGCGGCGAGTCCGCCCTCGTGCGCGCGTGCCCCGAGCAGCACGGCCGTCACGCCGGCGCCGCGCCGGGCGAGGCGGGCGCCGGCGTACAGGGCGTCGCCGCCGTTGTCGCCGCTGCCGACGAGCAGGACGACCCGGGCGCCGTACACCCGCCCCTTCCCGAGCAGCGAACAACAGGCGGCGGCGAGGCCGGCGGCGGCGCGCTGCATGAGGGTGCCGGGGGGCAGGCGGGCCATGAGTTCGGCTTCGGCGGTCCGGACGGTCTCCACGCGATAAGCGATACGCATGCCCAGCAGTCTCCCCCGCCCCACGCCCCACCGCCCCCGCTGCACGGGCCCGCACCCCGTGCGCACTCGCGCCCCGGGGCGCCCACCGCCCACGTGGCCCACGCCCGGCGGGGCGGTGCCCCGTGTGGGACCCGCGCCTTGCTGGACGGCGCCCCCTGCCCGTGCGGGCCCGCGCCCGTACTGGGCGTTGCCCGCGCCCGTGCTGGGCGTTGCCCCTGCCCGTGCGGGCCGCGCCCGGGTGGGCGGTGCCCCTGCCCACCTGCCGTGTGGGCAATCGTCCCGCTGGGGCGGGACGGGTGGGCACACGGGACGGCGCCCTGAGCGGCGCCTCCGCGTTCCGCGCCCTGACCCGCACCCCGTGCGCGGCGCACAGCCCGGTGCGGGTCCAGGCACAGAAGCCTCTGGCGCTGGCAGGGCGCGGGTCCGTTGTGCCCACCCGTTCCGCCCCAGCGGAACGACTGCCCACAACGGGGTGGGCACCGCCCCGGCGGGCGCAGCCCGCGACGGGGTGGGCGGATGCACCGCCCGGCGGGGCGACGCCCACAACGGGGGCGCGGTGGGCACCGTCCCGCGGGCGCGGGCCCGCATCGGCGGGGGCACCGCCCCGGTGGGCGCAGCCCGCGACGGGGGCGGGCGTCGTCCCGGCGGGCGTGGCCCACAACCGCAGGGCGCCCACCTCGGGGCCGGAGGGGTCAGCCCTCGGCGATGACCACCGCCGAGGCCACCCCCGCGTCATGGCTCAACGACACGTGCCAGTGCCGAACCCCCAGCTCCGCCGCCCGCGCCGCCACCGTCCCCCGTACCCGCAGCCGCGGCTGCCCGCTGCCCTCGACGTACACCTCGGCGTCGGTCCAGTGCAGTCCGCCCGGCGCGCCGAGCGCCTTCGCGAGGGCCTCCTTCGCGGCGAAGCGGACCGCGAGCGAGGCGGGTCCGCGCCGTTCGCCGCTCGGGAGGAGCACCTCCCGCTCGACGAAGAGGCGCTGGACCAGCCCCGGTGTCCGCTCGATGGACGCGGCGAAACGGTCGATCTCCGCCACGTCGATCCCCACCCCAATGATCATTTCCCACTCACTCCACGGTCACGGATTTGGCCAGGTTGCGCGGCTGGTCGACCTCGTTGCCCCGCGCGGTGGCGAGCTCGCAGGCGAAGACCTGGAGCGGCACGGTGGCGACCAGCGGCTGGAGCAGCGTAGGCGTGGCGGGGATGCGGACGAGGTGGTCGGCGTACGGGACGACGGCCTCGTCGCCCTCCTCCGCGATGACGATGGTCCGCGCCCCACGGGCCCGGATCTCCTGGATGTTGGAGACGATCTTGTCGTGGAGGACGGAGCGGCCGCGCGGCGAGGGCACGACCACGACGACCGGCAGGCCCTCCTCGATGAGCGCGATCGGTCCGTGCTTGAGCTCGCCGGCCGCGAAGCCCTCGGCGTGCATGTACGCCAACTCCTTCAGCTTCAGCGCGCCTTCCAGGGCCACCGGGTAGCCGACGTGGCGCCCCAGGAACAGCACGGTGTCCTTGTCGGCGAGGGACCGGGCGAGGGCCCGTACCGGCTCCATGGTCTCCAGGACGCGTTCGACGTCGTCGCCGATCCGGGCGAGGTCGCGGACGACGGCGTGGATCTCGTCGCCCCACTGGGTGCCGCGCACCTGGCCGAGGTAGAGGGCGAGGAGGTAACAGGCCACCAGCTGCGTGAGGAAGGCCTTCGTCGAGGCGACGGCGACCTCGGGCCCGGCGTGGGTGTAGAGGACGGCGTCCGATTCCCTCGGGATCGTCGAGCCGTTCGTGTTGCACACGGCGAGCACCTTCGCGCCCTGTTCCCGGGCGTGCCGGAGCGCCATGAGGGTGTCCATGGTCTCGCCGGACTGGGAGATCGCGACGACGAGGGTGCGCCGGTTCAGGATCGGGTCGCGGTAGCGGAACTCGCTGGCGAGTTCGACCTCGCAGGGGATGCGGGTCCAGTGCTCGATGGCGTACTTGGCGATGAGTCCGGCGTGGAAGGCGGTGCCGCAGGCGACGATGACGACCTTGTCGGCCTCGCGGAGCACGGCGTCGGGGATGCGCACCTCGTCGAGGCTGAGCCGGCCGGCCCCGTCGATCCGTCCGAGGAGGGTGTCGGTGACGGCCTTGGGCTGCTCGGCGATCTCCTTGAGCATGAAGGAGGCGTAGCCGCCCTTCTCGGCGGCGGAGGCGTCCCAGTCGACGTGGTAGGCCCGGACGTCGGCGGGCGCGCCGTCGAAGTCGGTGACGGTGACGCCGTCCCTGGTCAGCTCGACGACCTGGTCCTGCCCGAGTTCGATGGCGGAGCGGGTGTGGGCGATGAACGCGGACACGTCGGAGGCGAGGAAGTTCTCCCCCTCGCCGACGCCGACGACGAGCGGCGAGTTCCGGCGGGCGCCGACGACGACGTCGGGCTGGTCGGCGTGGACGGCGACGAGGGTGAAGGCCCCGTCGAGGCGGCGGCAGACGAGCCGCATGGCCTCGGCGAGGTCGCCGACGGAGGAGAACTCCTCGGCGAGGAGGTGGGCGACGGTCTCGGTGTCGGTCTCGGAGAGCAGCGTGTGGCCGCGCTCGACGAGCTCCTCCCGGAGGGCGGCGAAGTTCTCGATGATGCCGTTGTGGACGACGGCGACGCGCCCGGCGTTGTCCAGGTGCGGGTGCGCGTTGGCGTCGGTGGGCCCGCCGTGGGTGGCCCAGCGGGTGTGCCCGATGCCGACGGAGCCGCCGGGCAGCGGCCGGTCGACGAGCTCCTTCTCCAGGTTGACGAGCTTGCCCGCCTTCTTGGCCGCGGCGATCCCCCCGTCGGAGAGCACCGCGACACCGGCCGAGTCGTAGCCCCGGTATTCGAGCCGCTTGAGGCCCGTGACCACCACATCAAGCGCCGACTGCCCGCCGACGTAACCCACGATTCCGCACATGACGGCAGGCTACGCCGGAACCCCTCCCACCGGCCGGAGTCGGCGCGGGGCGCGCCCCCGCCCGTGTCGCGAGGGGAGCGGGGCGCGCCGGACGGGCCCGGGGTCAGCCGGTCAGCCGGTCAGCCGGTCAGCCGGTCAGCCGGTCAGCCGGTCAGCCGGTCAGCCGGTCAGCCGGTCAGCCGGTCAGCCGGTCAGCCGGTCAGCC
>NZ_JBITXP010000005.1:329945-424265 GCF_044544765.1 Streptomyces sp. NPDC053513
CCGAGCTTGGCGGCCTGCGCGTCGATCACGGCCTTCGGCAGCTCCTTGACCGTGCCGCCGAGGCTGAGGGTGGAGAAGGAGGCGAGCAGGTTGCCCTTGCGGAAGACGACCAGCTTGGTGACGAAGGGTTCGCCGTCCACGCCGGCGGTCACCGTCCAGGCGAGCGACTCCTCGCCGGCGGACACCGTCTCCGGAGCCACCTTGACGATCTTCGTCTTCTCGCCGCCGCCGAGGAGCGTGAAGCCGCCCGCGCAGTCGGTGCCGGCGGTCTTCAGCGAGGCGAAGGCCGCCTGGGCGCCCTGCCCGTCGTACGAGCCGAGGGTCACGCTCGTGATCGGCGCGGCGAGGGCTCCGAGGGCGTCCTTCGGGGAGGCCGGGGCCCCTCCGCTCTTGGGCAGCTCGATGGCCTTGCGCTGCGTGGACGCGCCCGGGTCGCCGGGGGCGACGGCCGACATCACGTGGGCGAGGGGCGTGCAGGAGGCCTTGTCGGCGGAGACGGAGTCGGCCTTCACGACGTCCGCGGGCTTGGCCTTCTGGACCTGGTGGCCCGGCAGGTCGGCCTGCTCGACGATCAGCTTCTCCAGCTCGGCGGCGGACAGCGCCTTCGCGGCGGGCGCGGAGGGCGCGGTGCTCGTGGCGCCCGTGGCGGAAGCGCTCGGCGCGGTGTCCTTGCCGGACCCGGTGTCGCCCCCGCTCCCGCAGGCGGTGACGAGCAGCGCGAGGGAGACGGCGGTGGTGGTGACGGCGGCACTTCTCAGGGACGTACGCATCGGTGGTGGCTCTCTGCTTTCTCTGCGGGCCGCGGCGACGGCTCTCTGCGGGGCCGTGCGGCGGCGCTCTGCGCGGCTGTACGGCGGCTCTCTCCGGGCCGCCCGGCGGCGGCCGCCTCCGTGTGAGGTGCGGGGCACACGCGGCTCCAGCATGATCGCCGCCGCCCGGGGACGGCACAACGGCTTTTGTCGCGTGACCGACCCCACGGCCCACGGAGCCCGCCGACCCCCGACAATGGCGGGGTGATCACTTCGCCGCCACGAAGCGCCAACGGGGACGGCCCCGCCGACGGAGACCCCGGCAACGGCGCCGGACCCGGAACGGGCGCCGGACCCGAAGCGGGCACCGGACCCGAAGCGGGCGCCGGACCCGGGACGGTCCCCCGGAACGGGGCCGGGCACCGCCGGCCCTCCGAGGCGACCCCGTACGTCGACCTCACCCGGGCCGAGTGGAGCGCCCTGCGCGACAAGACGCCGCTCCCGCTGACCGCCGACGAGGTCGAGCGGCTCCGCGGCCTCGGGGACGTCATCGACCTCGACGAGGTGCGGGACATCTACCTCCCGCTGTCCCGGCTGCTCAACCTGTACGTGCAGGCCACCAGCGGCCTGCGCGGCGCGCTGAACACCTTCCTCGGCGAGAGCGCCGAGCAGCGCGGCACCCCCTTCGTCATAGGGGTCGCCGGTTCGGTGGCGGTCGGCAAGTCCACGGTCTCCCGGCTGCTGCAGGCGCTGCTGGCCCGCTGGCCGGAGCACCCGCGGGTGGAGCTGGTCACCACGGACGCCTTCCTCTACCCGATGGAGGAGCTGAAGGCCCGCGGCCTGATGTCCCGCAAGGGCTTCCCCGAGTCGTACGACCGCCGGGCCCTGACCCGGTTCGTCGCGGACGTCAAGGCGGGCAAGGAGGAGGTCACGGCCCCGGTCTACTCGCACCTGATCTACGACCGCGTGCCCGGCGAGCGGCTCGTGGTGCGCCGCCCGGACATCCTCATCGTGGAGGGGCTGAACGTCCTCCAGCCGGCCCTCCCCGGCAAGGACGGCCGGACCAGGGTCGGTCTCGCCGACTACTTCGACTTCTCGGTGTACGTGGACGCGCGCCCCGAGGACATCGAGCGCTGGTACCTGAACCGCTTCCGCAAGCTGCGCGACACCGCGTTCCAGGACCCGTCCTCGTACTTCCGGCGCTGGACGCAGGTCTCCGAGGAGGAGGCGTTCGACTACGCCCGCACGATGTGGCGGACCATCAACAAGGTCAACCTCCTGGAGAACGTGGCCCCGACCCGCGGCCGGGCGACCCTCGTCGTCCGCAAGGGATCCGACCACAAGGTGCAGCGCCTGAGCCTCCGGAAGCTCTGACCTCCGTACGCTCTCCCCATGCTGCATCTGAGGATGATCGTCCCGCCCGACCGCACCTCCGCCGCGGTCCGGCTGATCGAGTCGACGGTCGGCACCGCCCATCTGGTGGTGCTGCCCGGAGCCGCCCGGGACCCCTCGGGCGACCTGGTGCTGTGCGACGTGGCCCGCGAGGCGGGGGACGAGCTGCTGCACGGACTGCGGCAGCTGGGGATCGACCAGGACGGGTCGATCGCGGTGGAGAACATCGACCTGTCGATGTCCACGCGCGCGGACACGGCCGAGGAGGAGGCCCCGGGCGAGGGCGCGGACGCCGTCATCTGGGAGCAGCTGGCGGAGGCGACCCACGAGGACTCGACGCTCTCCTTCACGTACTTCTCCTTCATGGGCCTGGCGACGATGATCGCGGCCTGCGGCGTCGTCCTGGACAACGCGATCCTGATCGTGGGCGCCATGGCGGTCGGCCCGGAGTTCGGTCCGCTCGCCGGGGTGTGCACGGCGATCGTGCAGCGGGCGCCGAGGCTGGCGGCCCGCTCGCTGATCGCGCTCCTCGTCGGCTTCGCGTCGGCGATCCTGGCGACGACCCTGTTCAGCCTGCTCATGGACTGGATGGACCTGTTCAGCCAGTCCATGCTCGACGCGGAGCGGCCGCAGACCAGCTTCATCTGGCAGCCCGACCCGTTCTCCTTCGTGGTGGCGGTCCTCGCGGGCGCCGCCGGCACCCTCTCGCTGACCTCGTCCAAGTCGGGCGCCATGGTGGGGGTGGCGATCTCGGTGACGACGGTCCCGGCGGCGGCGAACGCGGCGGTGGCGCTCAGCTACGGCGAGGTCGGGCAGATGTGGGGGTCGATCCAGCAGCTGCTGCTCAACCTGCTGGGGATCATGCTGGCGGGGACGGCGACCCTGGCCCTCCAGAAGAGGCTGTGGCGGACCCAGCGCGGCCGTCTGAAGCGCCGCCTGCGCAGGGGCTGACCCGGTACGACGCGGCCCGACGCGAAGAGGCCCCGCCGCACCGCACTCCGACGCGAAGAGGCCCCGCCGTACCGGAGTCCGGTGCGACGGGGCCTCCCCGTGTGCATGACGGTGCCTCAGAAAGGCTAGCCCAGCGCGGACTTCACGACGTCCGCGAGGCGCTGCGCGACCGCGCGGGCCTGCTCGATGTCGGCGGCCTCGACCATGACGCGGACCAGCGGCTCGGTGCCGGAGGAGCGCAGCAGGACGCGGCCGGTGGAGCCGAGCTCGCGCTCGGCGTCGACGACGGCGGCGGCGAGCTCGCCGGAGGTGGTCACGCGGGACTTGTCGACGTCCTTGACGTTGATGAGGATCTGCGGGAGCCGCTCCATGACGCCGGCGAGGTCCGCGAGCGACTTGCCGGTGGCGGCGACGCGGGCGGCCAGCATCAGGCCGGTGAGGGTGCCGTCACCGGTGGTGGCGTGGTCGAGCACGATGACGTGTCCCGACTGCTCGCCGCCGAGGGCGTAGCCGTTGTCCTTCATGGACTCCAGGACGTAGCGGTCGCCGACCGCGGTCTGGACGAGGTTCAGACCCTCGCGCTCCATGGCGAGCTTGAAGCCCAGGTTGGACATGACGGTGGCGACGACGGTGTCGCCGCGCAGGGTGCCGGCCTCGCGCATGGCGAGGGCGAGCACGGCGAGGATCTGGTCGCCGTCGACCTCGTTGCCCGCGGCGTCCACGGCGAGGCACCGGTCGGCGTCGCCGTCGTGGGCGATGCCCAGGTCGGCGCCGTGCTCGACGACGGCGGCCTTGAGCAGCTCCAGATGGGTGGAGCCGCAGCCGTCGTTGATGTTGAGGCCGTCCGGCTGGGCGCCGATGGTGACGACCTCGGCGCCGGCACGGGAGAAGGCCTCGGGCGAGACGCGGGAGGCGGCGCCGTGGGCCTCGTCAAGGACGATCTTGAGGCCGTCGAGACGGTTGGGGAGGACGGCCATGAGGTGGGAGACGTACGTCTCGAAGCCCTCGCCGAAGTCGCGGACGCGGCCGACGCCGGCACCGGTCGGGCGCTCCCACGGGGCGCCGGTGCGGTGCTCCTCGTACACGGCCTCGATCTTGTCCTCCAGCTCGTCGGCGAGCTTGTGGCCGCCGCGGGCGAAGAACTTGATGCCGTTGTCGGGCATGGCGTTGTGGCTGGCGGAGAGCATCACGCCGAGGTCGGCACCGAGGACGCCGGTGAGGTGGGCCACGGCCGGGGTGGGCAGCACGCCGACGCGCAGCACGTCGACGCCGGCGCTGGCGAGGCCCGCGACGACGGCCGCTTCGAGGAACTCTCCGGAGGCGCGCGGGTCCCTTCCGACCACGGCGGTGGGCCGGTGGCCCTCGAAGGTGCCCGCCTCGGCGAGCACGTGCGCGGCCGCGACCGACAGACCGAGCGCCAGCTCCGCCGTCAGATCCGCGTTGGCGACGCCGCGTACGCCGTCCGTGCCGAAGAGTCGTCCCACAGCTGTCCTCCGAAAATACGTGCCCAAGCGAAAGAGAAAGAGGTTATGAAAAAACGTACGCCCCGACGGCACGGGCAGTGCCGCCGGGGCGTACGAAAGCAGACCGAGCAGGCGTGATTAGCGCTTGCTGTACTGCGGAGCCTTACGGGCCTTCTTGAGACCGGCCTTCTTCCGCTCGACCGCACGGTCGTCACGGGAGAGGAAGCCGGCCTTCTTCAGCGCCGGGCGGTTGTTCTCGACGTCCGCCTCGTTCAGCGCACGGGCCACGCCGAGGCGCAGGGCGCCGGCCTGGCCGGAGACACCGCCACCCGCGATGCGGGCGATGACGTCGTAGCGGTTGTCGAGCTCGAGCACCTTGAAGGGCTCGTTGACTTCCTGCTGGTGCACCTTGTTGGGGAAGTAGTCCTCAAGGGTGCGACCGTTGATCTTCCACTTGCCGGTGCCCGGAACGATCCGGACGCGGGCGATGGCGTTCTTGCGACGGCCCAGGCCGGCGGCCGGCTGCGGGTCGCCGAAGCGGGACGCGAGGGACTCGGAGGTGTACTCACCCTCGACGAGCTCGGTCTCGGTGGTGTACTCCTCGACGCCCTCGAACTCGTCGACGGGGGTCTCGGGGGTGGTCTCGGCCACGATGCTCCTCAGATTTCTTTCGTTCTTAGGGGGTGTGGCCGGAATTACTGCGCGACCTGGGTGATCTCGAACGGGACCGGCTGCTGGGCAGCGTGCGGGTGGTTCTCGCCCGCGTAGACCTTCAGCTTCGAGAGCATCTGACGGCCCAGGGAGTTCTTGGGGATCATGCCCTTGATGGCCTTCTCGACGGCCTTCTCGGGGTTCTTGTCGAGCAGCTCGTCGTAACGGACGGAGCGCAGACCACCCGGGAAGCCAGAGTGGCGGTAGGCCATCTTCTGGGTCTTCTTGTTGCCGGACAGGTGGACCTTGTCGGCGTTGATGATGATGACGAAGTCGCCCATGTCCATGTGGGGGGCGTAGACGGGCTTGTGCTTGCCTCGCAGGAGGTTCGCAGCCGTCGTCGCCAGGCGGCCCAGGACGATGTCCTGCGCGTCGATGATGTGCCACTGGCGAGTGACATCGCCGGGCTTAGGGCTGTACGTACGCACTTCGTAGCCTTCGCTTCTTCAGTGGATGGAGTCCAGACACACCTGAAGCGATCATGCAGCTGGGGCCTGCACTGCCGGGACACCGCCCGTATGCGAGCCACTGGTAACTGCTCCAGGGAACTTGCGTAAGGGCCCTTCGCGTGAGAACGACGAAGCCGATACGCATAACAAACCGCAACAGTACCCGCGCCCCCCGGGGCGGGTCAAAACGCGCCGGCCCCGCCGCCCCCGCCCGCGGTCACCGGGCCCGCTCGACCCGCCGCTCGTCCCACACGGGCTCGCTCGTCTCCCGCACGACCCCGTCGGACCCGAAGACCAGGAACCGGTCGAAGCTCTTCGCGAACCAGCGGTCGTGCGTGACCGCCAGCACCGTCCCCTCGTACGACTCCAGCCCGTCCTGGAGCGCCTCGGCGGACTCCAGGTCCAGGTTGTCCGTCGGCTCGTCGAGGAGCAGCGCCGTCGTCCCCGCCAGTTCGAGCAGCAGGATCTGGAACCGCGCCTGCTGCCCGCCCGACAGCTTGTCGAACGACTGGTCCCCCTGCCGCTCCAGCTCGTACCGCCGCAGCATCGACATCGCCGCGCCCCGGTCCTTGGCGTGCTCGGTCCACAGGATGTCGACGAGGGGCCGCCCGGCCAGCTCCGGGTGCGCGTGGGTCTGCGCGAAGTGCCCCGGCACGACCCGGGCGCCGAGCTTCCACGCACCCGTGTGGGCGACCGACGGGTCCCCCGCGAGCAGCCGCAGGAAGTGCGACTTCCCGGAGCCGTTCGAGCCGAGGACCGCGACCCGCTCGCCGTAGAAGATCTCCAGCGAGAAGGGCTTCATCAGACCGGTCAGCTCAAGGTTCTCGCAGGTCACGGCCCGCACCCCGGTCCGTCCGCCGCGCAGCCGCATCCGGATGTCCTGCTCGCGCGGCGGCTCCGGCGGCGGCCCCGCCTCCTCGAACTTCTTCAGCCGGGTCTGCGCGGCGGCGTACCGGGAGGCCATCTCGTGGCTGACCGCGGCCGCCTGCCGCAGGGTGATCACCAGCTTCTTCAGCTGCGCGTGCTTCTCGTCCCAGCGCCGCTTCAGCTCCTCGAAGCGGGCGAACCGCTCCCGCCGGGCCTCGTGGAAGGTGTCGAAGCCGCCGCCGTGCACCCAGACGTCCGATCCGGCCGGGCCCGGCTCGACCGCGATGATCTTCTGGGCGGCCCGGGAGAGCAGCTCCCGGTCGTGGGAGATGAAGAGGACGGTCTTGCGGGTCTCCCGCAGCCGCTCCTCCAGCCACCGCTTGCCCGGCACGTCGAGGTAGTTGTCCGGCTCGTCGAGGAGCAGCACCTCGTCGGGGCCGCGCAGCAGCGACTCCAGGACGAGCCGCTTCTGCTCGCCGCCGGAGAGCGTCCTGACCTCCCGGAACTGCGCCTTCTCGTACGGGACGCCGAGCGCGGCCATGGTGCAGATGTCCCAGAGGGTCTCGGCCTCGTACCCCTGCACCTCGGCCCAGTCGCTGAGGGCCTGCGCGTACTTCATCTGCGCGGCCTCGTCGTCGACCGTCATGATCAGGTGCTCGGCCTCGTCGACCGCCTTCGCGGCCTCCCGGATCCGGGGGTGGGCGACCGAGACGAGCAGGTCGCGGACGGTGGACCCGTCCCGTACGGAGCCGACGAACTGCGGCATCACGCCGAGGCCGCCGCTGACCCTGACCGTGCCGCCGTGCGGCTGGAGGTCCCCGGCGATCATCCGGAGCAGTGTGGTCTTGCCGGCGCCGTTGGCCCCGACGAGGGCGACGACGGCACCCTCCCCGACCCGGAAGGAGGCGTCCCCGAGCAGGACCCTCCCGTCGGGAAGGTAGTACTCCAGATGCGCGGCCTCGACGTGTCCCATGGGATGCATTGTCACCGCCCGCCGGGGCCCCGCCCAACCGGTTTAGGATGCGCGGCATGAGCTTTGGGGGACCGCAGTGGCCGCAGGAGCCGCAGCAGCAGGGGCAGCAGGGGTACGGACAGCAGCCCGGATACGGGTACCCGCCGCAGCAGGGACAGGGGCAGGGGCAGCAGTCGGGCTACGGGTACCCGCACCCCCAGCAGCCGGCGCAGCCGAACCCCTTCCCGGGCGCGCAGGGCAGCACCGACACCCCCGACTGGAGCGCCCTGGCCGACGCCTCGGCCTCGCGGGGCCGCCGCAAGCGCCTCCTGCTGATCGCCGGCGGGGTCCTGGCCACGGTGGCCGTGGGCGCGATCGTGGCGACCGCCGTCGTGAGCACCAACAAGAAGAACGACGAGGCCAAGAACGGTCCGGTCCCCACCGGCACGGTCTCCCCCACCGACGCGCCGACCCCCGAACCGACCTTCTCCTCGGTGGCGCCGCCGCCCCCGCCGAACCCGAAGGACTACATCTCGGACCCGAAGAAGGACAAGGCCCCGCTCAGCGCCGAGGGCCTCTTCCCGGGCAAGAAGATGTCCATGAACGGCCGCGCGTACCAGAAGGGCGCGACCTCCGCCACGACGAACTGCGCGGCCGTCACGCAGGGCGGCCTCGGCGGCGTCCTGACGCGGAACGGCTGTCAGCGGGTGCTGCGCGCGACCTATGTGAAGGACGGCGTGGCGATCACCGTCGGCGTCGCCGTCTTCCCGTCCGAGGCGGCCGCCCAGAAGGCGAAGGACCAGGCCACCGGCGGCGTCGCGCCCCTGACGGGGGCGGGCGTGGGTGATTTCTGCCACGCCACGGTCTGCCTGCGCCGCTCGAACGCGATCGGCCGGTACGCGTACTTCACCCAGGCCGGCTTCGCCGACGGCAGGAAGGTCACCAAGGCCGACAAGCCCGTCTTCCAGGCCAGCGACGACCTCGGCACCTTCGCCTTCAACCAGATCTACGCCCGGGGCCGCGCCCAGGCCTCAGCAGCAGCCGGCGCTCCCGGGGAGTGACCGCTTGTTGCGCGCCTCCCGGCTGCGGGCGGCGAGCAGGGCGTCCTCCGGGTAGCCGACCTCTTCGAGGGTGAGGCCGTGCGGCCGCACGACGTGCACGGCCGAGTCGCGGACGCCGGCGGCGAGCACCTTGCCGGGCCAGTCGACCGGCCGGTGGCCGTCGCCGACGAAGAGCAGGGCGCCGACGAGCGAGCGGACCATGTTGTGGCAGAAGGCGTCCGCCTTGACGGTCGCCTCCAGGATCCCGTCCTCGCGCCGCTCCCAGCGCAGCACCTGGAGCGTGCGGATGGTGGTGGCGCCCTCGCGCTTCTTGCAGTACGCGGCGAAGTCGTGCTCGCCGACGAGCGCGGTGGCGGCCTCGTTCATGGCGTCCATGTCGAGGGCCCAGTCGTGCCACAGCACGTGCCCGCGGAGCAGCGGGTCGACGCCGCCGGGGTCGTCGGTGACGCGGTAGGCGTAGCGGCGCCAGACGGCGGAGAACCGGGCGTTGAAGCCCGCGGGGGCCTCCGCCACGCTCCACACCCGCACGTCGTGGGAGAGCCGCCCGGCGAGCCGCCTGAGCAGCTTGTCGCGGTGCTCCTCCCACACCTCCACGGGGAGGTCGACGTGGGCGACCTGGCCGCGCGCGTGCACGCCGGCGTCGGTCCGGCCGGCGACGGTCAGCTCGTACGTCTCCCTGGACCGGGTCACGGTCCGCAGGGCGTCCTCGATCTCTCCCTGCACGGTCCGCTGCCCCTGGGCCTGCTTGGCCCACCCGGAGAAGTCCTTGCCGTCGTACGAGAGGTCCAGCCGAACCCGTACGAAACCGTCCTGCACGTCATCGCTCACGCGGAGATCCTCTCAAACACACGGGAGCGGGCCCGCACCCCAGGGGGTACGGGCCCGCTCACGAGAAACGTACGAAAAACGCTTACGCGTCCTTCGCCTCGTCCTCGGTCGCCTCGACGGCGGCGGCCTCGTCGGCCTCCTTGACGGCACGCTTGGTGGCGGCCTCGGCCTCGGCGACGGTCGCCTTCTTGGCGATCTCGCCCTCGACCAGCTCGATCACGGCCATCGGGGCGTTGTCGCCACGACGGTTGCCGATCTTGGTGATGCGGGTGTAGCCACCCGGGCGCTCCGAGTAGCGCGGGGCGATCTCGGTGAAGAGCGTGTGGACGACGCCCTTGTCCGTGATCGACTGCAGCACCAGGCGACGGTTGTGGATGTCGCCCTTCTTCGCCTTGGTGATCAGGCGCTCGGCGACCGGACGCAGGCGACGGGCCTTGGCCTCGGTCGTGGTGATGCGGCCGTGCTCGAAGAGCGACTTCGCCAGGTTGGCGAGGAGCAGCTTCTCGTGCGCGGCGGAACCGCCGAGGCGGGCACCCTTCGCGGGACGCGGCATGGTGTTTCTCCTTGTGATCTGCACCGGCCGTATGAGGTACCGGTGTCAGTGTCCGAGCGGGCGGTCACCCGTCGGAGACCCCGCGCCCCAGAGGGGCGCGGGGAGGTGTCAATCTGCTGCTACCGCCGCGTGGGCGGGACCAGCCGGAACCGGTCCGCAGCGAGACTGCGACTAGTACTGCTCGGTCTCGACGAAACCGGCGTCCGCGTCGTCGTCGGCGCCGAAGGCGTCGGCGGCGGCGGTCGGGTCGAATCCGGGCGGCGAGTCCTTCAGCGCGAGGCCCATACCGGCCAGCTTCGCCTTGACCTCGTCGATCGACTTCGCACCGAAGTTGCGGATGTCGAGCAGGTCGGCCTCGGAGCGGGCGACGAGCTCACCCACGGAGTGGATGCCCTCACGCTTGAGGCAGTTGTACGAACGAACGGTGAGCTCGAGCTCCTCGATCGGCAGCGCGAGGTCGGCGGCGAGGGCGGCGTCCGTGGGGGACGGGCCCATGTCGATGCCCTCGGCGTCGATGTTGAGCTCGCGGGCGAGACCGAACAGCTCGACCAGGGTCTTGCCGGCGGACGCCATGGCGTCACGCGGGCGCATGGCCTGCTTGGTCTCGACGTCGACGATGAGCTTGTCGAAGTCGGTGCGCTGCTCGACTCGGGTCGCCTCGACCTTGTAGGTGACCTTGAGGACCGGCGAGTAGATCGAGTCGACCGGGATGCGGCCGATCTCCTGGCCGACCTGCTTGTTCTGGACGGCGGAGACGTAGCCGCGACCGCGCTCGACGGTCAGCTCCATCTCCAGCTTGCCCTTGGCGTTCAGGGTCGCCAGAACGAGGTCGGGGTTGTGCACCTCGACACCGGCCGGGGGCGCGATGTCGGCGGCGGTGACCAGACCCGGGCCCTGCTTGCGCAGGTACATCACGACCGGCTCGTCGTGCTCCGAGGAGACGACCAGCTGCTTGATGTTCAGGATGAGGTCGGTGACGTCCTCCTTGACGCCCGGCACGGTGGTGAACTCGTGCAGGACACCGTCGATGCGGATGCTGGTGACAGCGGCACCCGGGATCGAGGAGAGGAGGGTCCGGCGGAGGGAGTTGCCGAGGGTGTAGCCGAAGCCCGGCTCCAGCGGCTCGATGACGAACCGGGAGCGGAACTCGTCGACGACCTCTTCGGTCAGCGACGGACGCTGAGCGATAAGCATGTCTGTGTTTCCTTCAGTCGTGGACGCCCACTATTTGACGCCCGACAGCCACCGGGCAGTGGCCCGGTGGTTTTGCTGCGCGTACTGCAAGGGTACGGGCGGTACGCCCCACAAGGGGACGCACCGCCCGAAAGGTCCTGCTCAAGCAGCCCGTGCGTCAGACGCGACGGCGCTTGGGGGGACGGCAGCCGTTGTGCGGCGTGGGGGTGACGTCCTGGATCGAGCCGACCTCGAGGCCCGTGGCCTGGAGGGAGCGGATCGCGGTCTCACGGCCGGAGCCGGGACCCTTGACGAAGACGTCGACCTTGCGCATGCCGTGCTCCTGCGCGCGGCGGGCGGCCGACTCGGCGGCCATCTGCGCGGCGAAGGGGGTGGACTTGCGCGAGCCCTTGAAGCCGACGTGGCCGGCGGAGGCCCAGGAGATCACGTTGCCGGACGGGTCCGTGATCGAGACGATCGTGTTGTTGAACGTGCTCTTGATGTGCGCGTGGCCGTGAGCGACGTTCTTCTTTTCCTTGCGGCGCACCTTCTTGGCAGCGCCCTGACGACCCTTGGGGGGCATCTCTTACTCCTACGGGAGGTGGTCGGTCCTACAGCGAAGACCGCTTGGTCAAGCGTCCGCTGAGGACTACTTCTTGCCCGGCTTCTTCTTGCCGGCGATGGCGCGACGCGGGCCCTTGCGGGTACGGGCGTTCGTGCTGGTGCGCTGACCGCGGACGGGCAGGCCACGACGGTGGCGGAGGCCCTGGTAGCAGCCGATCTCGACCTTGCGGCGGATGTCGGCGGCGATCTCACGGCGGAGGTCACCCTCGGTACGGAGGTTGGCGTCCACGTACTCGCGGATCTTGACGAGGTCTTCCTCGGCAAGGTCGCGGACACGGGTGGACTCGTTCACGCCGGTGGCGGCGAGGATCTCCTCGGACCGGGTGCGCCCGATACCGAAGACGTAGGTGAGTGCGACCACCACACGCTTGTCGCGCGGGATGTCAACACCGGAAACGCGTGCCATTCAATGGCTCCTGTGTTCTCGGGGGTCTGCTGCAGAACCGTTCCCGGCTGCCGTATGAGGTACAGGTCGGGTCCCCGGCCCCCGCCGGAGGTGCCGTCAACCGTGCGGACACGGCCCGACGGGCTCTGCGTATGTACGTGTTGCTATGCGTCGCGCGAAGAACTGCGAAGTTGCAGGTCGGTCGGCGTGCGTCAGCCCTGGCGCTGCTTGTGGCGCAGGTTGTCGCAGATGACCATGACCCGGCCGTGACGGCGGATCACCTTGCACTTGTCGCAGATCTTCTTGACGCTCGGCTTGACCTTCATGGGATGTGAGGTTCTCCGGGTCAGTGCCACCACCCGCACGGAAGGCGGGTACGGGCAAGATCTACTTGTACCGGTAGACGATCCGGCCACGCGTCAGGTCGTACGGAGAGAGCTCCACGACGACCCGGTCGTCCGGGAGGATTCGGATGTAGTGCATCCGCATCTTGCCGGAGATGTGCGCGAGGACCTTGTGACCGTTCTGGAGCTCCACCTTGAACATGGCGTTCGGGAGGGACTCGATCACGGTGCCCTCGATTTCGATGGCACCTTGCTTCTTGGCCACGCTTCGCCTTTCGAATCGGCTACCTTGATCGACTCTCTTCGCCGCGTGCAGGCACACGGGTACACGAGAGCCGACGCATCAGTCTACGTCAGGCCCCAGGAAAAGACGAATCGGGAAGTCTGCCCACGCTAGAAGATCCCTACGCCCGCCGCAGTCCCGGGGCTCTGCCCCTACGCCAGCGGGTCCGGCGCGGCCGTGACGCCCAGCTCCGCCGGCTTCGCCTTGCCGCCGTCCCGATCCCCGACGCCCCGCTCGCGGGCTCGGCGCCCGGGGCGCCTCACAAGCTTCGCGCGGCTGCGCCGGCCTCCGACCGGCGAGCGTGCCCCGGACCGGCCCGGCCTTACGCCAGCGGGTCCGGCGCGGCCGTGACGCCCAGCTCCGCCAGCTTCGCCTTGCCGCCGTCCACCGCCGTGAGGACCAGCGGGCCCTCCTCCGTCAGGGCGATGGAGTGCTCCCAGTGGGAGGACCAGGTGCCGTCGGTCGTGACGACCGTCCAGTCGTCCTCCAGGACCTCCGTGCGCGGGGTGCCCAGGGAGACCATCGGCTCGATCGCCAGGCAGAGGCCGGGAACCAGCTTCGGGCCCTTGCCGCGCTTGCGGGAGACGTAGTTCAGCAGGTGCGGGTCCATGTGCATCTCCGTACCGATGCCGTGGCCGCCGTAGTCCTCGATGATGCCGTAGCGGCCGAGGCTGTGGTCGCCCACCGCGGGGCGCGGCTGGCGCTTGATGTACGTCTCGATCGCCTTCGAGATGTCCACCAGGCGGTTGCCGAGCTTCATGGCCGCGATGCCGGCCCACATCGACTCCTCGGTCACCCGGGAGAGCTCGATCAGCTCCGGGGCGTGACCGGTGCCGACGAAGGCGGTGTACGCCGCGTCGCCGTGCCAGCCGTCCACGATCGCGCCGCAGTCGATCGAGATGATGTCGCCGTCCTTGAGGACGGTCTTCTCGTCGGGGATGCCGTGGACGACGACCTCGTTCACCGAGGTGCAGATCGTCGCGGGGAACCCGCCGTACCCGAGGAAGTTCGACTTCGCCCCGTGGTCGGCGATGACCTTCCGCGCGACCTCGTCCAGGTCCCTCGTCGTGGCGCCCGGCACGGCCGCCTCGCGGGTCGCCGCGTGGATGGCGGCGACGACAAGCCCCGCCTCGCGCATCTTCGCGATCTGCTCGGGGGTCTTGATCTGCACCATCGTGGCCGCGGCCTTTCCATCGAGTACGGGGAACAGAACAACGATACGGCCGCGACGCCCCCGAGGGGCACCGCGGCCGTATCGAACGAACCAGGGGTTACTTCTTGAGCGCGGCCATCGCCTTGGCGGTGACCTCGTCCACCTTGCCGAGCGCCAGGATCGTCTCGACCAGGTTCTGCTCCCGGTAGTAGTCGATGATCGGCTCGGTCTCCGTGTGGTAGACCGCCAGGCGCTTGCGGACGGTCTCCTCCGTGTCGTCGTCGCGCTGGTACAGCTCGCCGCCGCAGACGTCGCAGACGCCCTCGGTCTTCGGAGCGTTGTACGTCACGTGGAACACGTGCGAGGAGTCCTTGCGGCAGATGCGGCGACCCGCGATCCGCTTCACGACCTCGTCCTCGGGGACCTCGAGGTCCAGGACCGCGTCCAGCTCGATGCCGTCGGCCTTGAGGAACGCGTCCAGAGCCTGGGCCTGGGCCACGTTCCGCGGGAACCCGTCGAGCAGGAAGCCGCCCTCGGCGTCCGCCTGGCGCATGCGGTCCTCGGCCATCCCGATCGTCACGGAGTCCGGCACGAGCTGGCCGGCCTTCATGTACGACTGCGCCTCTACGCCCAGCGGCGTGCCCTGCGAGATGTTGGCACGGAACAGGTCGCCCGTAGAGATGTGCGGGATGCCCAGGTTCTTGGCGAGGTACGCGGCCTGCGTGCCCTTGCCCGCACCGGGCGGTCCGACGAGGACGATTCGCATCAGCGGAGGAACCCTTCGTAATTGCGCTGCTGGAGCTGGCTCTCGATCTGCTTCACGGTCTCCAGCCCCACACCCACGATGATGAGGATGCTCGTCCCGCCGAAGGGGAAGTTGGAATTGGCCCCACCGAAGCCTGCCAACGCCATCGTCGGCACAAGAGCGATCAGACCCAAGTACAGCGAGCCCGGCCAAGTGATCCGGTTGAGCACGTAGCTCAGGTACTCGGCAGTAGGTCGACCAGCCCGGATACCCGGGATGAAGCCACCATACTTCTTCATGTTGTCCGCAACTTCCTCGGGGTTGAACGAGATCGCCACGTAGAAGAAGGCGAAGAACACGATCAGGAGGAAGTACGCGGCGATGTAATACGGGTGGTCACCCTTGACGAAGTGGGCTTCGATCCAGGTCTTCCAGCCCGCAGTGCTGTTCGAGAACTGGGCGATCAAGGCCGGGATGTAGAGCAGCGACGACGCGAAGATGACAGGAATCACACCGGCCTGGTTCACCTTCAAAGGGATGTAAGTGGACGTACCGCCGTACGACCTGCGGCCGATCATGCGCTTCGCGTACTGGACCGGGATGCGTCGCTGGGCCTGCTCGACGAAGACCACGAGGGCCACCATCACGAAGCCGATGAGGATGACGACGCCGAACTCGATCCAGCCCTGGGCGAGCTTGCCGCTCTTCTTGATGGCCCACAGGGCGCCCGGGAAGCCGGCCGCGATCGAGATGAACATCAGGATCGACATGCCGTTGCCGATGCCGCGGTCCGTGATCAGCTCACCGAGCCACATGACGACGCCGGTGCCCGCGGTCATGGTGATGACCATGGTGGCGATGGTGAAGATCGACTGGTCGGGCACGACCTGGTCGGCGACGATGCAGCCGCTGAAGAGCGCACCGCTCTTGGCGGTCGCGACGAGACCGGTGCCCTGGAGGATGGCGAGGGCCACGGTCAGGTACCGGGTGTACTGCGTGATCTTGGCAGTGCCGGCCTGACCCTCCTTCTTGAGGGCTTCGAGGCGCGGGATCACGACGGTCAGCAGCTGCAGGATGATGCTCGCCGTGATGTACGGCATGATGCCGAGCGCGAAGATGGTGATCTGCAGCAGCGCCCCGCCACTGAACATGTTGACCAGGCCGAACAGGCTGTTGTTGCCCTCGCTGGCCTGCTTGACACACTGCTGGACGGCCTCGTAGCTGACGCCGGGGACCGGGATGTGGGCCCCGAGGCGGTACAGCACGATGATGCCGAGCGTGAAGAGCAGCTTCTTGCGCAGGTCGGGCGTCTTGAACGCCCGGGCGAACGCGGTGAGCACGGTGCCTCCTGCGACCCCCGCGCTATGCGTCAAGGGTGACGGTCTTGAGGTTCGACGATTGGTTATCGGTCATCACTCCCGTGCGGGCATACCGCACGGAGTTTAGACAGTGAACGCCACCTTACCGGCGACCATGCCCCCCTAGGAACGACCAACCGAGGATGCACCTTTTGGGAGGCGCCCCCGGTGGGAGGCGGTCCTCCGCTCCCGGGCGTACGACCGCGGCCGGGCGCCCGTTCCGACCAGGAGCCGTCCTGGCGGCGCCTCCCGTCCTCGTGGGACCGGTGGAGCCGGTTCCGGACCGACCGGGCGGGACGGTCCTGCGCCCCCCTTTACCACTTCCGGGGGAACCCTGTGAGGGCGCCCCTCCCCGGGGGCGGCCGGCAGGCCTGCCCCGAGGCTCGTGGGCCCGCCTCGGCAGCGGTCCCGCCCCCGCTCCGCGGGATCCTCCGCGGACGCATGCGCACGAGCGCGCACGAGCACGTGGGCACACGTGCGACCGCGCACGAAAGAAGCCCGGCCGGCTCCCCCGAGGGGGAACCGGCCGGGCTTCTTCAGCTGTCGACCGAGGCTCAGACGAGCTCGGTGACCGTGCCGCCGGCGGCGGCGATCTTCTCCTTGGCGGAGCCGGAGACGGCGTCGACCGTCACCTGCAGCGCCACGGAGACCTCGCCCTGGCCCAGGACCTTGACGAGCTGGTTCTTGCGAACGGCACCCTTGGCGACCAGGTCGGCCACCGTGACCTCGCCACCCTGCGGGTAGAGCGCGGCCAGCTTGTCCAGGTTCACGACCTGGTACTCGGTGCGGAAGGGGTTCTTGAAGCCCTTCAGCTTCGGGAGGCGCATGTGGAGGGGCATCTGCCCACCCTCGAAGCGCTCCGGAACCTGGTAGCGGGCCTTCGTGCCCTTCGTACCACGACCGGCCGTCTTACCCTTCGACGCCTCACCACGACCCACACGGGTCTTGGCGGTCTTGGCGCCCGGGGCCGGACGGAGGTTGTGGGCCTTCAGCGGGTTGTTCTCCGCCATGTCAGTCAACCTCCTCGACCGTCACGAGGTGGCGGACGGTGTGCACCATGCCGCGGAACTCGGGGCGGTCCTCCTTGACAACCACGTCACCCAGGCGCTTGAGGCCCAGGGAACGGAGGGTGTCGCGGTGGTTCTGCTTGCTGCCGATGTACGACTTCGTCTGCGTGACCTTGAGGCGAGCCATTACACACCCGCCCCAGCACGCGCACGGAGCAGAGCCGCGGGAGCGACGTCCTCGAGGGGCAGACCACGGCGAGCCGCGATCTCCTCGGGACGCTGCAGGCCCTTGAGGGCCTCCACGGTCGCGTGCACGATGTTGATCGCGTTGTCGGAGCCGAGCGACTTCGACAGGATGTCGTGAACGCCGGCGCACTCCAGAACGGCGCGCACCGGGCCACCGGCGATAACACCGGTACCGGGGGAAGCAGGCTTCAGCAGGACAACGCCGGCCGCCTTCTCGCCCTGGATCGGGTGCGGGATGGTGCCCTGGATGCGGGGAACCTTGAAGAAGTTCTTCTTGGCTTCCTCGACGCCCTTGGCGATGGCCGCGGGAACTTCCTTGGCCTTGCCGTAACCGACACCTACGGTGCCGTCACCGTCACCCACCACGACGAGCGCGGTGAAGCTGAAGCGACGACCACCCTTGACAACCTTGGCGACGCGGTTGATCGCGACAACGCGCTCAACGTACGCGGTCTTCTCGGCGGCAGCGCCACCGTCGCGACCCTTCCGGTCCCGCCGCTCGCCGCCACCGGCACCGCTGCCGCGGCGCTGGGGTCCAGCCATTGGATTACCTCTCTCTGTTACGTCCGTTAGTCCCGGAACCGGGGCTTAGAACTTCAGCCCGGCTTCGCGGGCGGCGTCAGCCAGAGCGGCAATGCGCCCGGCGTACCTGTTGCCACCACGGTCGAACACGACAGCCTCGACGCCGGCGGCCTTGGCGCGCTCGGCGACCAGGGCGCCGACCTGCTTGGCCTGCGCGGACTTGTCACCCTCGCCGCCGCGGATCGACGCGTCCAGGGTCGACGCCGACGCAAGGGTGTGACCCTTGAGGTCGTCGATGACCTGAGCGGTGATGCCGCGGTTGGAACGCGTCACGACGAGGCGCGGACGCTCCGCCGTACCCGACACGTTCTTGCGGATGCGGATGTGGCGGCGCTTCTTGGCGGCGCCCTTGTAGGCGTCGCCCTTGGCGATCTTCACACCGTATGCCATGGCTTACTTACCAGCCTTTCCGACCTTGCGGCGGATGACCTCGCCCGCGTACTTCACGCCCTTGGCCTTGTAGGGGTCGGGCTTGCGAAGCTTGCGGATGTTGGCGGCGACCTCGCCGACCTTCTGCTTGTCGATGCCCTCGACCGAGAACTTGGTCGGCGACTCGACCTTGAACGAGATGCCCTCGGGCGCCTCGACCACGATCGGGTGGCTGTAGCCGAGCTGGAACTCCAGAGCGGAGCCCTTCGCGGCCACGCGGTAACCGACACCGCTGATCTCGAGCGCCTTCACGTACCCCTGGGTCACACCGGTGATCATGTTGGCCACCAGCGTGCGGGACAGGCCGTGCAGGGCCTTGTTCTGACGCTCGTCGTTCGGACGGTTGACGTTGAGCACGCCATCCTCGCCCTTAACGATCTCGATCGGCGCGGCGACGGTGTGGGTCAGGGTGCCCTTGGAACCCTTGACCGTGACCGTGCGGCCCTCGATGGTGACGTCCACGCCGGCGGGAACCGTGATGGGGAGCTTGCCAATACGCGACATTAGCTATTCCTCCGTTCCCGACTACCAGACGTAGGCGAGGACTTCCCCACCCACGCCCTTCTTCTGCGCCTGCTGACCGGTCAGGAGACCGTGGGACGTGGAGATGATCGCCACGCCCAGGCCGCCGAGGACCTTCGGCAGGTTGGTGGACTTCGCGTAAACCCGGAGGCCCGGCTTCGAGATCCGCTTGATGCCCGCGATGGAGCGCTCACGGTTCGGACCGAACTTGAGGTCGAGCACGAGGTTCTTGCCGACCTCGGCGTCCTCGACCTTCCAGCCCGTGATGAAGCCCTCCTGCTGGAGGATTTCCGCGATGTGGGACTTGATCTTGCTGTGCGGCATCGTCACGGAGTCGTGGTATGCCGAGTTCGCGTTACGCAGACGAGTCAGCATGTCCGCGATCGGATCAGTCATGGTCATGAATTGGCCTTCGGCCTCTCTCGCCGGGGTTTCCAGTGCGCCATCCCTCTCCCCACACAGGGGCGGGACGGGTGCGGCGCGGGGACCTACGGCGTAGTAAGTCGTACGGGCGGCGGACGCCCAACCCCACAAGCCTAAGGCATGCGGGGGTGGGCCTCCGCCGACCCAATGCTTACCGAGAGACTCCGGTTGTCCCTAACGTCCAAAGGACGGAAGGGAGTTACCAGGAGCTCTTGGTCACGCCCGGCAGCTCGCCACGGTGAGCCATCTCACGGAGGCACACGCGGCAGAGGCCGAACTTGCGGTACACGGAGTGGGGACGACCACAGCGCTGGCAGCGCGTGTAGCCACGCACGCCGAACTTGGGCTTGCGGGCAGCCTTCGCGATGAGAGCCTTCTTCGCCATCTCGCTTACGCCTCCTTGAAGGGGAAGCCGAGGTGACGCAGAAGGGCACGGCCCTCGTCGTCGTTGGTCGCCGTGGTCACCACGGTGATGTCCATACCCCGGACACGGTCGATCTTGTCCTGGTCGATCTCGTGGAACATGACCTGCTCCGTGAGACCGAAGGTGTAGTTGCCACGGCCGTCGAACTGCTTGGGGGACAGGCCGCGGAAGTCGCGGATGCGCGGAAGCGCGAGCGACAGGGTGCGGTCCAGGAACTCCCACATGCGGTCGCCACGGAGCGTGACGTGGGCACCGATCGGCTGACCCTCGCGCAGCTTGAACTGCGCGATGGACTTGCGGGCCTTGGTGACGGCCGGCTTCTGACCGGTGATCGTGGTGAGGTCGCGGATCGCACCGTCGATCAGCTTCGAGTCACGGGCGGCGTCGCCGACACCCATGTTGACCACGATCTTCACGAGGCCGGGGATCTGCATGACGTTCTCGTACTTGAACTCGTCACGCAGCTTGCCCGCGATCTCCTCGCGGTACTTCGTCTTGAGACGCGGAGTGGTGGTAGCCATCAGATGTCCTCACCCGTCCGCTTGGCAACGCGGATCTTGTTGCCCTCGTCGTCGAAGCGGTAACCGACACGCGTGACGACCTTCTTGCCGTCCTTCTCCACGACCAGCTGGACGTTGGAGACGTGGACCGGAGCCTCGGTCGTGACGATGCCACCGGCCTGCGAGGGGCCGGCCTTGGTGTGCTTCTTGACCCGGTTGACACCCTCGACCAGGACGCGGTTCTCGGCGGGGAAGGCCGTGATGACCTTGCCCTGCTTGCCCTTGTCCTTACCGGTGATGACCTGGACCAGGTCGCCCTTCTTGATCTTCATGCTTACAGCACCTCCGGCGCGAGCGAGATGATCTTCATGAACTTCTTCTCGCGCAGCTCACGGCCGACCGGGCCGAAGATACGGGTGCCACGAGGGTCGCCGTCGTTCTTGAGAATGACAGCGGCGTTCTCGTCGAAGCGGATGTACGAGCCGTCCTGGCGGCGGCGCTCCTTGACGGTGCGAACGATGACCGCCTTGACGACGTCACCCTTCTTCACGTTGCCACCGGGGATCGCGTCCTTGACGGTGGCGACGATGACGTCACCGATGCCCGCGTAGCGGCGACCCGAGCCACCGAGAACACGGATGCAAAGGATCTCCTTGGCACCAGTGTTGTCGGCGACACGCAGTCGCGACTCCTGCTGGATCACGTCTATCTCCTGATTGTCTGCCGGTTCCCGGCAGGGGCTTCGGAAGAAGCCCCTGCCGAGCCTGGCGGAACTGACCTGAGGAAAGTCCCCTCAGGCTGAACTTTGGGATTTCCCTTGCGGGAAATTCCTTACTTGGCCTTCTCGAGGATCTCGACGACGCGCCAGTGCTTCGTGGCGGACAGCTTCCGGGTCTCCATCAGGAGGACGCGGTCGCCGATGCCGGCAGCGTTCTGCTCGTCGTGAGCCTTGAGCTTGTTCGTACGGCGGATGACCTTGCCGTACAGCGCGTGCTTGACGCGGTCCTCGACAGCGACGACGACGGTCTTGTCCATCTTGTCGCTGACGACGAGGCCCTCACGGACCTTGCGGGCGTTGCGCTCGGTCTTCTCAGTCACGTTGTTCTCGCTCATCAGGCGTTCTCCACCGTCTCGATGCCCAGCTCGCGCTCACGCATCAGGGTGTAGATCCGGGCGATGTCCTTACGGACGGACTTGAGCCGACCGTGGTTCTCGAGCTGGCCCGTCGCCGCCTGGAAGCGGAGGTTGAACAGCTCTTCCTTGGCCTCGCGGAGCTTGTTGAGAAGCTCCTCGTTGCCCAGCTCGCGCAGCTCGGACGCCTTGGTACCGGCCGACATCACAGCTCACCTGCTTCGCGCTTCACGATCTTGCACTTCATCGGCAGCTTGTGGGCCGCACGGGTCAGGGCCTCGCGCGCGATCTTCTCGTTCGGGTAGGACAGTTCGAACATCACCCGACCCGGCTTGACGTTCGCGATCCACCACTCCGGAGAACCCTTACCGGAACCCATGCGGGTCTCGGCGGGCTTCTTCGTCAGCGGGCGGTCCGGGTAGATGTTGATCCAGACCTTGCCGCCACGCTTGATGTGGCGGGTCATCGCGATACGAGCCGCCTCGATCTGGCGGTTGGTCACGTACGCCGGCGTGAGGGCCTGAATGCCGTACTCGCCGAACGCGACCTGCGTACCACCCTTGCTGGCGCCGGAGCGCTTCGGGTGGTGCTGCTTGCGGTGCTTGACCCTACGGGGGATCAGCATGTCGGTCAGGCCTCCGTTCCGGTGCTCTCAGCCGGAGCAGCGGCGGCAGCCTCGGCCTTGGGGGCCTCGGCGGCCGGAGCCGACTGCTGCGGCTTGCGGCCGCGGCCGCCACGCTCGCCACCACGGCCACGGCCGGCCGGGCGGTCGCCGGCGCCGGCGCCACGCGCCGGGCGGTTGCCCGCACGGGCAGCGGCGTTCTCGGCGCGGACCTCGGCGATGTTCTTGACGTCGCCCTTGTAGATCCAGACCTTCACGCCGATGCGGCCGAAGGTGGTCTTGGCCTCGAAGAAGCCGTAGTCGACGTTCGCGCGGAGCGTGTGCAGGGGCACACGGCCCTCGCGGTAGAACTCCGAGCGGGACATCTCGGCGCCGCCGAGACGACCGCCGCACTGGATCTTGATGCCCTTGGCGCCGGCCTTCATCGTGCCCTGCATGCTCTTGCGCATGGCACGACGGAAGGAGACGCGGGAGGAGAGCTGCTCGGCGACGGCCTGGGCGACCAGCTGGGCGTCCATCTCGGGGTTCTTGACCTCGAGGATGTTCAGCTGGACCTGCTTGCCCGTGAGCTTCTCGAGGTCGCCGCGGATGCGGTCGGCCTCGGCGCCACGGCGGCCGATGACGATGCCCGGACGGGCGGTGTGGATGTCCACACGCACGCGGTCACGGGTGCGCTCGATCTCGACCTTCGAGATGCCGGCGCGCTCCATGCCGGACGTCATCATCCGACGGATGGCGACGTCTTCCTTGACGTAGTCCTTGTACAGCTTGTCGGCGTACCAGCGGGACTTGAAGTCCGTGGTGATGCCGAGCCGGAACCCATGCGGGTTAACCTTCTGGCCCATTACCGGGTTCCTTCCTTGCTGCTGACGACCACGGTGATGTGGCTGGTCCGCTTACGGATCCGGTAGGCACGGCCCTGGGCACGCGGACGGAACCGCTTCAGGGTCGGGCCCTCATCGACGAACGCCTCGCTGATGTACAGCGAAGAGGCGTCCGTGTGGTCGTAGTTGTGCGCGGCGTTGGCGATGGCGCTGTCCAGCACCTTGCCAACCGGCACGCTCGCGGCCTGCGGGGCGAAACGCAGGACCGCCTGAGCCTCCGTGGCGTCCATGCCACGGATAAGGTCCACCACGCGGCGGGCCTTCATGGGCGTGACGCGGATGTACCGCGCCTGGGCCCTGGCTTCCATGGTTGTCCTTCCAGTGTCTGTCATGGTCATTCCACCCCGCTGTTAGCGGCGCTTCGACTTCCGGTCGTCCTTCACGTGACCCCGGAAGGTGCGCGTCGGCGAGAACTCGCCGAGCTTGTGGCCGACCATCGACTCGGTGACAAACACCGGAATGTGGGTCTTGCCGTTGTGCACCGCGATCGTGTGGCCGAGCATGGCCGGGATGATCATCGAGCGACGGGACCAGGTCTTGATGACGTTCTTGGTACCGGCTTCGTTCTGGGCGTCCACCTTCTTGACGAGGTGGCCGTCGACGAAGGGTCCCTTCTTGAGACTGCGCGGCATCTAAACCCGCTCCTAGCGCTTCTTGTTCGTCTTGCGGCGGCGGACGATGTACTTGTTCGAAGCCTTCTTCGGCGAACGAGTACGACCCTCCTTCTGACCCCACGGGGAGACCGGGTGGCGACCACCGGAGGTCTTGCCCTCACCACCACCGTGCGGGTGGTCGACCGGGTTCATCGCCACACCGCGGACGGTCGGGCGAACGCCCAGCCAGCGCTTGCGGCCGGCCTTGCCCCAGTTGATGTTCGACTGCTCGGCGTTGCCGACCTCGCCGATGGTGGCGCGGCAGCGGGCGTCGACGAGACGGATCTCACCGGACGGCATGCGGAGGTGGGCCATCGTGCCCTCCTTCGCCAGCAGCTGCACGGAGGCACCGGCCGAGCGGGCGAACTTGGCACCGCCACCGGGACGGAGCTCGATCGCGTGGATCGTGGTACCGACCGGGATGTTGCGGAGCGCCAGGTTGTTGCCGGGCTTGATGTCCGCGCCCGGGCCGTTCTCGACGCGGTCGCCCTGGGTCAGACCCTTGGGGGCGATGATGTAGCGCTTCTCGCCGTCCACGTAGTGGAGGAGCGCGATGCGCGCGGTGCGGTTGGGGTCGTACTCGATGTGAGCGACCTTGGCCGGCACGCCGTCCTTGTCGTGACGACGGAAGTCGATCACACGGTAGGCACGCTTGTGGCCACCGCCCTGGTGGCGGACGGTCACACGACCGGTGTTGTTACGGCCGCCCTTGCTGTGCAGGGGGCGGACCAGCGACTTCTCCGGCGTGGACCGCGTGATCTCGACGAAGTCGGCTACGGAGGAGCCACGACGGCCCGGCGTAGTCGGCTTGTACTTGCGGATTCCCATTTCTCAGTCCTCGTCCGATTCCGGACGATCCAGACCGCCGTCAGGCGGTCGGACCGCCGAAGATGTCGATACGGTTGCCCTCGGCAAGGGTCACGATGGCGCGCTTGGTGTTGGCACGCTTACCGAAACCGGTGCGGGTGCGCTTGCGCTTGCCCTGCCGGTTGATCGTGTTGACCCCGGTGACCTTGACCGAGAAGACCGCCTCGACGGCCTGCTTGATCTGGGTCTTGTTGGAGCCAGGCGCGACGATGAACGTGTACTTGTTCTCGTCCAGCAGGGCGTAGCTCTTCTCCGAGACGACCGGCTTGACGAGAATGTCGCGCGGGTCCGAGAAGGTCTTGCTGGTGACGACGGCCTCAGTCATCAGGCGTCGCTCCCTTCGGTCTCAGCGGTCTGGGGGCCAGACACGAAGGACTCGAGGGCGGCCTGGGTGAAGACCACGTCGTCGGAGACGATCACGTCGTACGTGTTGAGCTGGCCCGGCTCCAGGATGTGCACCTGGGGCAGGTTACGAGCGGACAGCCACGCGGCCTCGTCGGAGCGCTCGGCGACCAGGAGCAGGTTCTTGCGCTCCGAGATCTTGCCGAACAGCGTCTTGGCGGCCTTGGTGGAGATCTCACCCTCGACCACGCCGGTGACGACGTGGATGCGGGAGTGGTTCGCCCGGTCCGACAGGGCACCGCGGAGGGCGGCGGCCTTCATCTTCTTCGGGGTCCGCTGCGAGTAGTCACGCGGCACGGGACCGTGCACGACGCCACCACCGGCGAACTGCGGGGCGCGGGTCGAACCCTGACGGGCGCGGCCGGTGCCCTTCTGGCGGTAAGGCTTCTTGCCACCACCGCGGACTTCGCCACGGGTCTTGGTCTTGTGCGTGCCCTGACGGGCCGCGGCCAGCTGCGCGACGACGACCTGGTGGATCAGCGGGACGCTGACCTTGGCGCCGAAGATCTCCTCGGGGAGCTCGACGGTCCCGGCCTTGTCGCCAGACGGCGAAAGGATGTCAATGGTGCTCATCGGTTCCTCAAACCCCCTTGGCCGCGGTGCGGACCAGGACGAGGCCACCGTTGGGGCCGGGGACGGCGCCCTTGATGAGCAGCAGACCCTTCTCGGCGTCAACGGCGTGGACGGTCAGGTTCTGGGTGGTCACACGCTCGTTGCCCATGCGACCGGCCATGCGCATGCCCTTGAAGACACGGCCCGGGGTGGCGCAGCCACCGATCGAACCGGGCTTGCGGTGCACGCGGTGGGCACCGTGCGAGGCCTTGCCACCACGGAAGTTGTGGCGCTTCATCGCACCGGCGAAGCCCTTGCCCTTGCTCTTGCCGGTGACGTCGACCTTCACGCCGGCCTCGAAGACCTCGGCGGTGATCTCCTGGCCGAGCGTGTACTCGGAGGCGTCAGCGGTGCGGAGCTCCACCAGGTGGCGGCGCGGGGTGACGTCGGCCTTGGCGAAGTGGCCCTTGAGGGGCTTGTTCACCTTGCGCGGGTCGATCTCGCCGAAGGCGATCTGGACCGACTCGTAGCCGTCGACGTCGTTCGTACGGACCTGGGTCACGACATTCGGGCCGGCCTTGACGACGGTCACCGGGACGACCCGGTTGTTCTCGTCCCAGACCTGCGTCATGCCGAGCTTCTCGCCCAGGATGCCCTTGATGTTCTTAGCCATCTCGCGCGTCACCTCAGAGCTTGATCTCGATGTCGACGCCAGCCGGCAGGTCGAGACGCATGAGCGAGTCGACCGTCTTCGGCGTGGGGTCGAGGATGTCGATGAGGCGCTTGTGCGTGCGCATCTCGAAGTGCTCGCGCGAGTCCTTGTACTTGTGCGGCGACTTGATGACGCAGTACACGTTCTTCTCAGTGGGCAGCGGCACCGGGCCCGCGACCGACGCACCAGTGCGGGTCACCGTCTCGACGATCTTCTTCGCCGAGGAGTCGATGACCTCGTGGTCGTAGGCCTTGAGCCGGATGCGGATCTTCTGTCCCGCCATGGCTACTAGTAGTCCTTTGTCTCGTAACGCTCTGGAACCCGGTGCGTTCGCGGTTTCCTCCGACCCACGCGGTCGGGCGTGTCGCGCTCCCTCTACGCAGAAGTCCCTGAGGACTTCCCAACCAAGGGGGCACGGTCGCCGTGACCGCGGTTCGGGGGCAATCACCCACCGGGCGCCTGGTCGGCACCCCGCTGACGCTTCCCAGAAGATTCCCGTACGTCCGCCCCTGAGAAGGGGCGACGAGTACTGTGGGACTCGCTTCCGGTCCTCCCGACGGGAGGCGCGCAGCATCGGCACTCAACCGAGCAACCCCGCTAGTCTGCCATACGGGGCCATCCGGCCGCCAATCGGGATCGAAGACTGTACCCCACGTCACGTATGCCCATGCGCCGGGGCGCGCACTTCCCATGCGCACGCCCCCGCTCCGCCCTCATCCCAGGCGCCGGGCCCGCTCCGTCAGATGCCGCCGCTCGGGCGCGCTCGTGGTGTGCCGGGCCGCCTCCCGGTAGGCGACGGCCGCGTCCTCCTTCTCCCCGAGGAGTTCGAGGAGATGTGCGCGGGTCGCGAGGAGGCGGTGGTTCCGGGCGAGCAGCCGGTCCGCCGCGAGGCCGTCGAGGAGCTCCAGACCGGCCCGCGGGCCGTGGACCATGGCGACGGCAACCGCGCGGTTGAGGGTGACCATCGGATTCGGCCCGGTGCGCTCCAGGAGCTCGTACAGGGCGAGGATCTGCGGCCAGTCCGTGGCCTCGGCGGACGGGGCCTCGTCGTGCACGGCCGCGATCGCCGCCTGCAGCTGGTACGGGCCGACCCGGCCCCGCGGCAGGGTCCGGCCGAGCAGCTCCACTCCCTCGGCGACCAACCCCTCGTCCCAGCTCCCCCGGTCCTGCTCCGCGAGCGGTACGAGTTCCCCGTGCGGGCCCGTGCGGGCCGGGCGGCGGGCGTCGGTGAGCAGCATCAGCGCGAGCAGGCCCGCCGTCTCCTCGTCGTCGGGGAGCAGCCGGTGCAGCATCCGGGTCAGCCGGATCGCCTCCGTGGACAGCTCGGGCGCGGTGAGCGCGTCGCCGCCGCTGGTCGTGTACCCCTCGTTGAAGACGAGGTAGAGCACGTGCCGCACCTCGGCGAGCCGGGCGGTGCGGTCCTCGCCCTCGGGCAGCGCGAGCGTCCAGCCGCCGGCCCTGATCGTCTGCTTGGCCCGGCTGATCCGCTGCGCCATGGTCGACTCGGGGACGAGGAAGGCGGCCGCGATCTGCGCGGTGGTGAGGCCGCCGACGGCCCGCAGGGTGAGCGCGATCCGGCTGGGCGGCGACAGTTCCGGGCGGCAGCAGAGGAAGAGCAGGGACAGGGAGTCGTCCCGGTCGGCGTCCGGCACGTCGTCGGCGGCGCGGGCGAGGAGTTCGGCGTCCGGGGTGGCGAGCGCGACGGCGTCCTCCCGGCGGCGCCGGGCGGCCTCGGCGCGCACCAGGTCGACGAACCTGCGGCCGGCGACGGTCAGCAGCCAGCCGCGCGGGTTCTCGGGCACCCCCTCCTCGGGCCACTGCCGCGCGGCCGCGATCAGGGCCTCCTGGACGGCGTCCTCGCAGAGGTCGAAGGTGCCGTGACGGCGGACGAGCGCGCCGAGGACCTGCGGCGCGTGGGTGCGCAGCAGGTCCTCGATCCCGTACGGGCCGCTCACAGCGGTCGGTCTCCGATCCGGTGCGCGCCGGTCACACGTCCGCCGCGGACTCGTGCAGCACCGGCCACAGCTCGACGGGGTCGACGTCCGCGAAGGGCATGTCGGCGGCGATCTCCTGGGCCCGCTCCAGGCTGTCGCAGTCGAGCAGGTAGAAGCTGGCGAGGTACTCCTTGGTCTCCAGGTACGGGCCGTCGGTGACCGCGGGGGCGCCGCCCTCGCGCCGGACGAGCTGGGCGGCGGCCGCGTCGGCGAGGCCGTACGCGCCGATCAGCTCGCCGCTCTCCCGGTACCTGCGGTTGAAGGCCTCCTGCCGGGCGATCGCCTCGGGCCAGGCCTCGGCCGGGAAGGAGTCCCACTTGGCCTGGTTGCCGTAGATCATCGCGACGTACTTCATCTCGGGTGTCCTCCCCGTCCCGCCCGCCCCGGTGGCGCGCTGTCACCCTTCGGTCGTTGCCAGGATCGCGCTCTCGACATCCGCCCGCATCATTTTCAAGATCTTTTTTCGAAGATCTCCCCGAAGGGCCCTCGGGACACAACCCCACAGCTCGCACATCCGTCTTCCCGTGGACTGATGAGCGAAGGGGGCCACGCCTTGCAGACTCCACCCCGCCGGCGGACGGTTCTCGCCGCCGCCCTCGCGGTCACCGCGGCCGCCGCCGGGTGTTCCGTACCGGAGCCGCGCCGGACCGCGCCGACGGCCGATCCGGCGCCGGGCAGGCCGATCGCCTCCGCTCGGACCCGGCGGGCCCTGCTCATGCAGTTCTCCGCGCACCCGGACGACGACCTGTACTTCATGAACCCGGACACGCAGCGGCTGCTCGACGCGGGCGTCCCGCTCGTCTCCGTGTACGTGACGGCCGGCGAGCACACCGGCCGGAACCGGATCGCGGGGATGCCGGAGACTCCCCCGGACCGGGCGGCCTACTCCTCCGCCCGCCGGCAGGGCCTGCGCCAGTCGTACGCGGTGGCGCTCGGCCTGCCCGCGTTCACGCCGTGGCGCCGCGAGGTGCTGACGCTCCCTGGCGGCCGGCGGGCCGAGTCCGACACCCTCGCGCACGGCTCCCGCAGGGTCGAGCTGGTCTTCCTCGACCTGCCGATGCACACCCACCGCCGCTACATGGCCCTGCCCTCGCTCTGGCAGGACCGGGCCCTGGAGCTGCGCACCCACCTGTCGGCCGACTCCCCCGTCACCCGCGCCGACACCTACGACTACGACCGGCTGGTCGACGTCCTCGTCGGCCTGCTCCGCCTCCACCGGCCCACCGTCGTGCACACCCTGGACCCGGACCCCGACATCCAGCACAGCGACGAGGCGACGCGGAGGCGGGACTCCGAGCAGCCGGGGTACGCCGACCACGGGGACCACACGGCGGTCGCCTCCTTCACCTGGGCCGCGCTGTGCCGCTGGGTCTCGGACGCGGTCCGGGACGGCGAACCGGTCCCGGCCTTCACCACCACCGCCTTCCGCGGCTACTACAACCGCCACTGGCCCAAGAACCTCCCGCCCGCGGTCCTGGCGGAGAAGGCCGCCCGGCTCGTCCCGTACGGCGGCGACCCGTCCTGGGAGTGCGGGAACCCCTCCGGCTGCGGTGACTACGGCGTCGGCGGCGACCGGCCGCTGACCAACCGCAAGGGCTGGGTGCGCTCCACGCACCACCGCTGGCCGGGCGCGGGCCCGGCCCTCGTCGAGGAGCCGGGCGGCCGGCTCGCGGCGTACGGGGTCCTCGGGCTGCGCGCGGTCCGCTGGCGGGAGTCCGCACCCGGCGTCTGGGGCGAGCCGGTGGACCTGGGCGGCGGCCCGCTCGCGCCCGCGCTCGGCTCGGCGGTGCTCCGCGACGGCCGGGTACTGCTCCTCGGGGTGCGGTTCGCCGCGCTCGACGGGCACGGCGGGGCCAACCGGCGCGAGGTGGTGCTCCTGGAGCAGCGGTCCCCCGGCGGCGCCTTCCTGGCCTGGCGGGGCCTGGGAAACCCGGAGCGCTCGGACGACCGGGGCCGCAGGATCGGCGCCCCGGTGGCCCTCGCGGCCCCCGACGGCCGGGTCCACCTCTTCGTACGGAACGCCGACAAGGGCGTCTCGACGCGGGTCCGGGCGGCGGACGGCTCCTGGTCCCCGTGGCGGCCGCTGCCCGGTGGCGCGGAGGTCCAGGACGGTCTGGCCGTCTCGGCGGACGCGGCCGGCCGGGTGCATCTGTACGCGGCGGGCCGGGACGCCGTACGGCACTGGGTGGACGGCGTCCTCCAGCGGGCCGCGCTGCCGCTCTCCGGTTCCACGGTGGCGAGCGCGGGCGGCGCGCTGTACCACCGGGCGCCGGCGTCCGCCCGGCTCACCGGCCCGGGCGGCGACGCCGGTCTCGACGGGTACGGGGCCGTGGTCGCCGCGCGGTCGGCGGCGCTCGGGACCGTGCTGCTCGGCACGGACGGGAAGGGGCGGACGGCGCTCAGGAGCGGCGGCCGGCTCCACTCCCGGAAGGGGACGGCCGTCTCGACCGCTCTCCACCTGGGCCCCCACGGGGCGACCGTGGTGGGTCTGGGCGCGGACGCCCACCCGTGGAGCTGGCGACCGTAGGGCTGGCGACCGTAGGGCTGGCGACCGTAGGGCTGGCGACCGTAGGGCTCCGGACATGCGAGAAGGCCCCGCACCTCTCGGTGCGGGGCCTTCCCTCACTGCTCAGCAGCTCGTACGAGCTACCAGGTCAGATCACGATCAGGCGGTGATCGAGGTGACCTGGCCGGCGCCGACGGTCCGGCCACCCTCACGGATGGCGAACTTCAGGCCCTCCTCCATGGCGACGGGCTGGATCAGCTCGACGGACATGGAGGTGTTGTCGCCCGGCATGACCATCTCGGTGCCCTCGGGGAGGGTCACGACGCCGGTCACGTCCGTGGTACGGAAGTAGAACTGCGGGCGGTAGTTGTTGAAGAACGGGGTGTGACGGCCACCCTCGTCCTTCGACAGGATGTAGGCCTGGGCCTCGAACTTGGTGTGCGGGGTGACCGAGCCCGGCTTGATGATGACCTGGCCGCGCTCGACGTCCTCGCGCTTGATGCCACGGAGGAGCAGACCGACGTTCTCACCGGCCTGGCCCTCGTCGAGCAGCTTGCGGAACATCTCGATGCCGGTGACCGTGGTGGTGGTCTTCTCGGTCTTGATGCCGATGATGTCGACGGTCTCGTTGACCTTGAGGACACCACGCTCGATACGACCGGTGACGACGGTGCCACGACCGGTGATCGTGAAGACGTCCTCGATCGGCATCAGGAACGGCTTGTCGACGTCACGCTCGGGCTGCGGGATGGACTCGTCGACGGCCTTCATCAGACCGAGGAGCTTGTCCGCCCACTCCTTGTCGCCCTCGAGGGCCTTGAGCGCGGAGACGCGGACGACCGGCAGGTCGTCGCCCGGGAACTCGTACTCGGAGAGGAGCTCACGGACCTCGAGCTCGACGAGCTCCAGGATCTCCTCGTCGTCCACCATGTCGGCCTTGTTCAGGGCGACGACGATGTACGGAACGCCGACCTGGCGAGCAAGGAGGACGTGCTCCTTGGTCTGCGGCATCGGGCCGTCGGTGGCGGCGACCACGAGGATGGCGCCGTCCATCTGCGCGGCACCCGTGATCATGTTCTTGATGTAGTCGGCGTGACCGGGGCAGTCGACGTGCGCGTAGTGACGCGACTCCGTCTGGTACTCGACGTGCGCGATCGAGATGGTGATACCGCGCTGGCGCTCCTCGGGAGCCTTGTCGATCTGGTCGAAGGCCGAGGCCTCGTTCAGGTCCGGGTACGCGTCGTGCAGCACCTTGGTAATGGCGGCCGTGAGGGTCGTCTTACCGTGGTCGATGTGACCGATGGTGCCGATGTTGACGTGCGGCTTAGTCCGCTCGAACTTCGCCTTCGCCACTGGGGTCCTCCTGGAGTGGTTCTGAACGCCTTGCTTCATCGGCGCCAGGTGATCTTTGCTGGGATGCCAGTAACCGGGGCCCGATCCCTCGGGTTTCGGGGGCTGAGCCCCGGTGACTGGTGTCAAGCCTAAAGCGTGAACTCGGGAGAGTTACTCGCCCTTGGCCTTCGCGATGATCTCCTCGGCGACGTTCCGCGGAACCTCGGCGTAGGAGTCGAACTGCATCGAGTAGCTTGCGCGACCCGAGGTCTTGCTGCGGAGGTCTCCGACGTAGCCGAACATCTCCGAGAGCGGCACGAGGCCCTTCACGACGCGGGCGCCGCTGCGCTCCTCCATGGCCTGGATCTGGCCACGGCGGGAGTTGATGTCGCCGATGACCTCACCCATGTAGTCCTCGGGCGTGACGACCTCGACGGCCATCATCGGTTCGAGGATGACGGGAGAAGCCTTGCGCGCGGCCTCCTTGAAGGCCTGCGAACCGGCGATCTTGAACGCGAGCTCGGAGGAGTCGACCTCGTGGTAGGCACCGTCGAGAAGAATGACGCGGACGCCCGTCATCTCGTAGCCGGCCAGGATGCCGAACTGCATGGCCTCCTGCGCACCCGCGTCGACCGAAGGGATGTACTCCTTCGGGATGCGGCCACCGGTGACCTTGTTCACGAACTCGTAGGAGGCGTCGCCACCCTCGATGGGCTCGATCGCGATCTGCACCTTGGCGAACTGACCGGTACCACCGGTCTGCTTCTTGTGGGTGAAGTCCACGCGCTCGACGGCCTTGCGGATCGTCTCGCGGTACGCGACCTGCGGCTTGCCGACGTTCGCCTCGACCTTGAACTCGCGACGCATGCGGTCGACGAGGATGTCGAGGTGAAGCTCGCCCATACCACCGATGATGGTCTGGCCGGTCTCCTCGTCCGAGTGGACCTGGAAGGAGGGGTCCTCCTCCGCGAGACGCTGGATGGCGACACCCAGCTTCTCCTGGTCACCCTTGGACTTGGGCTCGATGGCGACCTGGATGACCGGCGCCGGGAAGTCCATGGACTCCAGGATGACCGGGTTCTTCTCGTCGCACAGCGTCTCACCGGTGGTGGTCTGCTTGAGGCCCATGACGGCGACGATGTCGCCGGCGCCCACCGAGTCGATCTCCTCACGCTTGTTCGCGTGCATGCGGTAGATCTTGCCGATGCGCTCCTTCTTGCCCTTGACGGAGTTCAGCACCGCGGTGCCGGCCTCCAGGCGACCGGAGTAGATCCGGACGAAGGTGAGCTTGCCGAGGTGCGGGTCGCTCGCAATCTTGAACGCGAGGGCGGCCAGCGGCTCGTCGTCGGACGGCTTGCGCTTGACGACGGTCTCGGCGTCCTTGACGTCGTGGCCCTCGATGGCCTCGACGTCCAGGGGGGACGGCAGGTAGCGGACGACCGCGTCGAGCAGGGGCTGAACGCCCTTGTTCTTGAACGCGGTGCCACAGAACACGGGGGTGACCGTGGTCTCGCCGCCCTTGCCGGAGGCGATGGTGATGCGACGGACGGCGGCGTAGAGCTGCTCCTCGGTGGGCTCGACGCCCTCGAGGAAGAGCTCCATGAGCTCCTCGTCGTTCTCCGCGACCGTCTCGACGAGCTTGCCGCGGTACTCCTCGGCGAGCTCGAGCTTGTCCGCCGGGATGTCGACGACGTCGTACATCTCGCCCTTGGTGGCCTCGGCGGACCAGACAAGAGCCTTCATGCGGACGAGGTCGATGACGCCCTCGAAGTCGGCCTCGGCACCGATCGGAAGCTGCATGACGATCGGGGTCGCGCCGAGGCGGTCCACGATCATGTCGACGCAGCGGAGGAAGTCGGCACCGGTCCGGTCGAGCTTGTTGACGAAGCAGATGCGCGGAACGCCGTAGCGGTCCGCCTGACGCCAGACGGTCTCGGACTGGGGCTCGACGCCGGCCACACCGTCGAACACGGTGACAGCACCGTCGAGCACGCGCAGCGAACGCTCCACCTCGACGGTGAAGTCGACGTGACCCGGCGTGTCGATGATGTTGATCGTGTGATCGACATTCTCGAGCGGCCAGTGGCAGGTCGTCGCGGCGGACGTGATCGTGATGCCGCGCTCCTGCTCCTGCTCCATCCAGTCCATCGTGGCAGCGCCGTCGTGGACTTCACCGATCTTGTACGAAACGCCGGTGTAGAACAGGATCCGCTCGGTGGTGGTCGTCTTGCCCGCGTCGATGTGGGCCATGATGCCGATGTTGCGCACCTTGGCCAGGTCAAGCGAAGTGGTAGCCATAAGGCTTCAGTCTTCTCTCGGTCTCGATGTGGGTTGCGACTACCAGCGGTAGTGCGCGAAGGCCTTGTTGGACTCGGCCATCTTGTGCGTGTCCTCACGCTTCTTGACCGCAGCTCCGAGGCCGTTCGAGGCGTCGAGGAGCTCGTTCATGAGGCGCTCGGTCATGGTCTTCTCGCGACGGGCGCGGGAGTAACCGACGAGCCAGCGGAGGGCGAGCGTGGACGCGCGGCCCGGCTTGACCTCGATCGGCACCTGGTAGGTGGCGCCACCGACACGGCGGGACTTGACCTCGAGGGCCGGCTTGACGTTCTCGAGAGCGCGCTTCAGCGTGATGACCGGGTCCTGGCCGGTCTTCTCACGAAGACCCTCCATGGCGCCGTACACGATGCGCTCGGCGGTGGAACGCTTGCCGTCCAGCAGGATCTTGTTGATCAGCGAGGTGACAAGAGGAGAGCTGTAGACCGGGTCGATGATGACCGGGCGCTTCGGGGCGGGGCCCTTACGAGGCATTCTTACTTCTCCTTCTTGGCGCCGTAGCGGCTGCGAGCCTGCTTACGGTTCTTGACGCCCTGCGTGTCGAGGGAACCGCGGATGATCTTGTAGCGAACACCCGGCAGGTCCTTCACACGGCCACCGCGCACGAGCACGATGGAGTGCTCCTGCAGGTTGTGACCCTCACCCGGGATGTAGGCCGTGACCTCGATGCCGGAGGTCAGACGCACACGCGCGACCTTACGGAGGGCCGAGTTCGGCTTCTTCGGGGTGGTCGTGAACACACGCGTGCAGACGCCGCGACGCTGAGGGGAACCCTCGAGTGCGGGCGTCTTGTTCTTCTCGACCTTGTCCTGCCGGCCCTTACGGACCAGCTGCTGGATCGTAGGCACTACTTCTCCGGTTTCTGTGTGCCGTCGGTAAAACTAACCTGGAACATTCACCGACCCACGCGGTCGGGCGTGTCGAATCTCGCGGACCTCCGCACGGGGCGGAAAAAGCGCGGATCGCGGCGGCCGGTATATGACTCGCCGTGCGGTTGAGGACACGCACGGGAGCCCAGGCACACCCCAGGCACAAGGCTTGAGCGTACCTATCGCACGGACTCCGGTCAAAACAAATGCCCACGCGCACGGGGCCCCGGCCGGGGGCGGGACCGGATCGTTCCTGCACGGCGCCCCGGCCCGGCTCCGGGAGACTCCGCCACAGGCCCCCGACCCGGGCCCGGCCACTCCGGGACGAGGCCCGGGCCGGGCCGGGGCGCAGGCCGGGCCGCAGGCCCGGACGAGATCCGGAACGACCGCGGCCCGGGCCCGGACAGAAGCCCTCCGGGACGGCCCGGGGCGCGGGCCCGGAAGCGGTCCGGCAGTCACCCGGAAGCGATCCGGCGCCGGTCGGCGCGGGTCGGCGCGGGTCAGTCCCGGGCGGTGCGGCGGGGCTCGACGGCCTCGCCGGCGTCCGCCGCGTCGGCGTCGGGCTCCAGGAACTGGTTGACGACCTTGACGAAGACGCCCATGCGCTCGTCCGGCACGCCCAGCCAGCGCGCGAAGTCCTCCATCGAGGGCTGCCAGTCGCTCGGCGGCAGCAGGTCCGCCGCCATCGGGAGCTCCTCGGGGGTCACGCGGCCGGACCGGATGAGCATGTCGCGGACGGAGACGCCGAGCAGCGGGGCGATCCGACGCATGGTCTCCAGGTCCGGCATGCTCTGCCGCTGCAGCAGGCGCGTGACGGCGGCGCGATGGACGCCGGCCTCGTCCGCGATCCGGGACTTCCCGCCACCGCGCGGGCTGTCGATGTCGTAGCCGCGCTGTCTCATCAGGCCTTCCACCCAGCCTGCGAACTCGTCGAGCCCGTGAGTGCTCATGTGTACCGCTCCTCGCTCCCCACCCTCCGGATCCCATACCTTAGCGTGCTTGCGCGCACGGAATTACGTGCTTTCGGGCACGCAATCGTGTCGAATCGGTGAAGGGCTGGTCATGACCCTTTTGATTTTTGTTGCGCGCTCGCACGCAACGTGCAAGTCTGGCTCGCCGCCGCACTCGTCGGCCCCCTGAGCCCCAGGCGCCCCACCGGCCCCATGGACGGCCCCGGCGGGCCCCGGACCGTGGAGAACCCCTTGTTCCATCCCGACCCGTCCCCCTGGCAGGCCTCCGCCGCGTGCGCCGGCCTCTCCCCGTCCGTCGTCTTCGCCCGCCGCGCCAAGGAGGCCGCCCCCGCCCTGCGGGCCTGCGCCTCCTGCCCCGTACGGAGCGAGTGCGAGACCGCGGTGGCCCCGGCCGAGAGCTACTTCGACGGCGTCTGCGCGGGCCGCCTCTGGCGCAACGGCCGCCCGGCGGACGCCCACCGCGTGGCGAAGGCGCTCGCCTCGAAGGGGAGCACCCGCCGTGGCTGACCGCACCGACACCGAGCCCGTGCTGCGGGACATCACGCTCTGGACCGCCTCCCTGGTGCGGCAGTTCCCCGAGCTCGCCGAGGAGCTCGCGCCCGGCCGGCGCGGGCCCGCCCCCTCCCCCACCGGCCCCTCCCCCGCCGGCCGCGACGAGCTGATCCGCGAGGAGCGCCGGGAGGCGCTGCTGCTCGAACAGCGGCACGGGCTCGCCGTCCCCGGCCACGGGGCCGCCCCGATCCGGCTGCACGTCTCCGACGCCATCCGCGACATCACCGACGGGGTGGTGGAACTGGAGGAGGCGGTCTGCGCCCGGCTCGCGCTGCCCCGCCCACCCCGCGCCGGGGTGATCGACCGCCTCCGGCGCCTCGTGGCGCTGCTCGACCGGATCGCGGCCCATCCGGACCTGGTCCGGCACGTGCGGGACGAGATCCGCAGGATGGCCCGGCGCTGCGCCCGGACGCTCGGCGACGCGGAGACGATCGTGCGGGTCTCGGGCCGCTGCCCCTGGTGCGACTCGGTGTCGCTGCGGGCGTTCCCGGACCGGCGCGCGGTGCTGTGCGTGAACCCGGCCTGCGTCTGCACCGACGAGGTGTGCGGCTGCCAGGACGACCCCGCCTACCGGCACCTGTGGCCGGAGGACCGGTGGGAGGAGCTGTCGGAGGCCGCGGGGACCCGCACCGAGGAGATCGAGACCGCGATGGACGACCCGAAGGAGACCTCATGCTGAGCTCGCCCGCCCTGCCCACGCTGGTCCCCGGCCCGCTGGCCGCCGAGGAGGCGGGGGTGGCGCCCGCGACGATCCGCAAGTGGGTCCAGCTCGGGCACCTGCGCGCCGCGGGCCGGGCGGGGCGGGCGCAGCTCTTCCGCCTGGAGGACGTCTTCGCGGCGGAACGCCTGGCCCGCCGCCGCCCCCGCACCGCCTGACCGCCCCGTACCCGAAGCGCCCCGCGTCCCTCCCGGACGCGGGGCGCTTCGTCGTGCCGCCGTGTCACGCCTCCAGGAAGCGGTGGAGGGAGTCGGTGAAGGCGGCGGCGAAGCGGTCGCGGGTCTCCTCGGGGACGCGGTCGAGGGAGAGGTACGGGTTGAGGTCCTCCAGCTCGACGAGGAGCAGCTCGCCGCCGGGGGCGCGGCAGGCGTCGACGCGCTGGATGCCGTGGTCGAGGGTGTTCCAGTCGATGAAGCGGCGCGCGAAGGCGAGGTCGTCGGCGGTGGGTTCGTACGGCTCCAGGACCCAGCGGCGCTCGGGGTCGGGGGCGTACAGGGCGTACTGGAAGAGGTCGTCGACGAAGTAGAAGGAAACCTCGTACCGGAAGTCGACGCGCGGCTGGACGAGGATCTCGCCGTACGTGAGCCCCGAGAGCTTCTCGTACGGGAGGAACCGCAGCCCTATGGAGTCGGCGCCGGCCTTCGGCTTGACCGCGTACGCGGCGGCCTCCGGCAGGAGGGGGAGGTCCTCGGCCCGGTCGACGGTGGGGATGACGGGGTGCCCGGCGGCGGTGAGGTCGAGGAGGTACTGCTTGCCGGCCATGTCGCCGCGGCCGTGGAGGGGGTTGTAGACCCGGGCGCCGAGCGCGCGGGCCCGCTCGCGGAAGGCCTCGTACTCCTCCTGGTACCCGATGACCGGCCCGCTGTTGCGGACGACGAGGGCGTCGAAGCCGTCCATGAGGGCGGCGGCGTCGAGCGGGTGACAGAGCGCCAGGTCGAAGCTCCCGCGCAGCCGGGCGGTGAGCCACACGTCCTCGTCGCCGTACCGACGGCCACGGGCGGGGTAAGCGAGGTCGGTCACGTAGAGCAGGCGGGGGCGGGGGGACACGGGCGGCTCCTGGTGATTCGGGAGGCCCAACCTAACGCTCGCCTTCCGCCGCCCGGGCCGAAGGGTCACTCCGGGCGGAGCCCCGTGCGCACGGGGCGTCGCGCCGCTTCCCGGCCCGGCCCCGGAACTAGTTGCGTGCGCGCACGCTCTCTGTCACAGTTGGTGCAGCGGCGGAGCTGTGCCCGCGAGACGGGCCGCGGTCTCCGCCGTTCGCCGTCCGGGAGCGCTCCGCGGCTCCCGCCCCTTCCCCGCGTCGAGCGCCCCGGGCGGCACCCCGCACCACCCGCGCACCGCGCGGGCCCCGCACCACCCGTCCCGCCCCTCCCCTTCCTCACGAGGAGAACCGTCATGACCACTCCCCCGAGTGCGTTCCCGGACGTCGAGAAGCTGGTCGTCGACGTCCTCAAGGCCGACCCGGCGCTGGCCGGCGTCACGATCGCGGCCCAGGCCCCGGCCGGCTTCGACGGCACGCAGAACGCCGTCCTGGTGAACCGCCGCGGCGGCGCCTGGATCGGCGACCTGCACGTCGACAAGCCGCTGATCGAGTTCGAGGTGTACGGGCCGACCAAGCCCGCGGCCCACGTCACCGCGAACGCGGCCCGCAGGGCGCTGCTCGCCACGATGGGCAAGCAGCTCGGCTCCGTCTTCGTGAGCGACGTCGAGGAGCAGGACGGGCCGCGCTGGATGCCCGACTACCTCTACCGCGGCGCCAACCGCTACCTCTGCGTCATCCAGCTCGCGCTAGACGTCTTCTAGACCTCCGCGCACCTCGCGCCGCCCCCGCGCGTCTCCGCGCCCCGGCGCCCCACCCCGAGCGCGTCGCCCCCGCGACCGCTCCCCACAGACCAGGCCTCGCCGGCCCATCCGGCGGGGCCTTTGCCGTACCCGGACCCGGAACCCTCCGGCCGGGGCGGCGCCCTCACCCTCTCACCAAGGAGAAACCCCACCATGGCAGGAAACAACTCCGCCGAGATCCGCGTCGCCGGCATCGGCAAGCTCTTCGTCGCCAACGCCGGTGCCACCGCCCCGGCCTTCGGCGCGGACCCGGCGACCGACTGGGCGTCCACGACCTGGACGAACCTCGGCTACACCACCGGTGACGGTGTCACGTTCTCGAAGAAGGACAAGCTGGAGGCCATCGACTCGTGGCAGTCGGTCTCCCCGATCCACTACGTCTACTCGGCCCGTGACCTGTCCCTGAAGTTCTCGCTGCTCCAGTTCAACGAGGACACGCTGCCGTTCTTCATGGGCGGTGGCAGCGTCAAGGCCGCCCCGGCCCCGGCGACCGACGTCTACACGTACGACATCGCCGAGCGTCCGTTCGCGGACGCCCGTGCCCTCGGCCTGGAGTTCACCGACGTCAAGGCCGGTGGCACCACCGCCGTCACCTACCGCTTCATCATCCCGCGCGGCCAGGTGACCGCCACCGACGACATCAAGCTGAACCGCAAGGGTGCCGCCACCCTCGGCATCACCTTCAGCGCGATGTCGAACGGCGACGGCAAGCCGCTGGCGACCTTCCTCATGAAGGACACGCAGTACAGCGCGTCCGTCTGATCCATCCCCACAGGACTCCCTGACAGAGGTCTGTCCCCGGCAGGGGTCCGTCCTCGGCAGGGGTCCGTCCGGGGCGGGACGGCGCACCGCCGTCCCGCCCCACCCCCTCTCCTCTTCACCCACGCGCACCACGCGAACAAGGAGTACGCACACCATGGCCCGTTTCGACGTCAACGCCGCCCGCGCCCAGCGCCTGGAGGCCCACGGCCGTACCTGGTCCTTCGAGCTGGACGGCGAGTCCTACACGCTTCCCACCGAGCTCTCCCGCAAGACCGCCAAGGCGCTGCGGAAGCTCGACGACAACGACGTGGACGGCCTGCTCGAACTCCTGATGGGTGAGGAGCAGTACGTCCGCTTCGAGGAGCACGACCTCACGATGCAGGACATCGCCGCCATCCTGGAGGCCTACGGCAAGGAGACCGGGCTCGGCCTGGGGGAAGACTGAGCCTCGTCGAGTTCGTCGAAGAACACGCCGAGGCCCTCGAGGCTGACTTCATCCGCTACTACGGGGTCGACCTCCTCGACTGGCACCGCGGAGAGCTCTCCAGCCGGCGGGTCATGGTCCTGATCAAGCAGCTGCCGCGGGACAGCGCCGTGCAGCGGGACCTCCACGGCGAGGCCGCCGAGTGGTCGATCACCGATCACCTGCTGGCGGCGGCCGTGGACCATCTGGCCGTCGCCAACTGGATGTTCCAGTGCGTCAACTCCGGTGAGGACAACGACCAGCCCGATCCGCCGACGCCCGTTCCCCGTCCGGGCGTCAAGGACGAGGACGAGGAAGGCCGGGACGAGAACTCCCCGCCGGAGGACGCCGCCGAGGCGGTCTCCCCGGGAGCGCTCGCCCGGTTCTTCGGCTGAAGTCACACCCCCGCGGCCCCCGGAGGCCGTTCCCCTCAGGGAGCGGACTCCGGGGGCGCTTCCTGTGCTCGCTCGGACGCCAGCTCCTCCTCCAGGGCCCTGGCCCGATCGGAGAGCCGGCCGCCCTTGCCCTGACGCGGTTCCGTCCCGGCGCCCTCGGTTTCCCGGCGCTCGCCCCCGGGACCCCGCTCGCCGGGCACCCCGGCGAGCGGCGGCACGATCGGGCGCCCGCCCTTGCCCCGGACGACCTTCCGTACGGGCTGGGCGTTCCTGCGGGCACGGCTCCCCTGGGCGGTCAGCAGGACGTCCGGCTCGGACGCCGGCTCGGTGACGGCCCGGTGCTCCGGTTCCGGTTCCGGCGCGGGCTCCGGCTCGGGCACGGGCCGGGGTTCGGGCTCGGGCCCGGCGTCGGAGCGCTGTTCGAACAGTTCGCGCTCCCTGCGGACGCGCTCCTCGGCCTCGACGACGGCAGCCGGCGGTTCGAGGAGCCGTGCGAAGGGCAGCGCGATGACCTGGGCGCCGTCCCTTCCGCCGTCGGCCCTGCGCTGGGGACGGCGGATTCCACGCGCGTCACCCTGACCCTGTGCGTAGGCGTCGGCGACGCGGCGCTCGTACTCGCGGCGGATGCGCGGGAGTTCGTCCGCCACGGCCTCGGCCCAGCCCGCGGTGAAGGCGGCCGTCTCCCGGCGGTCGACCTCGGACCTGGGGAGCACGACGAGGTCCTCGGGTGCGTACCCGTGGACGTGGACGAGTTCGGAGAGGCGTGCGAAGAGGTGGGGCAGGTCGGGGTGGGACGCGAGCCAGTCGACGACTCGCTCGCGCCGGTTCGCTCCTGGCTCCGTGTCCATGCGTCAGTGCTGCCTTCCAGCCCCCTGGGGTCCCCGCGCGCCTCTCGCGCCCCTCGCTCCCCGGGTGGTCCGTCCGGGGAACGCGCCCTCCAGGTTACCCGGTCGAACAGAAGGCCGGATCGGGCGCCATTCCGTTCGGGGCAAGCCAGTAGACACGCCGTCAGACGTTTGCCGCTCGACAAACATAGAACAGATGTTCCACACTCTGTTCGTACAGTAGTTCGAATACGTGGTGCCCCCGCTCCTCACTCCGCGGCGCCGCCACACACGCACGGGCAAGCAACCGGAAGGCAGGCGTCCATGACTCAGCAGGCCGAGGCATCGCGACCGCACATCTCGCTCCAGGACCGCCTCCGCCAGCTCCTCGACGGACCCGTCGCCCTCGACAAGAGAGCGTTGCTCGGCACGCTGTACGCCGAGGTCTCCCGCTACGAGGCCCTCGCGTACTCGGCGGGCTGGAACGACGCCCTCGCGACCCTGCGCCGCGACCCCCGCCCGGACGAGGACGCCTAGCCGCCCGAACGCCCGTCTCCCCGCACGAGCCCCTGCCGATCCCTGCGGCAGGGGCTCTTCGGCGCATGGCCTCACCGGCCGGAAGCGGAGCAACCATGTCAGACGCAGTGACCAGAGAAGAGCTGAAGAAACAGCTCGACGAGTTCCACGAGAGCCTCATCAAGGGGAGCGAGCCGGTCAAGGCGACGTACCCCAAGGACCCCAAGGACCAGGGGGACGATGTAAAGGACCCCAAGAAGAAGGAGAAGGAGGAGACCTTCCAGGTCTCCAAGCTCAAGCAGGCGCTCATCGACGCCCAGCCCAGGATCGTCACCGACGCGATGCTGCCGTTCGCCTTCGTCTCCCGGTTCGCCGAGATGTACGAGGAGCTGCACAAGGAGCTGTCGTCCGAACTCCTCGAATCGTGGGGCCTGGACACGCTCGGTGGCGCGGTCGAGAAGTTCCACGAGAACCACGAGGCCAAGTGGGCCTACTTCTGGACCGCGATCGGCGGCCTCCTCGTCCCCCTGCTGGCCGCCAGCCTGGTCATCGTCCTCCGGAAGGCCATCCTCGACGGCTTCCGAAAGCTCCAGGCCCTGGTGTTCAGCGGCCAGGCCTACGCCCTCAACGAGGACCAGACCCGGATTCAGCGCCAGCCCCTCCAGAACATCCGCGACCGGGAGGCGCAGGGCGCCGCGGTCGTCCTCACCGATCCTCCGGACCCGGCGCGGCTGAACGATCTGAAGCAGGCCCTCGGCCAGATCAACCGACGCATCATCAACTTCAACAAGGCCGTGGGGAAGATGAAGAGCGCCGCCGCGCTCAAGCGTCTCGCCGGCGGAGTGGAAGCGGTGACGAAGGCGACCGACGCCGCCAACCCGACCGAGATCGAGAAGCTCGCCGACGCCATCGGCAAGATCGGCGACGCCCAGGACAAGTTCAACCCGCGCGACCTCCCCAAGCCCCGCACGCTCCAGGCGACCGCGGACGCCGCCAAGGACCTCGCCACGGCGACGGGAACCCTGCGCACGAAGCTGAACGAGTTCGCGGCCTCGGTCCGCACCCTCGACGACGTCATCGGCACGGCGACCGGCTGATCCCACCCCACCACGAAAGGAGGTAACCCATGTCTCTCGTCAAGTCCCTCAAGGGCGCGTCCGACGGTCTGCGCACACTCAAGACGCAGGCGTCCGGCGCCGGCGGCTCGGTCAAGAAGGTCGGCGACGCCGGCAAGGCGGCGTCCGGTCAGCTCAAGACCCTCAAGACCAACGCCCAGGGTTCCAACACCCAGCTCAAGAACCTCAAGTCGGCCTCGGACCAGGCCGAGAAGGCCATGTCGAAGGCCGGCAAGACCGCCGAGTCCGCCGGAAAGAAGCTCGGCAAGTACGAGTCCGGCGCCGGAAAGGCGTCCAAGGGCCAGGACAAGCTCAACAAGTCGATGAAGGGCAACTTCCTCGCCCGTCTCATCGACCTCTTCATGCCGCTGATCGAGAAGATCGTCGACATGGCCCTGCAGTCGAAGACGATGCAGAAGATCCTGAAGAAGGCCTTCGACGCCGTCAAGACCGTGATCAGCTCGGTCATGAAGGCCGTCGGCCCGATCATGAAGAAGGCCGGCCAGCTGATCAAGACGGTGTGGAACGGCATCAAGAAGGCCATCTCCAGCGTCGTCAAGGCCGTCGCCACCGTCATCAAGACCTACGTGAAGATCTGGAAGACGGTCATCACCACGGTCATGAACGCGATCAAGACGGTCATCGGAGCCGTCTGGAGGGGCATCAAGGCCGTCATCACCCCGGTGGTGAACTGGATCAAGAGCGCGATCCCGAACGCCTTCCGGGCCGTGAAGGACAAGATGTCCTCCATCTGGAACGGCCTCAAGGACATCGCGTCCCGGGCCTTCGAGGGCATCAAGAGCGGCGTGTCCGGCCCGATCAACGCCGTCATCGGCCTCATCAACCGGATGATCAGCGCCGTCAACGGCGTCAAGGTCAGCGTCCCCGGCTGGGTGCCGATCGTCGGCGGCAAGACCTTCGGCGTGAACATCCCGACCATCCCCATGCTCGCCACCGGTGGTGTCGTCATGCCGCGCGCCGGCGGCGTCCCGGCGATCATCGCCGAGGCCGGCGAGGCCGAGGCCGTCCTGCCGCTCTCCAAGCTGGACCGCCTGCTCGCCCTCACCGCCCGCCGCGCCCGGATGCAGGCGCAGCTGCACGGAGGCGGCGGCTCCGGCGCCGGGCTGCACATCGAGCACTACCACGCGGCCCGGGGCAGCGACCCGCACGCCACCGCCGACGCGCTCATGTACCTCGTGAAGGCGCGAGGAGCCCGCGCATGAGTGCCGCCCTGGCCGTCATGCCGCGGGTCAGGATGCCGAGGTTCCAGGCGGTCGCTCCGCGGCTGTCGTCCCTGCGCCAGGGCGCCGACCAGGCGGCCGACACGCTCAAACGGCTCAGGGGGGACGTCCAGCAGGCGGCCGGGGGCATCGGCAGGCTCGCCTCCGAGCTCCGCACCGCCGGCGCCTCCGTCCGCACCCTCGGCTCCACCGCCTCCGGCACCGCCTCCTCCGTCCGGAGGATCCAGCGGTCCAAGGCCGGCGCCGGCGTCAGGAAGCTCGGCACCGCCGCCGGAAAGGCGCGTACGGCCGCCGGGAAGTTCGGCCCCGCGATCGGCGGCATCCTGTCGATCCTCGCGCCGATGCTGCCCGTCGCCGACGTCATCACCAAGCTGATGGACACGTACGGCACCGTCATGACCGTCGCCTCCGTCGCCATGACCGGCGTCAACCTCGCCATGCGCGCCAACCCGATCGGCTTCCTCGTCGGCATCCTCGTGCCCGTCGCCGCCTGGCTCATCGAGTACGCGATGCAGACCGAGACCGGCCAACGGATCATGAAGCAGGTCTTCCAGGCCGCGCTGAAGGGCTTCCAGTCGGTCTGGAACTTCCTCCAGCCGGTCATCAAGCTCATCGGCACGGCCGTCGGGACCTACGTCAAGGCGTACCTCACCCTGTTCAAAACCGCGCTCAAGGGCATCGGCTCCGCGATCGACGGCATCAGGAGGATCGGCGGCGCCGTCTCCTCCGCCGCCAACGCCATGCGCGGGATCGCGTCCCGCACCATGGGCGCCGTCAAGAACGCGGTCAAGCCGGTCCTGACCTTCATCACGGACAAGATCCCCGGCTTCTTCCGGCACGCGAAGGACGCCGTCGCCAAGGCCCTGCGCGGCATGGGCGACCTGGTCAAGGGCGCCCTGAGCGCCGTGCTCGGTGTCGTCAAGGGACCGATCAACGGTCTCATCGCCTTCGCGAACTGGATCATCGACGGCCTCGACAAGCTGAGCTTCAAGGTCCCGCTCACGAACAAGAAGTTCGGCGTCGACATCGACAAGATCCCGATGCTCGCCGAGGGCGGTGTCGTCTTCCCCGGTGCCGACTCCGCGCCGCGCATCGACCCGCTCACCGTCCTCGAGAGCCGCCGCGTCCCGGCGGCCGACGAGCCGCCCCGGGCGCCGCACCGCCTCCGGGACTTCCACGAGGACCCGGGTGCCGGCCCGCGGGCGGTCGCGGAGGACCTGCTCTTCCTCGCCGGCGCCCACTGCTGACGCCCTCCCGCCCCGACATCCCCTCAGAAGTGAGGTGACGGCCCCATGGCCGAGACCACGCCCCCGTACGCCGGAAACACCTACACCGCCGACCTCGCGCCCGGCTCGCTCATCACCCAGGACGGGCAGATGCAGTGGGCCGGGCTCCTCATCGGACCCGGCACCCCCTTCAACGTCGACAAGTCCGGTCTGACGGGCTGGGAGGACCTCCCCGAGTACGACTCCTCCGACGCCGACCGGCCCACCTCCCACGGCGCCTGGCCCGGCTCCCGCTACGCCAAGCCCCGCAAGATCGGCGGCACGATCGTCCTGATGCCGGAGTACGGCGGCGCGGTCGAGGCCGTCCGCGCGCTGCGGCAGGCGCTCGCCCTGCTCGACGAGGAGCGGTGGCTCACCGTGCGGCTGCACGGCGAACTGCTCACCGTCCGCGCCCGGATAGCGCAGCGCGTCGTCCCGGCCGACCAGGGCTTCGCCACCCAGGGCAGCTCGCGCATGTCGGTCCAGTGGCTCGCCTCCGACCCCCGCCGGTACGCGGTCAACGAGGAGATCGCCACCACCACTCCCCCGCAGCCGGAATCGGGCCTCACCTGGCCGCTGACCTGGCCGCTCAGCTGGGGCCAGGCGAAGAGCACCGGTGACGCCGTCGTCGAGAACACCGGCTCCGCCCCGGCCCACCCGGTGATCGTCTTCCGCGGCCCCTGCTCCATGCCGTCCGTCACCGAGCGGGTCAGCCGCCGCCGGCTGCGGTACGCGATCGACCTGGCCGCCGGCGACGAGCTCACCGTCGACACCCGCGCGGGCACGGTCATGCTCAACAACTCCGCCTCCCGGCTGCACACCGCGATGGCCGACTCCACCCCGGAGGAGCTGTTCGTGGTGGAACCCGGTCGCACGGACCTGTCCTTCCGGCCCGAGAAGGGGACCGAGGAAGCGCTCATGACCGTGCGCTGGCGCAGCGCCGAATGGTGATCCGCGCCCCACGGCCCGCCGTCCACCGGTGATCCCGGCCCGGCCCGCACGGTGACTGCCCGTCAGTCGCCTTCGCGGGCCGGGCCGTTCCCTTCTCGTCGACCATCCCGACCCCTTTCGGAGAGGTGACCCCATGACCGTACGCGCCGCTTGGCTCCAGCCCACCGGCCAGACCCGCGAGGACACCCGTCTGACCCTCGCCGCCCTGCTGACCCCCAGCGGCCAGAGCGCCGAGGAGACCCCGCTCCGCTCGCGTCCGGGCGTCGTGCCGGGCGGCTTCGTCCTCAAGGACAGCGCGCCCATGCAGTGCACCATCGGCACCGGCCGGGCGATCGTCCAGGGCAACGACACCGCCCAGGGCGCCTATCTCGTCTCCGCCACCGCGCCGGAGAGCTTCACCCTCGCGGACGGCGACCCCCAGTACGACCGGATCGACCTGATCGAGCTGGCCGTCATCGACGACGCCTACGACCGGACCGGCGAAACCCAGGCCCTGATACGCCTGGTCAAGGGCGAGGCCACCGCCGCCCCCGTCGTCCCGGCGAGCGGGCCCGGCAGCACGATCCCGCTCTACACGATCCGGGTGCCGAAGGGCACCTCCGCCGGCACCGGCGGCATCCTCTGGTCCTCCGCCGTCACCACCATGCACTGGCCGGTCGTCGCGCTCGGCGGGATCATGCCCACCAGCGGCTACAAGGGCGCGTACGCCGGTCAGTACCGGGACGCCTCCAACCTCCTCCAGCGCTGGGACGGCACGACCTGGGTCTCGTACCCCAAGGCCATCGGCGGCATCGCCCCGAGCACCACGGCCACCGGCGGCTACACCGGCCAGTACCGGGACAACGGCGGCGGGCTGCAGCGCTGGAACGGTTCCGCCTGGCAGTACGTCGAGGGCGCCTCGACCGTGCTGCTCAGCGCCACGCAGTGGCTCGCCGCGCAGCAGCAGAGCATCGCCCCCAACACCTGGACCGTGCTCAGCCTGCCCACCGTCGAGGTCGACGACGCCGCCGCCTGGACCACGAACAACAACACCTACACCGTGCCGCGCACCGGCTGGTGGCGGATCTCCGCACACGCCACCTGGGCCAACGACTCCCAGACCGGCATGCGCGGCGCCCGCGTCATGGTCGGCGGCGTCGGGCAGTCCCGGCTGACCTGGCTCACCCCCGCCGGCAACGGCGCCGTCTCCGTGGGCGGCAGCGGCCTGCTCAGGCTCACCGCCGGCGAGCTCCTCCAGCTCGCCGGCTTCCACAGCCACACCGCGGCGATCAAGACCCTCGGCGGCTCCGGCTACGCCTGCAACCTCTCCGCCGAGTGGATCAAGTCCTGACCCCCGCGACCGCCGAACCGTCCCCCGACTCCTCGAACGGAGAAACCCCATGAACCTGCGCAGCAGCTGGGTCGCCGAGACCGGCCAGACCCGCGAGGACACCCGTCTCACCCAGACCGGCGTCACCACGATGACCAACCCGGTCCAGGTCCGCTCCGGCGTCCTGCCCGGCTCGTACGGCGGCCAGTACCGGCTCTCCGGCTTCTGGACCTTCGGCTCCGCCGCCATGACGGCCACCGTCTCCGAGGGCCGGGCCGTCATCCAGGGCGAGATCTCCCAGGGCGCGTACCCGGTGACGCTGCCCACCTCCGAGACCGTCACCTTCGCGCCGGGCAACGCCCAGTACAACCGCATCGACCTGCTCGTCCTCAGGATCTACGACAACCTGTACGACGGCCAGCAGCGCAACGAGGCCGTGGTGGAGGTCATCCAGGGCCAGGCGAACCAGGACCCGCAGCCCCCGGCCGCCCCGCCGCGCTGCCTCCCGCTGTACGAGGTGACCGTCCCGGCCGGCGCCAGCGCGGGCAACGGCGGCATCCCGTGGGCCAGCGCCCTCAAGGACCTGCGCACCCCGGTCGTCTCCCTCGGCGGCATCCTCCCGGTCGAGGGCCCGGTCCTGCCGGGCTCCTACCCCGGCCAGTACCAGGACGCGGGCGGCGCGCTCCAGCGCTGGGACGGCGGCGCCTGGGTCTCGTACCCCTCGGCGCTCGGCGGCATCGTCCCGGCCTCCGCCTCCACCACGCCGGCCAGCTACATCGGCCAGTACCGCGACGCGGCGGGCGGCGCGCTCCAGCGCTGGGACGGCAACGCCTGGGTCTCCTACCCCTCGGCGCTCGGCGGCATCATCCCGGCCTCCTCCACCGCGCCCGCCAGCTACGTCGGCCAGTACCGCGACACGCCGAGCGGCCAGCTCCAGCGCTGGAACGGCTCGTCATGGGTCACGGTCACGCCGGGCCCGTACTTCGTCGACAACGGCGACTACGGCGACACCCCGTCGACCACCTACACCTCGACGCTGGCCGGCCGCACCACGAACCCGCTCACGGTCAACTTCGTCGCCCCGCCGTCGAAGGCCGTCGCCGTCAGCTTCGGCTGCAAGCTGCGGTCGGGGAGCCCCGACCACTACGCCTACATGGCGCTCAAGCTCACCCAGGGCGCCACGGTCGTCAACGACCTCGACGACGACTACGCGACGATCGCCGCCAGCCAGCACATGGTCTCGGTCTCCACCACGCGCCGGTACTCGTCCCTGACCCCGGGCGCGACCTACACGCTCACGGCCTACTTCCGGGTCATCGCCAACACCCTCAGCCTCAAGGCCGGGTTCGACAACACGTTCATCAAGGTCGACCCGCTGCCGTAGCCCCGATCCGCCCATCCCACAGGAGAACACCATGGCACTGCGCAGCGGATGGCTCCCGCCGACCGGGCAGACCCGTGTCACCACCCGTCTCACCTCCCTCGGGGCCGTCACCCCGGCCGACCCGCTCGTCTCGCGCTCCGGCATCCTGCCGGGCTCGACCGACGGCACGTACCGGGTCAGCGGCCTCTCCCTGACCTCCAGCGGCCCGATGAGCGCGACGATCCACGCCGGGCGCGCCGTCGTCCAGGGGACGAACAACCAGGGCGCGTACCCCGTCGCCCTCGACGCGGACACCGTCCTCACCTTCGGGGACGGCGATCCGCTCAACCCGCGCATCGACCTCGTCGTCCTGCGCGTGTACGACGACGAGTTCGACCACCTGACCAGGAGCGAGGCGGTCCTGGAGATCGTCAGGGGCGAGCCGAAGGCACAGCCGACGGCCCCGAGCGCGCCCCCCGCCTCGCTCGTCCTCTTCTCGGTCAAGGTCAAGGCCGGGACCTCGGCCGGCACCGGCGGCATCGGCTGGACGAGCGGCGACCTGACCGACCTGCGCACCACGGTCGCCGCGGTGGGCGGCATCCTGCCCGTCTACAACAACGCCGGTGTGCCCGGCTCCTACCCGGGCCAGTACCAGGACAACGACAACACCCACTACCTCCAGCGCTGGAGCGGCACCGGCTGGATCGCGTACCCGAAGGAGATCGGCGGCGTCGCCCCCAACGGCGCGCTCTCCGTCGGCAGTTACATCGGCCAGTTCCGCGAGAACAACGGCACGCTCCAGCGCTGGAACGGCACCACGTGGGCCGCGTACCAGCCGCCGGTGGAGGTGGAGACCACCACCAGCGGCATCACGGCGCTGCCCGGCTGGACGGTGCTGGCGTTCTCCGCCCGACGCACCCGGGGCATCGCGACCGTCCTCATCAGCGTCACCCGCAACGGCGCCGACATCAACGCCAACAGCGCCGGCAACATCAACGACGAACCCCTGTGCACCCTGCCCGCCGGCTGGCGCCCCGCCTTCGACCACGAGGCCTCCGCCTGCGACGGCTTCGCCGACGGCGGCGCCTACATAGCCCCCAGCGGGCAGGTCAACCTGCGCACCTGGTCCCCGAACGGCGCCCTGGTGGCCGGCCGGTCCGTGCGCATCTCCGCGACCTACGTCCTGTAAGGGGGCTGCCCCATGGCACTCGACACGCCCTACCGGGCCATCTTCTGCGACCTGGTCACCGACCAGACGCTGGACATCCTGCCGCTGCGGGACGTCTCGTTCGAGGACTACATCGGCCGGGCCGGCTCCCTCTCCGGCACCGTTCCCATCCCCGACCGCGCCATGGCCGACCGGGTCCACAAGATCCGGCCGGGCCGCACCACGGTCTACCTGGAGCGCGGCGGGGACCTGTGGTGGGGCGGCATCGTCTGGACCACCACCCTCCAGGGCAGCGACCGGGGCGTCCTGACCCTGAGCGTCCAGGCCGCCACCTTCGACTCGTACGCGTCCCGGCGGCGCATCCGCAAGGAGATCAAGTTCACCCAGCCCACCGACCAGTTCGTCATCGCCCGCACCCTCTGGCGGGACCTCTCGGAAGGGCTGGCCGAAAGCGCCATCGACGTCGGCGACTGGGAGGAGAAGTCCGACGTGCTGCGGACCGCGTCCTGGCGGTACGGCGACGAGATCGTCTACCAGGAGGCCCTCGACCAGCTCGGCGCCCAGGTGAAGGGCTTCGAGTACCAGATCCTGGTCTACCGCGACCCGGACCCGGGCAAGAACAGGCGGGTCCGCGAGCTGCGGCTCGGCTCGCCCAAGATCCGTACCGGCGCCACCGACATGGTCTTCGACCGGCCCGGCGCGATCCTCTCGTACTCCTTCTCGGACGACGCCACCCGCGGCGGCACCGCCGCCCTGGCGCGCGGCGCCACGACCAACGGCAACGCCGCCACCGAATCCCGGCCGACCCTGTCCGACCTCATGACTCCGGACAAGATCGACGGCGACTGGCCCCCGCTCGACCTCTCGTCGGACCACAACGACGTCAGCGACAAGGCCACGCTGAACTCGCTGGCGAAGGCGGCCGTCGACGAGGCCTCGGGGTCGGCGGTGATCCCCGAGATCAGCATCCGGCTCGGCGGGATCGTGCCCCCGGCACTCCTCGGCCGCACCGCCCGCATCCGCATCACCGACGAATGGCACCCGGCGGGCCTCGACACCCGCTACCGCATCGTCGGCGTCAAGGTGCGGCCGGCCGAACGAGGCCGCCCCGACACCGCCGAACTCGCCCTTGAGGAGGCCTGATGGCACTGCTGCCCGAGGACATCATCGACCGGCTGATCCAGATGGAACGCCGGATCCAGGCCCTGTCCACAGCGGTGAACACCCGCCCGCCGCTCAACGAGATCGTCAACGGCTCGTTCACCGTGAAGCGGCAGCCGAACCTCGACGACCCCACCACGGCCGTCACCGTCGCCCAGTTCATCACCAGCGGCCCGGGCGGCAGCAAGCCGGTGCTGCGGATCAACGACGCCTACGGCCACGAGATCCTCTCCGACGACATCCTCACCGGCGGTCTCGCCCGCCCCTGGCTGCCGATGCTGCCGCCGCAGGACTCCGTCAACCAGGCGAACTGGCCCTACACCTCCGCCACCGCCTGGACCACGTTCGCCACCTCGACCAACGTGATCTGGCAGCCCAGGCTGCGGCTGCGGATGCTGACCAAGGTCGTCGGAACCGGCCAGATCCGGGTGATGGTCAACGGCGTCCAGTTCGGCCCCACCGTCACCACCACGTCCGTCTTCGACTTCACGGGCGCCGTCACCACCGACATGCAGGCCGACTTCGGCAAGGACCTGACCGTCGAGATCCAGGGCTACGTCACCGGCACCAGCACCGTCTACGCCCAGCCCGTCCGGATGCACGGCCTCCAGTCCTGACCCGCCCCACTCCCCCGGAAAGGAGCACCCTATGACCCCCGACCCGAGCCACCCCTGGGGCCTCGCCATCGACTACGCGGGCCGCGGCACCGTCATCGAGAACGGCCACACCATCACCGTCCGCCTCTACGACAACTCGTTCGGCGGCCCGCTGGAGATCGACCCGATCACCGGCGAGTACCCGGCGGTGTACGTCAGCGCCCAGGTCAACGAGAACGGCCAGAACGGCGCCTCGCTGCGCGGCTACGGCACGACCGTGGTCCAGCCGACCGCCGGCCGGCAGGCCGTGCCCGACCCCACCGCCGTGCAGAGCGCCGTCGCCGAAGCGCTCGCCGACTTCGAGACCCGCCGCGCCGCCCAGGCGGCGCTCTGCGCGGCCTGGGACCCGGCCGCCCCGCCGGCGCCCGCCCCGTAACCCGCCGCGCCCCATCCGTACGCCCGCCCCGCGCCGCACCACGGCCGGGGCTTTCGCATTCCCGGAGGACACCAGATGGCCACTCCCCTCACCGCGGACCGGTTCGTCGCCGCGCTCCGCGCCGAAGGCGTCACCGTCGTCGAACACCCCGGCTGGCGCACCCACAACCGCAACGGCCACGGCGCCTGGGGCCCCGTCACCGGCGTGATCATCCACCACACCGTCTCCGCCGGCACCGCCAACACCGTCGAGATGTGCTTCGACGGATACGAGGGGCTGCCGGGCCCGCTCTGCCACGGCGTCATCGCCAAGGACGGCTCCGTCCACCTCGTCGGCAACGGGCGCGCCAACCACGCCGGCGGCGGCGACCCGGCCGTCCTCAAGGCCGTCGTCTCCGAGACGTACGGGGACCGGCCGCCCGCCCCCCGCGAGCACCAGGGCAGCTCCGGCGCCGTCGACGGCAACTCCCGCTTCTACGGCTTCGAGTGCGTCAACCTCGGCAACGGCACCGACCCCTGGCCGCCCGCCCAGCTCGACGCGATCGAACGGGTCTCCGCCGCCCTGTGCCGGGCCCACGGCTGGGGCGCCCGTTCCGTCATCGGCCACAAGGAGTGGTCGGACTGGAAGGACGACCCCCGGGGCTTCGCCATGCCGACGATGCGCGACCGGGTCCAGGCCCGGCTGAACAAGGCCCCCGCCAAGCCCGCCCCCGACGCCGGCAAGCCGGCCACCCCCCGCCTCCAGCCCTTCCCGGGCACCTCGTTCTTCCGCAGGGAGACGAGCTCCCCGATCATCACCGCCATGGGCCGCCGCCTCGTCGCCGAGGGCTGCTCCGCGTACACCGTCGGCCCGAGCCCCCGCTGGGGCGAGGCCGACCGCCTCAGCTACGCGAAGTGGCAGCACAAGCTCGGCTTCCGCGGCTCCGACGCCGACGGCATCCCGGGCGCCGCGTCCTGGAACGCGCTGAAGGTCCCGTACACGAAGTAACGCAAGGAGCACAGTGATGTCCGATGCCGCCAAGCGCACGGCCCGTACCGTCCTCCAGTCCGCCGTCGGCATCGCCGTCGTGCTCCCCGCCATCGTCGACGCCTCCGGCATCCCCGCGACCCTCCCCTGGGTCGCGGGGGCGCTGGCCGTCGCCGGCGGACTGGCCCGGGTGATGGCCCTCGACCTGGTGCAGAACCTGCTGCCGTCCTGGCTGCGCCCCACCCCGGGCGGTGCCGATGACCGAGCCTGATCCGAACGATCCCGTCGCCGTCGCCCTGGAACTGGAGCGGCTCCGCGGCACCCTGGAGGCCGGCTTCGCCCGCGTCGACGGCTCGCTCGCCCTGCTCGTGCAGCGCAGCGACCAGACCGACAAGCAGCTCGCCGACCACGAGGCCCGCCTCGACGAGCTGGAACGGGCCCGCTGGCCGCTGGCCAGCATCGCGGCGGTGACGGCGAGCGCCGGCGTGCTCGTGGCGCTCTGGGAGCTGGCCGTCAGGTGACCCCTCCGTGACACGCCGAAGGGCGGCCACCCCGTGCGCAACGGGGTGGCCGCCCTTCGGTCGAGCGACTCGCTTACTGGTTGTACGGACCGTAGTCGTAGTCCTCCAGCGGAACGGCCTGGCCGGAGCCCGAGCCGAACGGCGAGTAGTCGATGTCGTCGTAGCCGACGGCCGAGTACATCGCGGCCTTGGCCTCCTCGGTCGGCTCGACCCGGATGTTGCGGTAGCGGGACAGACCCGTACCGGCCGGGATGAGCTTACCGATGATGACGTTCTCCTTGAGGCCGATGAGGCTGTCGGACTTGGCGTTGATCGCCGCGTCCGTCAGGACTCGGGTCGTCTCCTGGAAGGAGGCGGCCGACAGCCAGGACTCCGTCGCCAGCGAGGCCTTGGTGATACCCATCAGCTGCGGACGGCCGGAGGCGGGGTGACCGCCCTCGGTGACCACACGACGGTTCTCCTGCTCGAACTTCGAGCGCTCGACCAGCTCGCCCGGGAGGAGCTCCGCGTCGCCGGACTCGATGATCGTCACGCGGCGCAGCATCTGCCGGATGATGATCTCGATGTGCTTGTCGTGGATCGACACGCCCTGCGAGTTGTAGACCTTCTGGACTTCGCCGACCAGGTGGACCTGGACCGCGCGCTGACCGAGGATCCGGAGCACGTCGTGCGGGTTGGTGGCACCCACGGTGAGCTTCTGGCCGACCTCGACGTGGTCGCCCTCGCCCACGAGCAGACGGGCACGCTTCGAGATCGGGTAGGCCGTCTCGTCGGTGCCGTCGTCCGGGGTGACGACGATCTTCTTGGTCTTCTCGGTCTCCTCGATGCGGACGCGACCGGCCGCCTCGGAGATCGGGGCGACACCCTTCGGCTGCCGCGCCTCGAAGAGCTCGACGACACGGGGCAGACCCTGGGTGATGTCGTCACCGGCCACACCACCGGTGTGGAAGGTACGCATCGTCAGCTGGGTACCGGGCTCACCGATGGACTGGGCGGCGATGATGCCGACCGCCTCACCGATGTCGACCAGCTTGCCGGTGGCGAGCGAACGGCCGTAGCAGAACGCGCAGGTGCCGACGGCGGACTCACAGGTCAGGACCGAACGGGTCTTGACCTCCTCGACGCCCGCGGCGACGAGGGCGTCGATGAGCACGTCACCCAGGTCGACGTTGGCCGGCGCGATGACCTTGCCGTCGACGACGACGTCCTCGGCGAGCATCCGCGCGTACACGGAGGTCTCGACGTCGTCCGTCTTCCGCAGGACACCGGCCTCGTCCTTGGCCGCGATCCGCAGCTTCAGACCGCGCTCGGTGCCACAGTCCTCCTCGCGGATGATGACGTCCTGCGAGACGTCCACCAGACGACGGGTCAGGTAACCCGAGTCGGCGGTACGCAGGGCGGTGTCGGCGAGACCCTTACGGGCACCGTGCGTCGAGATGAAGTACTCGAGGACGGAGAGGCCCTCGCGGAAGGACGCCTTGATGGGACGCGGGATGGTCTCGTTCTTCGCGTTCGACACCAGACCACGCATACCGGCGATCTGCCGCATCTGCATCATGTTTCCTCGGGCACCCGAGTCAACCATCATGAAGATGGGGTTCGTCTTGGGGAAGTTCGCGTTCATCGCCTCGGCGACCTCGTTGGTCGCCTTGGTCCAGATCGCGATGAGCTCCTGCGTGCGCTCTTCCTTGGTGATCAGACCGCGCTCGTACTGCTTCTGGACCTTCTCGTCCTGCGCCTCGTAGCCCTTGACGATCTCCTTCTTCGCCTCGGGAACGACGACGTCGGAGATGGCCACGGTGACGCCGGAACGGGTCGCCCAGTAGAAGCCCGCCGCCTTCAGGTTGTCGAGCGTCGCCGCCACGATGACCTTGGGGTAGCGCTCGGCGAGGTCGTTGACGATCTCGGAGAGCTGCTTCTTGCCGACGGAGTAGTCGACGAACGGGTAGTCCTCGGGCAGCAGCTCGTTGAAGAGCGCGCGGCCCAGCGAGGTCTTCAGACGGAACGAGTCACCCTGCTGCCACTCCGGCTCGCCCTCCTCGGCGACCGGGGGGACCCAGCCACGGGGAGCGACGGTGCCGACCGGGAAGCGGATCTCGATCTGCGACTGCAGCGCGAGCTCGCCGGCGTCGAACGCCATGATCGCCTCGGCCGTGGAGCCGAACGCGCGGCCCTCGCCCTTGGTGTCACGGAGCTCGCCGTCGGTGGTGAGGAAGAACAGACCGAGGACCATGTCCTGGGTCGGCATCGTCACCGGACGGCCGTCGGCGGGCTTGAGGATGTTGTTCGAGGACAGCATCAGGATGCGGGCCTCGGCCTGCGCCTCCGCGGAGAGCGGCAGGTGGACGGCCATCTGGTCACCGTCGAAGTCCGCGTTGAACGCGGTGCAGACGAGCGGGTGGATCTGGATGGCCTTGCCCTCGACCAGCTGCGGCTCGAAGGCCTGGATGCCGAGGCGGTGCAGCGTGGGCGCACGGTTCAGCAGCACCGGGTGCTCGGCGATGACCTCTTCGAGGACGTCGTACACGACGGTGCGGCCGCGCTCGACCATGCGCTTGGCCGACTTGATGTTCTGCGCGTGGTTCAGGTCGACCAGGCGCTTCATCACGAACGGCTTGAAGAGCTCCAGCGCCATGGCCTTCGGCAGACCGCACTGGTGCAGCTTGAGCTGCGGGCCGACGACGATGACGGAACGCGCCGAGTAGTCGACACGCTTGCCGAGCAGGTTCTGACGGAAACGACCCTGCTTGCCCTTCAGCATGTCGCTGAGGGACTTCAGCGGACGGTTGCCGGGGCCCGTCACCGGGCGACCGCGACGGCCGTTGTCGAAGAGGGCGTCGACCGCCTCCTGGAGCATCCGCTTCTCGTTGTTCACGATGATCTCGGGGGCACCGAGGTCGAGCAGACGCTTCAGACGGTTGTTGCGGTTGATCACACGGCGGTACAGGTCGTTCAGGTCGGAGGTCGCGAAGCGGCCACCGTCCAGCTGCACCATCGGACGCAGGTCCGGCGGGATGACCGGGACGCAGTCGAGGACCATGCCCTTGGGGCTGTTCGCCGTCTGCAGGAACGCGGAGACGACCTTGAGGCGCTTGAGCGCACGGGTCTTCTTCTGGCCCTTGCCGGTGCGGATGATCTCGCGGAGGCGCTCGGCCTCCTCCTCCAGGTCGAAGGACTCCAGGCGCTTCTGCAGCGCCGCGGCACCCATCGAGCCGTCGAAGTACGTGCCGAAGCGGTCACGCAGCTCGCGGTAGAGGAGCTCGTCGCCCTCCAGGTCCTGGACCTTGAGGTTCTTGAAGCGCGACCAGACCTCGTCCAGACGGTCGATCTCGCGCTGCGCGCGGTCGCGCAGCTGCTTCATCTCGCGCTCGGCACCCTCGCGCACCTTGCGGCGCACGTCGGCCTTGGCGCCCTCGGCCTCCAGCTCGGCGAGGTCGTTCTCGAGCTTCTTGGCGCGGGCCTCCAGGTCGGAGTCGCGACGGTTCTCGATCTGCTGGCGCTCGACGGAGACGTGCGCCTCCAGGGAGGGCAGGTCACGCGTACGACGCTCGTCGTCGACGTACGTGATCATGTACGCCGCGAAGTAGATGACCTTCTCCAGGTCCTTCGGGGCGAGGTCGAGCAGGTAGCCGAGGCGCGACGGAACGCCCTTGAAGTACCAGATGTGGGTGACGGGCGCGGCCAGCTCGATGTGGCCCATCCGCTCACGGCGCACCTTGGCGCGGGTGACCTCGACGCCACACCGCTCACAGATGATGCCCTTGAAGCGGACGCGCTTGTACTTGCCGCAGTAGCACTCCCAGTCCCGGGTCGGACCGAAGATCTTCTCGCAGAAGAGTCCGTCCTTCTCGGGCTTCAGGGTGCGGTAGTTGATGGTCTCCGGCTTCTTGACCTCGCCGTGGCTCCACTGACGGATGTCGTCAGCGGTGGCCAGACCGATCCGGAGCTCGTCGAAGAAGTTGACGTCGAGCACTATGCGTCAATCCCTCTCAGGGTTGTAAGGCTGTGGGTCTGATACGGGGGTCCTGGGGCCGGCGGGGGACTCAGCGGTGTTTCACCGAGTCCCCGCACCGGACTCCCGTCAGACCTCTTCGACGCTGCTCGGCTCGCGCCGGGACAGGTCGATGCCGAGCTCCTCCGCTGCGCGGAAGACGTCCTCGTCGGTGTCGCGCATCTCGATGGACATGCCGTCCGAGGACAGCACCTCCACGTTGAGGCACAGGGACTGCATCTCCTTGATGAGGACCTTGAAGGACTCGGGGATGCCGGGCTCAGGGATGTTCTCGCCCTTGACGATGGCCTCGTAGACCTTCACGCGGCCGGTCACGTCGTCGGACTTGATCGTCAGCAGCTCCTGGAGGGCGTACGCGGCGCCGTAAGCCTCCAGCGCCCACACCTCCATCTCACCGAAGCGCTGGCCACCGAACTGGGCCTTACCACCCAGCGGCTGCTGGGTGATCATCGAGTACGGGCCGGTCGAACGCGCGTGCAGCTTGTCGTCGACCAGGTGGTGCAGCTTGAGGATGTACATGTACCCGACGGAGATCGGGTCCGGGAACGGCTCGCCGGAGCGGCCGTCGAACAGCCTCGCCTTGCCGGACGGGAGCACCATGCGCTCGCCGTCGCGGTTCGGGATGGTGTGCTGGAGCAGACCCGCGAGCTCGTCCTCACGCGCACCGTCGAAGACCGGGGTGGCGACGTTGGTGCCGGGGGCGACCTGGTCGGCGCCGATCGCCTGGAGGCGCTGCGCCCACTCGTCCGCGAGCCCGGAGACGTCCCAGCCGCGGCTGGCGAGCCAGCCGAGGTGGATCTCCAGGACCTGTCCCGGGTTCATTCGGGACGGGACACCCAGCGGGTTGAGGATGATGTCGACCGGGGTGCCGTCCTCGAGGAACGGCATGTCCTCGATCGGGAGGATCTTGGAGATGACACCCTTGTTGCCGTGACGGCCGGCGAGCTTGTCACCGTCGGTGATCTTGCGCTTCTGGGCGACGTAGACGCGGACCAGCTGGTTCACGCCCGGGGGAAGCTCGTCGCCCTCCTCGCGGTCGAAGACGCGGACGCCGATGATCTTGCCGATCTCGCCGTGCGGCACCTTCAGCGAGGTGTCACGGACCTCACGGGCCTTCTCACCGAAGATCGCGCGGAGCAGGCGCTCCTCCGGGGTCAGCTCGGTCTCGCCCTTCGGGGTGACCTTGCCGACCAGGATGTCGCCGGCGACGACCTCGGCACCGATGCGGATGATGCCGCGCTCGTCGAGGTCCGCGAGGACCTCCTCGGAGACGTTCGGGATGTCCCGGGTGATCTCCTCGGGGCCGAGCTTGGTGTCACGGGCGTCGACCTCGTGCTCCTCGATGTGGATCGAGGAGAGGACGTCGTCCTGCACGAGGCGCTGCGACAGGATGATCGCGTCCTCGTAGTTGTGGCCCTCCCACGGCATGAACGCCACGAGCAGGTTCTTGCCGAGCGCCATCTCGCCGTCTTCGGTGGCGGGACCGTCGGCGAGGACCTGGCCCTCGATGACGCGGTCGCCCTCGTCCACGACGACCTTCTGGTTCACAGAGGTGCCCTGGTTGGAGCGGGAGAACTTGTGCAGGCGGTACGTGATGTACGTGCCGTCGTCGTTGGCGACCGTGATGTAGTCGGCCGACAGCTCCTGGACGACACCGTCCTTCTCGGCCTTGAGCACGTCGCCGGCGTCGGTGGCGCAGCGGTACTCCATGCCGGTGCCGACGAGCGGGGCCTCCGACTTAATCAGCGGGACGGCCTGACGCATCATGTTCGCGCCCATGAGGGCACGGTTGGCGTCGTCGTGCTCGAGGAAGGGGATCATGGCGGTCGCGACCGACACCATCTGGCGCGGCGAGACGTCCATGTAGTCCACGTCCGACGGCTCGACGTAGTCGACCTCGCCGCCACGCTTGCGGACCAGGACGCGGTTCTCGGTGAACCGGAGGTTCTCGTCGAGCGCGGCGTTGGCCTGCGCGATGACGAAGCGGTCCTCCTCGTCGGCGGTGACGTAGTCGACCTCGTCGGTGACCTGGCCGTCGACGACCTTGCGGTACGGCGTCTCGATGAAGCCGAACGCGTTGACGCGGCCGTACGAGGCGAGCGAACCGATCAGACCGATGTTCGGGCCTTCGGGGGTCTCGATCGGGCACATGCGTCCGTAGTGGGACGGGTGCACGTCTCGGACCTCGAAGCCGGCCCGCTCACGGGAGAGACCACCGGGACCCAGCGCCGAGAGACGACGCTTGTGCGTCAGACCCGACAGCGGGTTGTTCTGGTCCATGAACTGGGACAGCTGCGAGGTGCCGAAGAACTCCTTGATCGACGCCACGACCGGGCGGATGTTGATCAGGGTCTGCGGGGTGATCGCCTCGACGTCCTGGGTGGTCATCCGCTCGCGGACGACGCGCTCCATACGAGCCAGACCCGTGCGGACCTGGTTCTGGATGAGCTCGCCGACGTTGCGCAGACGACGGTTGCCGAAGTGGTCGATGTCGTCGGTCTCGACGACGATCTCGTTGCCGTTCTCGCCGATCGTCTCGGTCTCGCCCGCGTGGAGCTTCACCAGGTACTTGATCGTGGCGATGATGTCGTCGGTGGTGAGGACACCGGCGTCCAGCGGCTCGTCGGCGCCGAGCTTCTTGTTCACCTTGTAGCGGCCGACCTTGGCGAGGTCGTAGCGCTTCGGGTTGAAGTAGAGGTTCTCGAGCAGCGTCTGAGCGGCCTCGCGGGTCGGCGGCTCGCCCGGACGGAGCTTGCGGTAGATGTCGAGCAGCGCGTCGTCCTGGCCCTGGGTGTGGTCCTTCTCCAGGGTGGCGCGCATGGACTCGTACTCGCCGAACTCCTGCAGGATCTGCTCGGTGGTCCAGCCGAGGGCCTTCAGGAGGACGGTGACGGACTGCTTGCGCTTGCGGTCGATGCGGACACCGACCAGGTCGCGCTTGTCGATCTCCATCTCCAGCCAGGCACCCCGGGACGGGATGATCTTGGCGGAGAAGATGTCCTTGTCGGACGTCTTGTCGATCGACGAGTCGAAGTAGACACCGGGGGAACGGACCAGCTGCGACACCACGACGCGCTCGGTGCCGTTGATGACGAAGGTGCCCTTGTTGGTCATGAGCGGGAAGTCGCCCATGAAGACCGTCTGGGACTTGATCTCGCCGGTCTCGTTGTTGGTGAACTCGGCGGTGACGAAGAGCGGGGCGCCGTACGTGAAGTCACGGTCCTTGCACTCGTCGATCGAGTTCTTCGGCGGCTCGAAGCGGTGGTCGCGGAAGGTCAGCGACATCGACCCGGAGAAGTCCTCGATCGGGGAGATCTCCTCGAAGATCTCCTCCAGACCGGACTTCGTGGGGACGTCCTGTCCCGACTCAAGGGCAGCCTCGACGCGAGCCTTCCAGGCGGCGTTGCCGAGCAGCCAGTCAAAGCTCTCGGTCTGCAGCGCGAGGAGGTTCGGAACCTCGAGGGGCTCCTTGATCTTTGCAAAGGAGATGCGCAGCGGGGCGGTGCTTGCGCCGTTGTTCGTATTGGTCGAGGCGTTGCGCGAGGCGGCCAAGAGGGGGTCCTTCCGAGGGCTCGGACTCACTACGCGCGTACCGGTCCCCTGCAGCACTTCACGGCAGACGTTTCCTGAGCCGGCCGAAAGGCCAGGTCAGACGGGGTCGGTCCACGAAGTTGATGCGAAGGTATGCCCCTGGTGACGGGCAGGGGGCAGCTAACAGGCAGCGCAAAGGGTCAGTGTAGCCACTTGGCTCACTGATGTCCAGGGCGACTTCTTCGCGACCCTCGTTGCTCTCAACTCCGCGGTACCTCGCGCCGTGCGGCGCACCTCGATACTGCCCGTTCGGTCGTCGATCCATGCCTCGGAAACGGATCGTTGTGACGACGCGTCCTGAGAATTGCGCGCTGCGTGCGGTTCGTCAAGACCTGTTCGTCCCGGGGCGCACGGCGAAGATCACCATACTCCGCTTCCGGCGGCCTCCAGGACCCCCGCCACGCCCGTTCCGGGAACGCCGAGAGGCGACCACCCAGATGGATGATCGCCTCTCGGTGCCTCCGCGTTACACGGGGGCAGGAGTCAGCTCAGCGAGCCGAAACGGTCTTACTTGACCGTGACGGAGGCGCCGGCGGCCTTGAGGGACTCGGCGGCCTTGTCGGCGACGTCCTTCGCGACCTTCTCGAGGACCGGCTTCGGGGTGCCGTCGACGAGGTCCTTGGCCTCCTTGAGGCCCAGGGAGGTGAGCTCGCGCACGACCTTGATGACCTGGATCTTCTTGTCGCCGGCACCCTCGAGGATGACGTCGAACTCGTCCTGCTCCTCGGCCTGGGCGGCGCCACCGTCACCCGAGACCGGGCCGGCGGCAACGGCGACGGCCGCGGCGGCGGTGACGTCGAACTTCTCCTCGAAGGCCTTCACGAACTCGGAGAGCTCGATGAGGGTCATCTCCTCGAACTGGGCGAGGAGGTCGTCCTGAGAGAGCTTCGCCATGATGGGCGATCCTTCCACTAATCTCGGCAGGTGCCGATGTGTCTATAGAGGCGGGCGTAACGGCCCGCTACGACCCGCGCACTAGGCGGCGCGGATCAATGCGCGAGCCGAATTACTCGGCACCGCCCTGCTCGGCCTGCTTGGCGCGAAGCGCGTCCACGGTGCGGACGAGCTTCGACGGCAGCGCCTGGAAGAGCTGAGCAGCCTGAGACTGCTTGCCCTTGAACGCGCCGGCCAGCTTGCTGAGCAGAACCTCGCGGGACTCGAGGTCCGCAAGCTTCTTGATGTCGTCGGCGGAGAGAGCCTTACCGTCAAGGACACCGGCCTTGATGATGAGGTTCGGGTTCTCCTTGGCGAAGTCACGCAGGGCCTTCGCCGACTCCACCGGGTCACCGGTGACGAAGGCGACCGCGGTCGGACCAGCGAAGTGCTCGTCCAGTGCGGTGATCCCGGCCTCGTTGGCCGCAATCTTGGTCAGCGTGTTCTTCACCACGGCGTACTGGGCGTTCTCACCGAGAGAGCGACGCAGCGTCTTGAGCTGCGCGACGGTGAGACCCCGGTACTCGGTCAGCACGGCGGCGTTGGAGCTCTGGAACGCGTCCTTGAGCTCGGCCACCGATGCAGCCTTGTTGGGCGTCGGCATAGTGCGTCAGCCTCCTTCCGGGTGATGAGGACCGCTCAGAAGGAGGCTGAACAAAACAAAACGCCCCGGGCGCAGGCGCACGGGGCTGAGCTCGACCGAACGGTAAGGTCCGGGAACACTTCCACAGTCACCTGCGCGGGTCGTCCGTCGTCAGCGGATCCTTCGGCCACCGCACCCGGTAAGGGCACAGCAACGACCAGCGGTCTTTGGCTTCTGTGGAAGCGTACGTGATGGCCTGCGCCGGGTGCAAATCAGGCCTTGCCGGAGCCCTTCAGCGCCTCGAAGAGGTCCACGGTCTCCTTGGCCGGCGGGGCCTGGACGGCGACCTTGGTGCCGTAGTCGCTGTAGTCGGCCCGGATCTGCATGGTGCCCTGCGCCATGGTCATGCCGAGGTTCATACGGGCCGGGTAGCCGTCCTCGGTGACCCAGAGCTCGGTGTCGTAGCCCTTGAGGCCCGCCTTCCTCACGTTGGCGATGAGCTTGTCGTGGTCCTCCTTGGAGAGGAGCTTCGACGACTCGTTGGCCTTGAGCATCTGCTCGAAGGTGAGCGTGCCCCTGTAGTGCTGGGTCTCCATGCCGTTGACCTTCTCGGCACCGACGTGCTTCAGGTCCGGGGAGTCCAGGAGCAGGGCGAGCTGCTGGGACGGGTCCTGGTTCATGTTGTCCAGGCCGCCGGTCATCTGCTTCTGCAGCGCCTTGTCGCCGGATGCCTCCGCGACGGCCTTCAGGTCCAGCTTCAGCCAGCGCTTGCCGCCCATCCCGGCGGCCTGCTCGGCGCCCATGTCCATGTACATGGCCTGGTCGAGCATGATCACGTGCATCTGCTCGGGCCCGCCGGGCTTGCCGGCGGACAGCATGGAGCCCTTCATGGTGAAGTCCATCACCGCCGGGTTCCAGCCCTGGGTCCCCGTCATCTCGACGGTGCCGGACTCCGCGCCGACGCCCTCCATGCTCATGGTCATCCTGACCTTGGCGGCCCTGGCGGCCGAGGTCTTCTCGTACGCGGCCTGGATGACCTTCGTGACGTCGCCGTGGCTCTGCGCCCGCGACTCGGCTCCCCCGGCCTTCGCGTCGCCGTCCTGACAGCCCGCGATCCCCGTGACGACGGCCGCTGCCGTCAGCGCGATGCCCGCGCGCTTCCAAGCGGACGTGCTCATGAGTCCCCACCCCTTGGTCCATGACTGTGCGGTCCCTCGCACCGTAGCAAGAAGCCGGCCCCGCACCTCCGGAGAGGTGCGGGGCCGGCTTGACCACTCAGTGAACCGGTGAGGTTCAGACCGCGGCCGGGTCCTCCTCGACGAGGAGGTTGCGGGTGCGGTTGGAGTCCAGCGGGATGCCGGGGCCCATCGTCGTCGTGATGGCCGCCTTCTTGATGTAGCGACCCTTCGCGGCGGACGGCTTCAGACGGAGGATCTCCTCCAGGGCCGCGGCGTAGTTCTCGACCAGCTTCGTGTCGTCGAAGGAGACCTTGCCGATGATGAAGTGCAGGTTCGAGTGCTTGTCGACACGGAACTCGATCTTGCCGCCCTTGATGTCGTTGACAGCCTTCGCGACATCGGGGGTGACGGTGCCGACCTTGGGGTTCGGCATGAGACCACGCGGGCCGAGGACGCGGCCGAGGCGGCCGACCTTGCCCATGAGGTCCGGGGTGGCCACAACGGCGTCGAACTCGTTCAGGCGGTTGCCCTTGGAGATCTCGTCGATGAGCTCGTCGGAGCCGACGATGTCGGCGCCCGCGGCGATCGCGGCCTCGGCACGCTCACCGGTCGCGAAGACCAGGACCCGGGCGGTCTTGCCGGTGCCGTGCGGGAGGTTCACGGTGCCACGGACCATCTGGTCGGCCTTGCGCGGGTCGACACCCAGGCGGAAGGCGACCTCGACGGTGCCGTCGAACTTCGTGGTGGCGGTCTCCTTGGCGAGACGGACGGCCTCGAGGGGGGCGTAGAGCCGCTCGCGGTCGACCTTGGCGTCCGCGTTGCGGAGAGCCTTGCTGCGCTTCACTGCTTCTCCTGTGCAGTTACACCATGCGGCTGACGCCGCGTGGCAGGTATGGAGTCGTGGTGCGGACCGCGCCGGCCCTACCACTAAGAGGTCAGACGGGGGGTGATCAGCCCTCGACCGTGATGCCCATGGAACGGGCGGTGCCGGCGATGATCTTGGACGCGGCGTCCAGGTCATTGGCGTTGAGGTCGGGGAGCTTGACCGTGGCGATCTCGCGGACCTGGGCGGCCGTGAGCTTGGCGACCTTGGTCTTGTGCGGCTCGCCGGAGCCCTTCTCCACACCCGCGGCCTTGAGGATCAGCTTGGCGGCCGGCGGAGTCTTGGTGATGAAGGTGAAGGTGCGGTCCTCGTAGACCGTGATCTCCACCGGCACGACCATGCCACGCTGCGACTCGGTCGCGGCGTTGTAGGCCTTGCAGAACTCCATGATGTTGACGCCGTGCTGACCCAGCGCGGGGCCGACCGGCGGGGCCGGGTTGGCCGCACCGGCGTTGATCTGGAGCTTGATAAGCCCCGTGACCTTCTTCTTCTTGGGAGGCATTGCTCTCTCCGGGTCCTAGTGAGAGTGTTCAGCCCGCCATCCGGTCATCCGGATGGAGGCATACCGCACAACGATAACGGGTATAGTCGCGCGGCTAAAAACCGAGCAGGTCAGAGCGGCTGTGGAAGCCACTCTGACCTGGTCGGAAGACGGTGAGATCAGTTCTTCTGGATCTGGTCGAAGCTGAGCTCGACCGGGGTCTCGCGACCGAAGATCTCGACGAGGCCCTTGACCTTCTTCGAGTCCGGGTTGATCTCGTTGATCGTGGCCTGGAGGGTCGCGAACGGGCCGTCGGTGACGGTGACCGAGTCGCCGACCTCGAAGTCCAGGACCTGGACCTCCAGCTTGCGGGCCGGAGCCGGCTTGCCCTCGGCCTCGGCGGCCTCGCGGGCGGCCTTCTCCTCGGCCTCCGGGGCGAGCATCTTGACGATCTCGTCCAGGGTCAGCGGGTACGGGTCGTAGGCGTTGCCCACGAAGCCGGTGACGCCGGGGGTGTTGCGGACGACGCCCCAGGACTCGTTCGTCAGGTCCATGCGGACGAGGACGTAGCCGGGAAGCTTGTTCTGCTTGACGTTCTTCCGCTCGCCGCCCTTGATCTGGACGATCTCTTCCTCGGGGACCTCGGCCTGGTAGATGAAGTCCTCGACGTTGAGCGAGACGGCACGCTGCTCGAGGTTGGCCTTCACGCGCTTCTCGTAGCCCGCGTAGGTGTGGATGACGTACCACTCGCCGGGGAGGGTGCGGAGCTCCTCGCGGAGCGCGGCGACCGGGTCGACCGGGGCGGCCGGCTCGGCCTCCTCCTCGGTCTCTTCCTCGGCGTCCTCGACCTCGGCCTCGACGGCGTCGTCCTCGTCAGCCTCGTCGGACTCGTCCTCGTCGATCTCGACGTCCTCGTCCGCAGCGTCCTCAGCAGCGTCGACCTCGACGTCCTCGACGTCCTCGTCGGCGGCCTCGACGATGTCCAGCTCGTCCTCGACGGACTCGGACTCGAAGGCGTCGTTCAGGTTCGCGTCAGACACGGTGGCTGCTTCTTCCTGCGATACAGATGGGTGGAACAAAAAGTCAGCCGAAGACGTACTTGACTGCTTCCTGGAAGCCATAGTCAATCACGGTGACGAGGCCGATCATGATGACGACGAAGACAATCACCACGGTGGTGTACGTCGAAAGCTGGCTGCGCGTGGGCCAGACGACCTTGCGGAGCTCGGCGATGATCTGGCGGTAGAAGAGCGCGAGACGGCCCAGAGGGCCCTTCTTTCCGCGCTTCCCGCCCTTGCGGGACTTCTTCTTCGACTCTGCGGACTCGTCGGCATCAGGCATGTCGATGGAGCCTACGGCGTCCGTCACGATCTCTCACCTGATTCCGGGTCGGCCGTGCCGCGCCCGGGTGGAGCCGCACGGCGGTGCAATGAAGTACGTACATGCGCACAACACCTGGCGGTGTGTGTAGCAGGGCCGGAGGGACTTGAACCCCCAACCGCCGGTTTTGGAGACCGGTGCTCTACCAATTGAGCTACGACCCTTTGTCGGTGCCCCCCAACCTACCGCATCGTGAGATGTGGTCGCTGTGGGCCAACGAGGAGTGAGCATACGTGGTCATGGGCCCTCACGTCGAACAGAAAGCGCGCCGACCTGCCGCCGGACGCGCGTACGACCGGGAATGACCGTTCCTGTCCGGTCCGTGAAACCTGTGTGCCGGGCCTCGACGCGGTCTGGGACGATGGGCCGTATGAGCGCTGCTACCCCTCCCACCGAGCGTCGGGTCTCCGCCCGGATCGGTGCGATCTCCGAGTCCGCCACCCTCGCCGTCGACGCCAAGGCCAAGGCCCTCAAGGCCGCCGGGCGCCCGGTGATCGGTTTCGGCGCGGGTGAGCCCGACTTCCCGACGCCGGACTACATCGTCGAGGCGGCCGTCGAGGCCTGCAAGAACCCCAAGTACCACCGCTACACGCCGGCCGGCGGTCTGCCCGAGCTGAAGACCGCGATCGCCGCCAAGACGCTGCGCGACTCCGGCTACGAGGTCGACGCCTCCCAGGTCCTGGTGACCAACGGCGGCAAGCAGGCGATCTACGAGGCCTTCGCGGCGATCCTCGACCCGGGCGACGAGGTCATCGTCCCGGCGCCGTACTGGACGACGTACCCCGAGTCGATCCGCCTCGCGGGCGGTGTCCCGGTGGAGGTCGTGGCCGACGAGACCACGGGCTACCGGGTCTCGGTGGAGCAGCTGGAGGCGGCGCGCACGGAGAAGACCAAGGTCGTCCTCTTCGTCTCCCCCTCGAACCCGACCGGCGCGGTCTACAGCGAGGCGGACGCCGAGGCGATCGGCCGCTGGGCCGTCGAGCACGGCCTGTGGGTCCTGACGGACGAGATCTACGAGCACCTGGTCTACGGCGACGCGAAGTTCGTCTCGCTGCCGGCGATCGTGCCCGAGCTGCGCGACAAGTGCATCGTGGTGAACGGCGTGGCGAAGACGTACGCGATGACGGGCTGGCGCGTCGGGTGGATCGTCGGCCCGAAGGACGTCGTCAAGGCCGCGACGAACCTGCAGTCGCACGCCACGTCCAACGTGAGCAACGTCGCGCAGGTGGCCGCGCTCGCCGCCGTCTCCGGCGACCTGGACGCGGTCGCCGAGATGCGCGCCGCCTTCGACCGCCGCCGCCAGACGATCGTGCGGATGCTGAACGAGATCGAGGGCGTGTACTGCCCGACGCCCGAGGGCGCGTTCTACGCGTACCCGTCGGTGAAGGGGCTGCTCGGCAAGGAGATCCGCGGCAAGCGCCCGCAGGACTCGGTCGAGCTGGCCGCCCTGATCCTGGACGAGGCCGAGGTCGCGGTCGTCCCGGGCGAGGCCTTCGGCACCCCGGGCTACCTGCGCCTGTCGTACGCGCTGGGCGACGAGGACCTGGTGGAGGGCGTGTCCCGGATCCAGAAGCTCCTCGCCGAGGCGCGCGACTGATCCAGTCCTCGAATTCAGGGACTGCGGGCCCCCGGTTCTCGGAACCGGGGGCCCGTTCTTGCGTTCTAGCAAGGTCCCGATCGGGGAAACGGACTGTATTCGTCCATTCGGGTGCGGCAGTATCGGCCGATGGAGCATGTACGCGATATCACCCTGTTGCCCAAGGCCCATCTGCACCTGCACTTCACCGGTTCGATGCGGCCCACGACGCTCATCGAGCTGGCCGACAAGTACGGCGTGCACCTCCCGGAGGCGCTGAGCAGCGGTACGCCCCCCAAGCTGCGGGCGACCGACGAGCGCGGCTGGTTCCGCTTCCAGCGGCTCTACGACATCGCCCGCTCCTGCCTGCGCGAGCCGGAGGACATCCGGCGGCTGGTGCGCGAGGCGGCGCAGGAGGACGTGCGGGACGGCTCCGGCTGGCTGGAGATCCAGGTCGACCCCACCTCGTACGCCCCGCACCTGGGCGGTCTGATCCCGGCCCTGGAGATCATCCTGGACGCGGTGGACGGGGCCTCCCGGGAGACCGGGCTCGGGATGCGGGTGCTCGTCGCGGCGAACCGGATGAAGCACCCCCTGGAGGCGCGGACCCTGGCCCGACTCGCGGTGCGTTTCGCGGACCGGGGGGTGGTCGGTTTCGGGCTCTCCAACGACGAGCGGCGGGGCATGGCCCGGGACTTCGACCGGGCCTTCGCGATCGCGCGGGAGGGCGGCCTCCTCGCGGCCCCGCACGGCGGCGAGCTGACGGGGCCGTCGTCCGTACGGGACTGCCTGGACGACCTGCGGGCGGCGCGGGTCGGTCACGGGGTGCGGGCGGCGGAGGACCCGGGGCTGCTGCGGCGGCTCGCCGAGAAGGGCGTGACCTGCGAGGTCTGCCCGGCGTCGAACGTCGCGCTCGGGGTGTACGAGAAGCACGAGGACGTGCCGCTGCGGACCCTCTTCGAGGCCGGGGTGCCGATGGCGCTCGGTGCGGACGACCCGCTGCTCTTCGGTTCGCGGCTCGCGGCGCAGTACGAGATCGCCCGTCGGCACCACGGGTTCACGGACGCGGAGCTGGCGGAGCTGGCCCGGCAGTCGGTGCGGGGCTCGGCGGCGCCCGAGGACGTCAGGGCGAAGCTGCTCGCGGGCATCGACGACTGGCTCGCTAGCTGATTCCCCGGAGCAGGGTGCGGGCGAGCGAGCGCGCGAAGTCGTCGAGGGAGTCCGGCGGCCTGCGGTCCGGGCTCATCTCCCAGGCGAAGGAGCGCTGCACACAGGCCCCGAGGAGCAGGGAGGCGGCGGCCACCGGGTCGGCGTCGGGGCCGATGCGGCCGTGCCGCTGTTCGGCGCGGAGATAGGCGGCGAGGCCTTCGATGGGCTTGTGGGGGCCCATGCCGTAGGTGCGCATGGCCTCCTCGTGGCGCCGCTTGAGCTGCGGCTCCGCGTAGAGGGAGGCGACGACCGGGAAGGTCTGCTCGTAGAAGAGCGCGGCCTGCCGGGCGACCTCGACGAGGTTCTCCTCGACGGTGCGGCCGCCGGGGTCGGCGACGAGCGTGCCGAGGAGGCCGCCGAGCTGGGGCAGGCGCTCGTTCAGGACGGTCAGGAAGAGCTCTTCCTTGCTGCTGAAGTACTTGTAGAGGGCGGCTTCCGAGCAGCCGGCCGCCTTGGCGATCTCCTTGGTGGTGGTGCGGGCGAGCCCCGCCGTCCGCATGAGGTCGCGGGCGGCGTCGACGATCCGGGTGCGGGTCGACCTCTGTTCCATGCATCCTCCAGCCACGCTTGACGTGTGAGTGAGTATCCACTCACCCTGGGGGTGAGTGAATACTTACCCACCCGGGGAGGGTGCGACATGAAGCTCACAGTCTTCGGTGCGACCGGCGGCATCGGCCAGGAGGTCGTCCGGCAGGCCCTGGCCTCGGGCCACGAGGTGACGGCGGTGGTCCGGGACCCCGCGCGGCTCACGGCGACGGGCTCCCGCCTGACGGTCCGCCGGGCCGACCTGTCCGACCCCGAGGCCCTGCGCGGGGCGGTCGCGGGCCGGGACGCGGTGCTCTCGGGCCTCGGGGCCCGCACCCGGGCGGACGCGGGCGTGGCCGCCCGGCTCACCCGCTCGGTGCTCGCGGCGATGGAGGCCGAGAGGACGCGCCGGCTCCTGGTGGTCAGCGCGGCCCCGCTGGGCCCGGTCCCGGACGGCCAGGCCCTCGTCGACAAGGCCGTGCTGGCGATCGTCAACAGCGTCCTGAAGGACGTCTACGCCGACCTGCGGGTCATGGAGGCGGAGCTCGCCGCGAGCGGCGCCGACTGGACGTCCGTGCGCCCGCCCAAGCTGACGAACGGGCCGGGCACCGGCCGGTACCGCAAGGTCGTCGGCGGCACCCCTCCCCGGGGCCGCTCCCTGGCCCGCGCGGACGTGGCGCACGCGATGCTGGCGATGATCGACGACCCCGCGACGGTCAAACAGGCCGTCGGGGTGGCGTACTAGAGCTCCACGCCCACGGTCACCGGCTCGTTGACGAGGGTGACGCCGAAGGCCTCGTGCACTCCGGCGACGACCTCGCGGGCGAGGGCGAGGAGGTCCTCGGTGGTCGCCTCGCCCCGGTTGGTGAGGGCGAGCGTGTGCTTGGTGGAGATCCGGGCGGGCCCGGAGCCGTACCCCTTGGTGAAGCCGGCCTTGTCGATCAGCCAGGCCGCCGAGGTCTTGGTGAAGGAGGTGCCCACGGGGAACGCCGGTGCCTGGGCCTCGGGGCCGAGGCGCTCGGCCACGCGGGCCCGGAAGGCGTCGAACTCCTCGTTCGGGAGGATCGGGTTGGTGAAGAAGGATCCGGCGGACCAGGTGTCGTGGTCCTCGGGGTCCAGGACCATGCCCTTGCTCGCGCGCAGCTTCAGGACGGTCTCGCGGGCGTGGGCGAGCGGCACCCGGTCGCCCATCCCGACGCCGAGGGCGCGGGCGGTCTGCTCGTAGGCGATCGGGGCGGACAGGCCGCCGGCGTCCTCCAGCTCGAAACGGACGCGCAGCACGACGTAGGTGTCGGGGAGCTTCTTGAAGAGGCTGTGCCGGTACGAGAAGTCGCACTGCTCGTTCGTCAGCGTGACGACCCGGTGGTCGTCCCTGTCGTACGCCACGACCTCGGTGAGGGTGGCGGAGACGTCCTGTCCGTACGCGCCGACGTTCTGGATGGGGGTCGCGCCGGCCGAGCCGGGGATGCCGGCCAGGCACTCGATCCCGGCGAGCCCGGCCTCGACGGTCCGGGCGACGACGTCGGTCCAGACCTCGCCGGCGGCGACCTCCAGACGGGTCCCGTCGAGGGTGAAGCCGGTGGTGGCGATGCGCAGCGCGGTGCCCTCGAAGCCCTTGTCCCCGATGACCAGGTTGGATCCGCCGCCGATGATCAGCAGCGGGGCCCCGGTGGCGTCGGCCTCGCGGACGGCGGCGATGACCTCGTCGTCGGTGGTGGCGGTGACCAGCCGGGTGGCGGGACCGCCGAGCCGGAAGGTGGTCAGGGGCGCGAGGGGGGCGTCGTTGAGGAGCTGCACGGGCTCAAGAGTACGAGAAAGCCCATGACCCCTCGCGCGCCGGCGACGGGTCATGGGCTCACGGGGTCAGGCCAGTCGTACGACGGCCCGGCTCATGCCCAGGACCTTCTGCCCGGCGCTCGTGGCCGTGATGTCGACCCGCACCCGCTGGTCGTCCAGCTTGGCGGCGACCTTGGCGGAGACCTCGATCAGGGCGCCGGCCTCGTCGTTGGGGACGACGACCGGCTTGGTGAAGCGGACGCCGTACTCGACGACGGCGGCGGGGTCGCCGGTCCAGTCGGTGACGACGCGGATCGCCTCGGCCATGGTGAACATGCCGTGGGCGATGACGTCCGGGAGGCCGACCTCGACCGCGAACTTCTCGTTCCAGTGGATCGGGTTGAAGTCCCCGGAGGCGCCGGCGTACTGCACGAGCGTGGCGCGGGTCACGGGGAAGGTCTGCGCGGGCAGCTCGGTGCCGACCTCGACCTCGTCGTAGGCGATCTTCGCGGTCATGGTCAGGCCCCCTCGGGCGCGCGGGAGACGAGCTTGGTCCAGGCGGTGACGACGTGCTCGCCGGAGGCGTCGTGGACCTCGCCGCGGATGTCCAGGATGTCGTTGCCGGCGAGGGACTTGATCGCCTCGATGGTGGAGGTGACCGAGAGCCGGTCCCCGGCGCGTACGGGCCGGGTGTAGGCGAACTTCTGGTCGCCGTGGACGACGCGGCTGTAGTCGAGGCCCAGCTGCGGGTCCTCGATGACGGCGCCGGCCGCCTTGAACGTGATGGCGAACACGAAAGTGGGCGGGGCGATCACATCGGAATGCCCGAGCGCCTTGGCCGCCTCGGTGTCGGTGTAGGCGGGATTGGCGTCACCGATCGCCTCGGCGAACTCGCGGATCTTCTCGCGGCCGACCTCGTAGGGCGCGGTGGGCGGATAGGTCCGGCCCACGAAGGACTGGTCGAGCGCCATGGACTCGATACCTCCTGGATTTCTTGCCGATGTTGCCGTGATGCCGATAAACGACACGAGGCCGCCCCCTGGTGGGGACGGCCTCGTGTACGAGCCTGATTAGCGCGTCTCGCGGTGCGCGGTGTGCGAGTTGCAGCGGGGGCAGTGCTTCTTCATCTCAAGACGGTCCGGGTTGTTACGCCGGTTCTTCTTGGTGATGTAGTTCCGCTCCTTGCACTCCACGCAGGCCAGCGTGATCTTCGGGCGGACGTCGGTGGCAGCCACGTGAGTGCTCCTTGACGGACGGATGGACGGATGAACGCATAGAAGAGTAGCCGATCGCAGGACCGACCCCACAATCGGCTACTGTCTGTAGCGGTGACCGGACTTGAACCGGTGACACAGCGATTATGAGCCGCTTGCTCTACCGACTGAGCTACACCGCTTTGATGATCCGGATCCCGCCCGAAGGCGGGATCCCTCTCACCAGAGCCCCAATACGGAATCGAACCGTAGACCTTCTCCTTACCATGGAGACGCTCTACCGACTGAGCTATTGGGGCGAGCGAGGAAGACATTACACGGTCTCCGGCCCATCACCCAAATCCGTTTCCCGGCGGCCTCGCGACACCCCTCACCAGGCGTCCCGTACGCCACTCGTGGCCTCATCGGTACGACTATTGCGCTCCTCCTCGAAGGTCGCTCCGAGCGCCCCTAGGCTCGGCCCCACGCTGCGCGATCTTGATCTTGAGGAGCCTTGAGGAGCCCGATGTCAGCCGACAGCAAGCAGCCCCAGCCGCCCGAGGACGGGGCCGCCACCACCGCCGACTCGACCTCGCTCCTGCTCTCCCACGCGCGCCTCACCGACGGACGGACCGTGGACGTACGGCTCGTCGGCAACCGGATCGAGGCCGTCGGCACCGCGGGCAGCCTCACCACCGTGGGCGCCCGGGTCGACCTGGCCGGCTACCTCCTGCTGCCCGCCGCCGCCGAACCCCACGCCCACGCCGACACCGCGCTCTCCGCCGACACCCCGGGCCCCGTCCCGTACGCCCCCGAGGAGGTGCAACGGCGGGCCACCGAGGCCGCGCTCCTCCAGCTGGGCCACGGCGCGACCGCGCTCCGCGCGCACGTGCGCATCGGCGACGTCCACGGACTCGGCCCGCTCGAAGCGGTCCTTCAGGCCCGGCGCTCGCTGCGCGGCCTCGCCGACCTGACGGCCGTCGCCGTGCCCCGGCTGCTCACGGGCGTCGCGGGGGCGGACGGACTCGCGATGCTGCGGGACGCGGTGAAGATGGGCGCCGGGGTGGTCGGCGGCTGCCCGGACCTCGACCCGGACCCGGCCGGGTACGTGGAGGCCGTCCTCGCCGTCGCGGCCGAGCACGGCGTCCCGGTCGACCTGCACACCGACGGGGACGACCCCGCCCGCCTCGCCCGGCTCGCGGCGATGGCCGGCGGACTGCGGCCCGGGGTCGTGATCGGCCCGTGCGCCGGCCTCGCCCGGCTCCCCACCGACACGGCGAGCCGGACGGCGGACCGGCTGGCGGCGGCCGGGGTGACGGTGATCTGCCTGCCCCAGGGCGGCTGCTCCGGCACGGAGCTGCGCGGAGCGGCGCCCGTACGGCTGCTGCGGGCGGCCGGGGTGCGGGTCGCGGCGGGCAGCGGGGCGCTGCGGGACGTGGCCAACCCGGTGGGGCGGGGGGACCCGCTGGAGGCGGCCTACCTGCTGGCCTCGCTCGGCGGACTGCCGCCCCGGGAGGCGTACGGGGCGGTGAGCGAGCGGGCGCGGGAGGCGATGGGCCTGCCGGAGGTGCGGGTGGAGGCCGGCTTCCCGGCGGAGCTGCTCGCGGTGCGCGGCGAGCGCCTCGCGGGCGTGCTGTCCCTCGCGTACAGCCGGATCGTGGTGCACCGGGGACGGGTGGTGGCCCGGACGAGCGCGGTGCGGGAGTACTGCGACTCGGCGGCGGCCCTGGACCTGCCGCGCCAGGCGCGCCCGGAGCGACCGCCCGAGCCGGGGAGCCCTCCGGCCGGTCCCGACGTACGGTCGTGAGTATGCGCATCGTCATCGCTGGAGGACACGGACGGATCGCCCTGCGCCTGGAGAGGCTGCTCTCGCACGCCGGGCACGAGGTCGCGGGGATCATCCGCAGACCGGAGCAGGGCGCCGATCTGCGGGAGGCGGGCGCCGAGCCCGTCGTCCTGGATCTGGAGTCGGCGTCGGTCGAGATGGTGGCCGCGGTGCTGCAGGGCGCCGACGCGGCCGTCTTCGCGGCGGGCGCGGGCCCGGGCAGCGGCGTCGACCGCAAGGACACGGTGGACCGGGCGGCGGCCGTCCTGTTCGCCGACGCGGCGGAACGCGCGGGCGTGCGCCGGTACCTCGTCGTCTCCTCGATGGGCGCGGACGCCTCCCACCCGGGCGACGAGGTCTTCGACGCCTACCTCCGCGCGAAGGGCGCGGCCGACGACGACATCCGCTCCCGCACGGCCCTGGACTGGACGATCCTGCGCCCCGGCTCCCTGACGGACGACGCGGGCACGGGCATGGTCCGCCTGGAGGCCCGCACGGGCCGCGGGCCGGTCCCCCGGGACGACGTGGCCGCGGTCCTCGCCGAGCTCCTCGACACCCCGGCGACCGCCGGCCTGACCCTGGAACTGGTCGCCGGTTCGGTCCCGGTCTCGGTCGCGGTGAAGGACGTGGCCGGCAACTGACCCCTTCGGTCACCCCCGGAAACGAGTGAAGGCCCCCGGTGCAAGCACCGGGGGCCTTCTTCACGTGGCGACGCCAGGATTCGAACCTGGGTAGGCTAAGCCGACGGATTTACAGTCCGCTCCCATTGGCCACTCGGGCACATCGCCATGGGTTCGCTGCCTTGGTCCTCCGCTTTTCTGCGGTGTTCCCCGGCAACGACGTAAACAATACCTGATCCCGGGGGGTGCTTCGCCACCCGATTGATCAGCGGTTCGGTCGGCGGCTCACCCCCTAGGCTTCTGGGGTACCCCACAGCATCCGAGCAAGGAGCCACGAGTCATGGCCGACTCCAGTTTCGACATCGTCTCCAAGGTCGATCGGCAGGAGGTCGACAACGCCCTCAACCAGGCCGTGAAGGAGATCTCGCAGCGCTACGACTTCAAGGGAACCAACGCCTCGATCTCCTGGTCGGGCGAGAAGATCCTGATGCAGGCGAACGGCGAGGAGCGCGTCAAGGCGATCCTCGACATCTTCCAGTCCAAGCTGATCAAGCGCGGCATCTCGCTGAAGTCGCTGGACGTCGAGGGCGAGCCGCAGCTGTCCGGCAAGGAGTACAAGCTCTTCGCCTCCGTGCAGGAGGGCATCTCCCAGGAGAACGCCAAGAAGGTCGCGAAGACCATCCGCGACGAGGGCCCCAAGGGCGTCAAGGCCCAGGTCCAGGGCGACGAGCTGCGCGTCAGCTCGAAGAGCCGGGACGACCTGCAGGCCGTGCAGGCGCTGCTCAAGGGCAAGGACTTCGACTTCGCGATCCAGTTCGTGAACTACCGCTGACCTCACGCCGATCCCGTAGCGGGCCATGAGGGTCGTGTCCGAATACCGCCGGTCCGGGACCGGGCGGCCCCCGCACACTGGGTCTCCGGAAGACCCGTGCGGGGAGAGGAACCAGTCATGACCGTGTACGCGTACGTCGACGGCCCCCTGGGCGAGATGCTCCTCGTCGGACAGCTCGCCGAAGGGGGCCGGGCCGTGCTGCGCTCGCTGTCCCTGCCGGGGCAGAAGGGCGCCGTCGCGGTCGGGGACGGCTGGACGCTCGCGCCCGAGGCGTTCGCCGAGGCCGCCGGGCAGCTGGGCGAGTACTTCGCCGGCCGCCGCGACCGGTTCGACCTGCCGCTCTCCGGCGACACCGGGACCGCGTTCCAGCGGCGCGTCTGGCGGGCCCTGGAGGAGATCCCGTACGGGACCACCGTCTCGTACGGGGAGATCGCCCGGCGGGTCGGTTCGCCCGGCGCCGGGGTACGGGCCGTGGGCACCGCGATCGGCCGCAATCCGCTGCTCGTGGTGCGGCCCTGCCACCGGGTGATCGGCGCCGACGGAAGCCTGCGCGGGTACGCCGCGGGCCTCGAGCGCAAGGAGCGGCTCCTCGGCCTCGAGGGGGCCCTCGAAGGCTCCCCCGCGTGACCGACGGGCTCTTCCCCCGCGAGCGGGCCGAGATCGCGCCCGGGGCGGTGCACGTGCCCGCGTGGCTGCCGTTCGCGCGCCGGCGGGAGCTGGTGGACGCCTGCCGGGAGTGGGGGCGCGGGCCCTTCCCGTACCGGCACACCGTGCTGCCCGGCGGCGGCGTGATGTCGGTGCGCTCACTGGCCCTGGGGCGGCAGTGGGTGCCGTACCGCTACCTCGACGCGGTCGGGATCGCGCTGCCGGACTGGCTGGTCGAGCTGGGCCGGGCGGCGCTCGTCGAGGCGTACGGCGAGCACGGCGGTTTCACCCCCGACACCGCGCTGGTGAACTTCTACGCGCCGGGGGCGCGGATGGGGATGCACCAGGACCGGGAGGAGCGCTCCTCCGCGCCGGTGGTGTCGCTGAGCCTCGGGGACCGGTGCGTGTTCCGCTTCGGGAACGAGGAGAACCGCGGCCGGCCCTACCAGGACGTCGACCTGGGCTCCGGGGACCTCTTCGTCTTCGGCGGGGCTTCGCGCTGGGTCCACCACGGGGTCCCCAAGGTGTTCCCGGGGACGGCCGAGCCGGGGCTGGGCCTGGTGGGGCGGCTGAACATCACGCTCAGGGAGACCGGACTCAGCGTTTAATGTGCGGAGCATGACACCGGAACTGCGCCGCTCCCTGGGCCTCTTCGACGCGGTCGTGATCGGCCTCGGCTCGATGATCGGAGCCGGGATCTTCGTCGCGCTCGGACCCGCTGCGGACGCGGCCGGTTCCGGGGCCGGACTGCTCTGCGCGCTCGGGCTCGCCGCCGTCGTGGCGTACTGCAACGCCATGGCCTCGGCACGGCTCGCCGCTCTCCACCCGGCCTCCGGCGGCACGTACGTGTACGGTCGCGAACGCCTCGGATCGTTCTGGGGTTATCTGGCCGGCTGGGCGTTCGTCGCCGGCAAGACCGCCTCGTGCGCGGCCATGGCACTCACGGTCGGGGCCTACGCGTGGCCGGAGCAGGCGCACGCGGTGGCGGTCGCCGCCGTGGCCGCCCTGACAGCCGTCAACTACAGGGGAGTTCAGAAATCCGCGCTCCTCACGCGGGTGATCGTGGCACTCGTCCTGGCAGTGCTCGCCTGCGTCGTCACGGTGTCCCTCGGAGCCGGCGGAGAGGGACTGGCGGCCCCTGGCGACGCCTTCACGACGGACGGCGTTCTCCAGGCCGCGGGTTTGCTCTTCTTCGCGTTCGCAGGGTACGCGCGGATCGCCACGCTCGGCGAGGAGGTCCGCGACCCGGCCCGCACCATCCCCCGCGCGGTGCCGCTCGCGCTCGGCCTCGCGCTCGCCGTCTACGCCCTCGTCGCGGTGAGCGTGCTCACCGTCCTCGGCCCCTCGGCCCTCGCCGCCTCCCCCGCGCCGCTCGCCGACGCCGCCCGCGCGGCGGACGCCGGGTGGCTGGTGCCGCTGGTGACGGTCGGCGCGGCGGTCGCCGCCCTCGGCTCGCTGCTCTCCCTGATCCTCGGGGTCTCCCGCACGACCCTGGCGATGGCCCGCGACGCGTACCTGCCGACGGCCCTCGCGGCCGTACACCCCCGCCACCGGGTCCCGCACCGGGCGGAGCTCGCGGTGGGCGCGGTGGTGGCCGTGGTGGCGGCGACGGTGGACGTGCGGGGCGCGATCGGCTTCTCGTCCTTCGGCGTCCTCGTCTACTACGGGATCGCGAACGCCTCCGCCTGGACCCTCGGCGGCCGCGCCCGCCCCCTGGCCGCCCTCGGCCTCACCGGCTGCGCCGCTCTCGCCTTCGCCCTCCCCCTCGGCTCCGTCCTGGCGGGCTCGGGGGTCGTGGCGGCGGGTGTGGTGGCCTGGGCGGTGAGCCGGGGGCGGGCGACACCACCGCGCCCATGACCCTGCCGGCCCCCTACGGACGCTCCCCCGCCACGGGGTCGCGCCCGCTGGGCCCGCACCGCGGGGGTGCCGTTCCGCCGGGGCGGCGTGTCAGTGGTTCGTGTAGCCGTACGGCTGGTCCGTCGGGACGATTTCCTTGCCCAGCGGCAGCAGCGACACCGGAATCATCTTGAAGTTCGCGACACCCAGCGGGATCCCGATGATCGTGATGCAGAGGGCGATGCCCGTCGTGATGTGCCCGAGCGCCAGCCACCACCCCGCCAGGATCAGCCACAGCACGTTGCCGACGCAGGACGGCGCGCCCGCGTCGCGCCGGTCGACGACCGTCTGGCCGAAGGGCCAGAGCGCGTAGAGGCCGATGCGAAAGGCGGCGAGCCCGAAGGGGATGCCGATGATCGTGACGCAGAGCAGGACACCCGCGGCGATGTAGCCCAGGAACATCCAGAATCCGCACAGGACCAGCCATATGACGTTGAGGATCGTCTTCACGGGCGTCGACCTGCCATCTGTTCGAGCCGGGCGATGCGCTCGGCCATCGGTGGATGGGTGGAGAACATCTTGGAGAGGCCCTGCCCGGGCCGGAAGGGGTTCGCGATCATCATGTGGCTCGCGGTCTCGATCCTCGGCTCGGGCGGCAGCGGCAGCTGCCTGGTGCCGGACTCCAGCTTCCGCAGGGCGTTGGCGAGGGCGAGCGGGTCGCCGGTGAGCTGGGCGCCGGAGGCGTCGGCCTCGTACTCGCGGGAGCGGGAGATGGCGAGCTGGATGATCGAGGCGGCGATCGGGCCGAGGATGAGGATCAGCAGGTAGCCGAGGATGCCGGGGCCGTCGTCGTCGTCGGAGCGGCCGACGGGGATCAGCCAGGCGAAGTTGACCAGGAACATGATCACGGAGGCGAGCGCTCCGGCGACCGAGGAGATGAGGATGTCCCGGTTGTAGACGTGGCTCAGCTCGTGTCCGATGACCCCGCGGAGCTCCCGCTCGTCGAGGAGGGCGAGGATGCCCTCGGTGCAGCAGACGGCGGCGTTGCGCGGGTTGCGGCCGGTCGCGAAGGCGTTGGGCGCCTGGGTGGGTGAGATGTAGAGCCGGGGCATGGGCTGGCGGGCCTGGGTGGAGAGCTCGCGGACCATCCGGTACAGCGCCGGTGCCTCGAATTCGCTCACCGGCCGGGCCCGCATGGCCCGCAGCGCCAGCTTGTCGCTGTTCCAGTACGCGTACGCGTTGGTGCCGAGCGCCACGAGCAGCGCGACGATCAGCCCCGTACGCCCGAAGAAGCTGCCGATGACGATGATGAGGGCCGAGAGCCCTCCGAGGAGGACGGCGGTCCTCAGCCCGTTGTGCCGGCGGTGCACGGTACGCCCTCCAGGTGGTGCGGCAGGGGAACCCTTTTCCTCGTGGTCTACTCGTCCAGTGGACCCTCCCGTACTGGTCAACGCCAGGCGAAAGGTTCGGGTTCCCCGGCTCGCGCGGGGTGCCGTGTGGGCCGTACGGGTGAGCCGTCGGCCGCTAGCGGGCGGCGGGGATCTTCTCCAGGGCGGCGGTGAGGGCGACGGGCTCGACCTCGCTGGTGCAGTGGGCGCAGCGGGAGGCGATGGCCGGGATCTCGGTGAAGCAGCGGGGGCAGTCGCGCTTCTCCGCCTTGGGGTCCTTCGCCTCCTCCTTGGCGAACTTCTCCTGGATCTTCGTCATGGGGACGACGATGAGGAAGTAGAGGACCGCGGCGGTGATGACGAACGCTATGGCGGCGGCGATCGCCAGGCCGTAGGGGAAGTCCGTCTTGCCGATGGTGAACTTGGCCTCGCTGAAGTCGCCGACCGAGCCGGTGGCCAGACCGATGAGCGGGGTGATGAACGCCTTGCTGAAGCCGGTGACGACGGCCGTGAACGCCGAGCCGACGGCCAGGCCGATGGCCATGGAGATGACGTTCCCGCGAAGTATGAAGTCCTTGAATCCGTTCAGCACGGGTTGTCGCTCCTCGGTGTTTCCGTGTGTGGGGGGTCAGAACAGGGTCGTCGCCGCGAAGTGGAGGGCGAACTGCGGGTAGCCCGACAGCACGGCCCCGGCGGTGGCGGTCAGCACGATCGCCAGGGTGACCGGCACGGGGGCCTTGTGCGTGACGGGGGCGCCCTCCGGCGCGCGGAAGAGCAGGGCCGTCCAGCGCAGGTAGTAGTAGAGCGCGATCACGACGTTGACGCCCATGACCACGGCCAGCCACCCGAGGCCCGCGTCGACGGCCGCCGAGAAGACGGTCACCTTGGCGAAGAGGCCGATGATACCCGGGGGCAAACCGGCCAGATTCAGGAGGAAGAACCCGAGCGCGAGGGCCGTGGCGGGGCTGGCGGCGTACAGGCCCCGGTAGTCCGCGATCCGGTTCTCGGGATGGGCGCGGGCGACGAGCGCGACGACCGCGAAGGCGCCGAGGTTCACGACGGCGTACATCAGGGCGTACGCGACGGTGGCGCCGATCTGGTCGTCGCTGGAGTACGCGGCGGCCGCGATCGGCACCAGGAGGTAGCCGGCCTGGGCGACGGAGGACCAGGCGAGGAGCCGTACCGCGCTCCACGCGCGCGTGGGGACCTGGCGGAGGGCGGCGACGTTGCCCGCGGTCATGGTGAGCGCGGCGAGGACGGCGAGCGCCGGGCCCCACACGTCCGCGTACGACGGGAAGGCGACGACGGTCACCAGGACGAGGCCGGTGAACCCGACGGCCTTGCCGACGACGGAGAGGTAGGCGGCGACGGGCAGCGGGGCGCCGACGTAGGTGTCGGGGACCCAGAAGTGGAAGGGGACTGCGGCCGTCTTGAAGGCGAAGCCGACGAGGGTGAGGGCGACGCCGGCCTCGGCGAGGGTCTGGAGCTGTCCGGGGACGTCGTCGAGGCGCTGGGCGATCTCCGTGAGGTGGAGGGTGCCGGTCGCCGCGTACACGAAGCTGACGCCGAGGAGGGTGACGGCGGTCGCGGTGACGGAGGAGAGGAAGAACTTGAGCGCGGCCTCGCCGGACATGCGGTCGCCGCGCTTGAGGCCGACGAGCGCGAAGGCCGGGAGCGAGGCCACCTCCAGGGCGACCACGAGGGTCGCCAGGTCCCGCGAGGCGGGCAGCAGGGCGGCGCCGGCGGCGGAGGAGAGCAGCAGGAACCAGTACTCGCCGGCCGGGAGCCTCTCGCGGGTGGCGTCCAGGGAGAGGAGTGCGGTGAGCAGCGCGCCGGCGAAGACGAGCAGCTGGATGACCAGGGTGAAGTGGTCGGCGGTGTAGCTGCACGCCTGGACGCGGGTGTCGGCGGTGAGGCAGAAGGTCTGGCGGTCGCCGGACCGCAGCGGCAGGAGGAGGGCGAGGGCGGCGGTGAGGCCGCCGATCGCGGTCCAGCCGAGGAGCTGCTTGCGCTCCTCGGGGACGAAGAGGTCGGCGACGAGGACGACGAGCGCGACCGCGGCGGTGAGGGTCGGGGGCGCGATCGTGAGCCAGTCGACGGACTGGACGAGGGACGTCATCGGGGGCCTCCCGCGAGGAGCTGCTGGACGGCCGGGTCGGTGAGGCCGAGGAGGACGGCGGGCCAGAGTCCGGCGAGGACGGTGAGGGCGGCGAGCGGGGTCCAGGCGGCGAACTCGTACCCCTGGACGTCGGCGATGGCCGTCTCCCCGGCGGGTCGCGGGCCACCCATGCAGACGCGGCGGACGACGACGAGGAGGTAGGCGGCGGTGAGGAGGGTGCCGAAGGCGCCGATCGCCATGAAGGTGAGGAAGGCGGGGCGGCTGAGCCCGGCGGCCGGGTCGAAGGCGCCGAAGAGGGCGAGCATCTCGCCCCAGAAGCCGGCGAGGCCGGGCAGTCCGAGGGAGGCGACTGCGGCGAAGGCGAGGAGGGCGCCGAGGCGGGGGGCGCGGCCGTAGAGGGCGGCGCCGGTGGCTCCGGCGAGGGTGTCGAGGTCGGCGGTGCCGTACCGGTCCTTGACGGCGCCGACCAGGAAGAAGAGCAGGCCGGTGATGAGGCCGTGGGCGATGTTGGCGAAGAGCGCGCCGTTGACGCCGGTGGGGGTCATGGTGGCGATGCCGAGGAGCACGAAGCCCATGTGGCCGACGGAGGAGTACGCGATGAGGCGCTTGAGGTCGCCCTTGTTGCCGGGTTTGGCGAGGGCGAGACAGGCGAGCGATCCGTAGACGATCCCGGCGACGGCGAAGGCGGCGAGGTACGGGGCGAAGGTCCGCATGCCGTCGGGGGCGATCGGCAGGACGATCCGGACGAATCCGTACGTGCCCATCTTGAGCAGGACGCCGGCGAGGAGGACGGAGCCGACGGTCGGGGCGGCGGTGTGGGCGTCCGGGAGCCAGCTGTGGAGCGGCCACATCGGGGTCTTCACGGCCAGTCCGAGACCGATCGCGAGAATGGCGATGACCTGCACGGACGTGGTCAGTCCACGGCCGTTGTCGGTGGCGAGTGCCACCATGTCGAACGTGCCCGCCTTCACGCCGATGAGGAGCAGGCCGAGCAGCATGACGACGGAGCCGAGCAGCGTGTAGAGGATGAACTTCCAGGCGGCGGCCTGCCTGCCCTCGCCGCCCCAGCGGGCGATGAGGAAGTACATCGGGATGAGGACCGTCTCGAAGGCCAGGAAGAACAGGACGAGGTCGAGGACGGCGAAGGTGGCGAGGGTGCCGGACTCCAGGACGAGCAGGAGCGCGACGAAGGCCTTGGGGGAAGGCCCGCTCGGCATCTTGAAGTAGCTGTACAGCGCGCAGAGGAAGGTCAGCAGCGCGGTCAGGACCAGGAGGGGGAGGGAGATGCCGTCGACACCGAGGTGGATGCGCACGTCGAGTGCCCTGATCCAGCTGATGTCCGTCGTGGCCTGCATCGTCGACGGGTGGTCGTGGTCGAAGCCGAGGGCGAGGACGATCGCGGCCAGCAGGACGGCGCCGGTGACGGTGACGCCGTGGCGGAGCACGGCCTGGTCGGGTGACTTCCCCTTCAGCCCGGGCGGGGCCGGGAGAAGAGCGGCGGCGGCGCCGGCCAGCGGGCCGACGACGATCAACGCGAGAAGGAACTGCATCACGGATTCGCTGATATCGATCACGGCTCACGCTCCGGCGACGGCGTTGGCGAGGGCGACGGCGACGATCGCCAGGACGACGGAGCCGGCGAGCAGGGCGCTCAGGTAGGTCTGGACGTTGCCGGTCTGGGCGCGGCGGACGAGCCATCCGAGGCCCTTCGCGCCGTTCCCCGCGGCTCGTACGTAGGTGTCGACGACCTCGCGGTCCAGGAAGCGGACCAGGGAGGCGGCGGCGAGTACGGGGCGGACGAAGGCGGTCCGGTAGACGGCGTCCAGGTGGAAGCCGTCGGCGGCCGGCCCGTGCAGCGGTCCCAGGAGGGCGCGGCCGGGGTCGGCCGGGTCCTCGGCGGGGTGCGGCAGGTGCAGCGCCTCGGCCTCGACAAGCCCGGCCTCGGCGTCGGGGTGGGCGACGTGCGGGGTGGCGACCGGGGCCGGGGTGCGGGCGGCGAGGGTGCGCCAGACCGCGTAGGTGACGACGGCTCCGGCGGCGGCGAGACCGGTGCCGAGGACGGCGGTGGTCAGCGTCGGGGTCAGAGGGTGCCCGTCGAACCAGTCGTCGAGGTACGTGACGGTCAGGCCGAAGCCGAGGGAGGGGATCGCGAGGACCCACAGGACGCTCGTCATGGCGATCGGCTGGCGGCCGTGGTCCGGGGCCTCGGGGCCGCGGCCGCGGAAGGTCCGCAGCCAGAGGCGGAGCGCGTACGCGGCGGTCAGCAGGGCCGTGAGCAGGCCTGCGACGAGGACGATCCAGCCGGCCCCGGCGGGGGCGACGTCCCGCTCGCCGAGGGCGGTGTGCTCGGCGGCCACGAGGACGGCTTCCTTGGAGAAGAAGCCGGCGAAGGGCGGGACCGCGGCGAGCGCGAGGAGGGCGACGGTCATCGTCCAGTACGCGTCGGGGATGCGCTTCGCGAGGCCGCTCATGCGGGACATGGCAGTGAGCGAGTTCGTGCCGGCGGCGTGGATGACCGCGCCGGCGGCGAGGAAGAGGAGCGCCTTGAACGCGGCGTGGGAGAGGAGGTGGAAGACGGCGGCCCCGCGGTCGCCGACGGCGAGGGCGCCGGCCATGTAGCCGAGCTGGCCGATCGTCGAGTAGGCGAGGACCCGCTTGATGTCGTCCTGGGCGAGCGCGGCGAGCGCCGAGCCGACCATCGTGATCGCGGCCATCACGGCGAGGACGGTCATCGCGGCGGCGGAGGCGGCGAAGACCGGGAGGAGCCGGGCCGTGAAGTAGATGCCGGCGGCGACCATCGTCGCCGCGTGGATGAGCGCGGAGACGGGGGTGGGGCCGGCCATGGCGTCCGGGAGCCAGGTGTGGAGCGGGAACTGCGCGGACTTGCCGGCGACGCCGGCGAGCAGCAGCAGCGCGATCAGGGTGGGGTGGTCGAGGCCGCCGCTCGCGACGGCGCCGAGGACGCCCGTGATCCGGAACGTGCCCGCGTCGGCGGCGAGCGCGAAGAGGCCGATGAGGAAGGGGACGTCGCCGAGCTTGGTGACGAGGAAGGCCTTCAGGGAGGCGGACCGGGCCTCGGGGGTCTCCCAGTAGTGGCCGACGAGGAAGTACGAGCAGATGCCCATGATCTCCCAGCCGACCAGGAGCACCATCAGGTCGCCGGAGTAGACGACGAGGAGCATCGCGGAGGTGAAGAGGGAGACGAGCGCGGCGTACGAGGGGTAGCGCGGGTCGTCGCGGAGGTAGCCGGTCGAGTAGATCTGCACGCAGGTGGCGACGGTGCCGACGAGGACGGCGACGAGGGCGGCGAACCCGTCGATGTGGAGGCTCAGATCGATGGGGACCGAGCCGGTCGGGGTGAGCTGGGTGGTGGCGTCGATCGCCCTGCCCCCGCCCTGGCGGGCGGCGACGAGGGCGGCCAGGACTGCGGCGGCGAGCGTCGGCAGCACGGCCAGCGGGCGGACGAAGCCGGGCGCGGTCCGGCCGAGCAGGAGTCCGGTGGCGGAGCCGAGGAAGGGGAGGAGGGGGACGAGGACGGCGAGGGTGGTCGTGGTCACGCGGCGGCCTCGGCCTTCTCCTCGGCGGACGGCTGTTCCTTGGTGTCGCGCAGGCGGTCGACGTCCGAGGTGCCGCGGTTGCGGTGGACCATCAGGACGATGGCGAGACCGATGCCGATCTCCGCGGCGGCGACGGCGATGGTGAAGAGGGTGAGGGCCTGGCCGGCGTGGAGGGTGTCACGGAGCCAGACGTCGAAGGCGACCAGGTTGAGGTTGACGGCGTTGAGCATGAGCTCGACGGACATCAGGACCAGGATCGCGTTGCGGCGGGCGAGGACGCCGTAGAGGCCGACGGCGAAGAGGAGGGCGGCGAGGACGGCCGGGTAGGCGAGGTGCATCAGCGCTCGTCCTCCTTCTTCTTCCGGGAGAGGACGATCGCGCCGACGAGGGCGGCGAGGAGCAGCACGGACAGCGCCTCGAAGGGCAGCACCCAGTGCCGGAAGAGGATCTGGCCGGTCACGTCGGTGGAGCCCTGGGCGGGCCCGTCCAGATCGATCCAGGTCGTGCGGAACGCGTCGACGACGACCCAGACGAGGGCGGCCGCGGCGGCCAGGGCGACGGCGAGGGCGACCGGCCGGTTGCCGGAGTCGGCGTCCGGGGAGCGGCCGATGGGGGCCTTGGTGAGCATGAGACCGAAGAGGAGGAGGACGACGACGGAACCGACGTAGATCAGGACCTGGACCCAGGCGATGAACTCGGCGGTCAGGAGGAGGTACTCGACGGCCAGCCCGCCGAGCGCCACGACCAGCCAGAGGGCGGCGTGCACCAGCTGGCGGGTGGTGACGGTGACGAGGGCGGCGCCGAGGGTGGCGAGGCCGACGAGGACGAAGGCGATCTCGACGCCGGTGGGCGAGAGGAAGCCGTGGGCTGCCGCTGTCGCCGCTGTTGTTGTCGCTGCGAGGGTCACTGCTGGTCCTCCTGGGCCTCGGCCTGGGCGGCCTGGGCCTCGGCGGCCGCCTGGGCGGCGGCCTTCTCCGCCGCCTTGCGGGCCGCGGCGATCTCCTTCGGCTCCTCCGCTCGCGGGTCGAGCGCGGGCGGCTCGGGGACCGTCCACATCCACTCGCGGAGCTTGTCGCGCTCGTGGGTGAGCTCGTGGATGTCGGTCTCCGCGTACTCGAACTCGGGCGACCAGAACAGCGCGTCGAAGGGGCAGACCTCGATGCAGATGCCGCAGTACATGCAGAGCGAGAAGTCGATGGCGAAGCGGTCGAGGACGTTCCGGCTGCGCTCGCGGCCGCCGGGGGCGGCGGGCGGCACCGTCTCCTTGTGGGAGTCGATGTAGATGCACCAGTCGGGGCACTCACGGGCGCAGAGCATGCAGACCGTGCAGTTCTCCTCGAACAGGCCGATGACCCCGCGGGTGCGGGGCGGCAGCTCGGGCTGCACGTCCGGGTACTGCGCGGTGACGGTCTTGCGCGTCATCGTGCGGAGCGTGACGGCGAGGCCCTTGGCGAGGCCGGAGCCGGGGATGGGCATTACTGGATCGCCACCTTCACGATGCCGGTGAGCGCGATCTGCGCGAGCGCGAGCGGGACGAGGGTCGTCCAGGCGAGCTTCTGCAGCTGGTCCTCGCGCAGGCGCGGGTAGCTCACCCGCAGCCAGATCACGACGAACGCGAGGACGGCCGTCTTCAGCAGGGTCCAGACCCAGCCGAGGCCGTCGGCGCCGAAGGGGCCGTGCCAGCCGCCGAGGAAGAGGACGGTGGTGAGACCGCAGAGGACGACGATGCCCGCGTACTCGGCGAGCAGGAAGAGCGCGAAGCGGAGACCGGTGTACTCGGTGTACGCGCCGAAGATGATCTCCGAGTCGGCGACGGGCATGTCGAACGGCGGGCGCTGGAGCTCGGCGAGCCCCGCGGTGAAGAACACCAGCGCGCCGACGATCTGCCAGGGCACCCACCACCACGCGAAGGCGTTCAGGATGCCCGGGAGCGAGACGGTGCCGGCGGCCATCGCGACGGACGCGGCGGCGAGCAGCATCGGCAGCTCGTACGCGAGGAGCTGGGCGGCCGTGCGGAGGCCGCCGAGCAGGGAGAACTTGTTCGCCGAGGCCCAGCCGGCCATGAGGCTGCCGAGGACGCCGACGCCCATGACGGCGAGCACGAAGAAGACGCCGGCGTCGACGACCTGCCCGACGGCGCCTTCGCTCGGCCCGATCGGGATCGCGAGGAGGACGAGCAGGTACGGGAGGAGGGCGACGGCCGGTGCGAGCTGGAAGATCCGCCGGTCCGCGTTCTCCGGGACCACGTCCTCCTTCTGCGCGAACTTCACGCCGTCGGCGACGAGCTGGGCCCAGCCGTGGAAGCCGCCCGCGTACATGGGGCCGAGACGGCCCTGCATGTGGGCCATGACCTTGTGCTCGGTCTGCCCGACGACGAGCGGCAGCACGAGGAAGCACACGAAGACGACGACCAGCCGGAGGGCGACGTCGAGTACGTCGTTCACGCGGGATCGCCTCCGGCGGTGTCGGTGGGGGTGTCGGTGCCGCCCCGCCCTGCGGGCGGCTCGGCGTCGGCTCCTTCGCCCGAGCCGGCGGCACGGACGTTCTTGGACCCGGGGGCCCGGGGGCCCGCCGGGGCGTCGGGCTCGGGGGCGTCCGGCTCGGGGACCGGGGTGCCTTCCGGGGCCGGGGCCTCGGGCTCGGGGGCCGGGGTGGCCGCCGGAGCCTGAGGCTCGGGCTCGGCAGCCGGAGTGGCCTCCGAAGCCGGTGTCTCAGGGCCGGGGGCCTGAGGGGCCGTCGGCGCGGGGGGTTCCGTTGCGGACGGCGTGGCCGGGGGTGGCGTCTCGTCGTCGAAGGCCGGGCGGGCGTGGTGCCACGGGGCGTCCGAGCTGCGGGTACGCGGAGTGGCGGCCGCCGCGCGGGGCGCGGGGCCGGTCGTGTCCGGGATCGACTGGCCACCGGCCTCCGGGGCCGCCTGGCTCGCCGAGCCGTCCGCCGCCGAGCGGGAACGGCGCGGCGGGCGGGCCGAGGCCTCCGGGGCTGTGTCCGCTTCCGGGGACGTGCCCGGCTCCGGGGTCGTCTGGCTCGCCGAGCCGTCCGCGGCCGAGCGGGAGCGGCGCGGCGGACGGGCCGCCGGGGCGTCCGGCGCGCCGGGCTCGGCGGCGCCCTGGCTCGCCGAGCCCTCCGACGCCGAGCGGGAACGCCGTACCGGAGCAGCCGACTCCGCGGCCGCCTGGCTCGCCGAGCCCTCCGTGGCCGTGCGGGTGCGGCGGACCGGGCGGTCGCCGGCCGCCGCGCGGGCGGGGCGGGCGGGGGCCGGCGGGAGCTGGCCCTTGAGGGGGCCCCACTCGTTGGGGTCCGGGACGCCCGGCGGAAGCATCTGGCGGCGCTTGGGACCGCCGCCGTCGTGCGACTCGCCCGGCTCCTTCGCGCCCGGCCACGCCTTGGCGACCCGGGCCGCCAGGACGAAGTCCTTGCGGAGCGGGTGGCCCTCGAAGTTCTCGGGGAGCAGGAGGGGGACGAGGTGCGGATGGCCCTCGAAGGCCACGCCGAACATCTCGTGCGTCTCGCGCTCGTGCCAGCCCGCGCCCGCGTACACACCGATCGCCGTCGGCAGGACGGGGGCCTCGTGGAGCACCGTCGTGCGCAGCAGGAGCCGCTTCGGAGCCCCCTCCCCCAGCGCCACGACGTGCGCGCAGACGCGGAAGCCCGTGCCCGGCTCGTCCACGGCGCTCAGCCAGTCGAAGTACGTGCAGCCGAGGGCGTCCCTGGCGGTCTCGAGCGCCGTGAGCCAGGCCGACGGGGGGACGTCGACGGTCAGCAGGTCGTACGCCTGCTCCGCCGTCGCCTCCTCGCCGAAGATCTCCGTCACGGCGTCGGGGAGGGAGTCGTAGGCGGTCATGCCGTGCCTCCCGGCCGCTCGACCAGGGGGCTCGTCAGCTGGGAGACCGTGGCGGCGGTGGCGTACCGCTCGGCCAGGCTCTCCCGGGCGATCTTCTCCTGGAGCTTGAGGATGCCCTGGAGCAGCGCTTCGGGGCGCGGCGGGCAGCCCGGCACGTAGACGTCCACCGGGATGATCTGGTCGACGCCCTTGGTGACGGAGTACGAGTCCCAGTACGGGCCGCCGCAGTTCGAGCAGGCGCCGAAGGAGATGACGTACTTCGGCTCCGGCATCTGCTCGTACAGACGCTTCACCGCCGGCGCCATCTTGTCCGTCACCGTGCCCGAGACGATCATCAGGTCGGCCTGGCGCGGGCCCGGCGCGAAGGGGATCACGCCGAGCCGGATGAAGTCGTGCCGGGCCATGGACGCGGCGATGAACTCGATCGCGCAGCAGGCGAGGCCGAAGTTGAAGACCCACAGGCTGTAGCGGCGGCCCCAGTTCAGGACCACCTTCATCGGCTCGGGGGCCAGGCGGGCGAGCGGCCCCAGCTTCGGAGCGGGCAGGGACACGGGTCCAGGTGTTACGTCCATGCCAGGACGCCCTTCTTGTACGCGTAGAGCAGCCCCACAGCCAGGAAGCCGAGGAAGACGAACATCTCGACCAGGGTCGTGGCGCCGTACCCGGGCGCGGCGAAGACCGTCGCCCAGGGGAAGAGGAAGATCGAGTCGACGGCGAAGATGACGTAGAGGAAGGCGTACACGTAGTAGCGCACCTGGGTGTGGGCCCAGCCCTCCCCCACGGGGTCGACACCGCACTCGTAGGTGAGGAGCTTCTCGGGCGTCGGCACGACGGGCCTCAGCAGCCGGTTGGCCGAGAAGGCCACGGCGACGAAGAGCACGCCGACGACGGCGAGCACGCCGACGACGGAGTACGTCTGGAAGTAGTCCGCCGCGTCGGCCGCGACAACGGTCGGTTCCCGCACGTCCGCCCCTCGGTCTCGGTGTCTCATGAGTCACTTCTGTACGGACGCGAGTCTAGGCCCTGCTAAAGGGACCGTAAGCAGGCGCGGGTGCCTTCGCGGATGCCTCACCGGCGGCTCCGCGGTTGCCTCGTCAGTAGCTTCGCGGGGGCCCGGGGGTGACGTGACGGCGGCTGGGCCGGCGCCACGCGAGGACTCCTCCTGTACCTCGCGACGGCTCCTCCCGTACCTCGCGAGGGCTCTTGCCGCGCCTCGTGGTGGCTCTTCCCGCGCCTCGCGGCGACTGCGCCGGGACCTAGCGGTGGCTGTGCCGGTGCCTCGCGGTGGCTGTGCCGGTACCTCGCGATCGGTTCCCCGGTGGGGATATCCCCCCTCCCGCTCACCCACCTCCCCCATGGCGTCGCGCCGCCCCCGACCGGCAGTCTGGGGGTCATGAGCGCCGATCTTGATTCCGCCGAGACGTCCCGTCCGCCGCTGCGGCTCGCCTACGGGAAGGAGACCTGGAAGGAGATCGCCTTCCTCCTCTCCAACCTCTTCACGGCACTGGCCGGTTTCGTCTACGCGGTCGTGACCGTCTCCGTCGGCGTGGGCCTCTCCGTCACCGTGATCGGGCTGCCGCTGCTCGCCCTCGGCCTCGGCGGCGCCCGGCTCATCGGCCGGTCGGAGCGGGCGCGGGCCCGCGCGCTGCTCGGGGTGGAGGTCGCCGAGCCCTCCCCGCCGCCGCGGCACCGCGGCTTCTTCGGCTGGCTGTGGGCCTCGCTGAAGGACCCGGTGGCCTGGCGGACCCAGCTGTACGGGCTGATCCGGCTGCCCTGGGGGATCCTGACGTTCACCGTCGCGCTCGTCTCGCTCTTCGTCCTCTGGCCCGTCCTGCCCTTCCTGGCCCGCGGCCTGGCCGGCGCCGACCGGGGCATGGTCCGGGGGCTGCTCTCGCCCTCCGACGAGCTGGAGCGGCGGATCGCCGAGCTGGAGTCGGACCGGGGCGTCGTCGTCGACACCGCCGCCGCCGACCTGCGACGCATCGAGCGCGACCTGCACGACGGCGCGCAGGCCCGGCTCGTGGCCCTCGCCATGGGCCTCGGCCTCGCCAAGGAGAAGCTGCTGGAGGACCCGGAGGCCGCCGCGGCGATGGTCGACGAGGCGCACGGCGAGGTGAAGCTCGCCCTCCAGGAGCTGCGGGACCTCGCCCGGGGCATCCACCCGGCGGTCCTCACCGACCGGGGCCTGGGCGCCGCCCTCTCCTCCGTCTCCGCGCGCTGCACGGTGCCGGTGAAGGTGAACGTGGACCTGGCCGAGCGGCCGGCCGAGGCGATCGAGGGCATCGCGTACTTCACCGTGTCCGAACTCCTCCAGAACGTCTCCAAGCACGCGCGCGCCCGGTCCGCCTCCGTGGACGCCTGGCGGGCCGGGGACCGGCTGATGCTCCAGGTGCGCGACGACGGGGCCGGCGGGGCGCGACTCGACGGCGGTACGGGGCTCGCCGGGCTCGCGGAGCGGCTCGGCGCGGTCGACGGGGTGCTCGTCCTCGACTCCCCCGAGGGCGGTCCGACGACGGTCACGGCGGAGCTGCCGTGGCGTTCCCGGCCGGGGGCCTGACGGGGAGGTGGGGAAAACCCCCGCCCGCAGACGCCCACCCGCCTCATGGTCCGGCGGGGCGCGGGACGGAACGCTGGAACACGTACCGCCCGCCCCTCCGAACAGGGCCTCCGGGCAAAGCCGCCGAGCAGGGTCTCCGAGCAGAGAAGGAACACCGCGATGGCCTCCCACCGACTCCCCGCCGCGATCCGCGCGCCGTTCGAGGCCCGCACCTGGCGCGCCTTCCTGTACGTGCTGATCGGGCTGCCGCTGAGTGTCTGCTGGTTCGCGCTCTCCGTCGCCTTCGCGTCGGCCGGCGCCGGACTGCTCATCACCTTCCTCGGCGTGCCGGTCCTGGCCGGGACGCTCGCGATGTGCCGGGGCTTCGGCGCGGTCGAGCGGGCCCGGGCGCGCGGGCTGCTCGACCTCGACGTGGCCGCGCCGGAGCCGGTGCGCGGCCGGACCGGCGGGGCGTTCTCGTGGATGGGCGCCATGCTGAAGAGCGGCGCGTCGTGGCGGCACCTGCTGTACGCGGTCCTGCACATGCCGTGGGCGGTGTTCTCCTTCTCCGTCACGGTGGCGCTGTGGAGCTGGGGCTGGAGCCTCTTCACGTATCCGCTGTGGCAGTGGGTCTTCCCCCTGTGGGCGGGGCAGGAAGGACTCCAGCTGTACGGCGACCGGAACCACGCCTTCTACCTCGACTCGCCCTTCGAACTGGCCGTGACCAGCCTGATCGGGCTCGTGTTCGTCCTCGCCGGGCCGTGGGTGCTGCGCGGGTTCGTCTCCGTCGACCGGCTCCTCGTCTCCGGGCTCCTCGGCCCGTCCCGGCTGGCCTCCCGCGTCACCGAGCTGGAGTCGGACCGGGGCGTCGTCGTCGACACCGCCGCCGCCGACCTGCGGCGCATCGAGCGCGACCTGCACGACGGCGCGCAGGCCCGGCTCGCCGCGCTCGCCATGGACCTGGGGCTCGCCAAGGAGAAGCTGGCGCGGGACCCGCGGGCGGCGGCGGTACTCGTCGACGAGGCGCACGGCGAGGTCAAGCTCGCCCTCCAGGAGCTGCGGGACCTCGCCCGGGGCATCCACCCGGCGGTCCTCACCGACCGGGGGCTCGACGCGGCGCTGTCGGCGGTGGCCTCCCGGTGCGCGGTCCCCGTCTCCGTGGACGTGGACCTGCCGGGGCGGCCGGCGCCGGCGATCGAGGGCATCGCGTACTTCACGGCCTCGGAGCTCCTCCGGAACGTCTCCCGCCACTCGGGCGCGCGGCGCGCGTGGGTGGAGGTGTGGCGCACGGGGGACCGGCTGATGCTCCAGGTGCGGGACGACGGGGTGGGGGGCGCGCGGGTGGGGGCGGGCGGTGGTCTCGCGGACCTTTCGGGGCGGGTGGGGGCGGTGGACGGGGTGCTGGCGGTGGACTCGCCGGGGGGTGGGCCGACGACGGTGACGGCGGAACTGCCCTGGCGCGCGTAACCCCCGCCCACAGGACGCCGCCCCCTCTCTGCGGGCCCGCCCGTGTGGGCCGTGCCCGCCGGGCGGTGCCCACCCCCGTTGTGGGCAGTCGTTCCGCTGGGGCGGAACGGGTGGGCACAACGGACCCGCGCCCTGCCGGCGCCAGAGGCTGTGGTGCCTGGACCCGC